>JBKDZN010000044.1:0-32490 GCA_047971245.1 Acidimicrobiales bacterium
ACACGAAGGACGCGGTGACACCATCCGAGCCGCCCGCCAAGACGGTCTCACCGCCGCCGACCAAGCCCGACGGGCCTGGCACCGCACCCACCAGACCACCCCATGAACCCGACCACTACACGCACCACCAACCACACGCCAGCACCCCCGCGACGGGGTCTGATTCCAACACCGATCCGTCGCGCAAAGTCAGAAACACCTCACTCACCATCCCCGACCAAGGCACCTACACCCTCAACACCACCACCGGCGTCATCACCTTCACCCCCATCCTCGGCTACACCGGCACCGCCACCCCAGCCACCTACCGCATCACCGACCCCTACAACCAAACCGACACCGCCACCCCAACCGTCAACCCCCCACCACCACCCGTGGCCGACGGCGGATCGACCATCGGGAACCAGGCGATCCAACAGTCGTTCCAGGTCGACGTGCCTCCCGGGGGGAGCGCGGCGCTGCTGATCAACGGCCAGCGAGGCCACCGGTTGGCCATCACGGGCCAGGGCACGTACCTGCTGGATCCGAAGTTGGGCCTGGTCACCTTCGTGCCTGAGCCGGGGTTCGCCGGGAAACCGGATCCGGTCACCATCGAGATCACCGACGCCTACGGCCAGACGGTGTCGGTGGTCTACCAACCCGAGGTGCTCGGCGTGTCCGGCCAGTCACCGACGGCCACAGTCCCGTCCGGGCAGAGCTCCGCCGGCAGGACCAGCCGGCTCGCATCCACCGGGACCGGCACCTCACCGGTCACGGTTGGGGCCGTGCTCCTGGCGTTGGGCGCGGCGCTGATGGCGAGCCGGTGGGTCCGCCCGGGTCGATGGGCCCGCCGCTGAACCCGTCGGCATTCCCGTGGGCGCGGCCGGCGCTGGCCGGCTACACCGCGGCCTGGCCTGATCGCGTGCCGAGGCTGAGGCGGACGATGCCCCCGTCGGCCCGTCCCACCAGGAGATCGTCGTCGCCGAGCCAGCGGAGCCGTCCCACCCCGGCGTCCGATTCCAGGGCGGTGATCGGGGAGAGCTTCTGCCCGGCGCGACCCGGCGTAGCCCACACGATGACCCGGCCGTCGGCGCCCCCGGTGGCGACCGCCGAGCCCGACGGGGTCCAGGCCAGGTCCTCGATGTGTTGGTCATGCCCGGAGGCCACGGCGGGGGCGGTGCCGCCCGGTCCCCGGCCGGCGAAATCCCAGACCGTGAGCTCGTCCATACAGGCCACGGCCAGCCACCGACTGTCGGACCGGAAGCCGAGCCGCTCGATCTTGGCCGGATAGCCCGACATGGCGAGGTCACCGCCGCTCCAGAGCCGCCACAACTGCACGGTGGCGTCCTGGGCGCCGGCGCAGGCCCACCGGCCGTCGGGCGAGACCGCCAGGCACAACAACGAGCCCTTCCAGTCGAAGCGCCGACGCCGGCCGGCCCGGGAGCCGACCATGTCGTACCAGGCGACACCCCCGTAGGCAGAGGCTCCCACCCGGCTGCCGTCGGCCGACCACGCCACCCCGGTCACCGTCGAGGTCTGCCCGTCGAAGTCACCGGCGAACGCCCCGTCCCGGTCGACGACCAGGAGACGACGGCCGGCCCCGATCGCGAGCAGCCGGGCGTCGGCGGACCAGGCCAGACCGGTCACCCAGCCCGACCCGTCGACCACCGCACGTTCGACACCATGGCGATCGCGGATCCTGACCAGGCCGTCCTGGCCCCCGACGGCCAGGCATTCCCCGTCCGGCGACCAGGCGGCGCTCAGCACACCCAGCTCATGTCGCGGCAGCCGGGTGACGGTGCCGTCCGCCGTGTCGACCAGGACCGCCTCGCCGGCCAACGATCCGGCCACCGCCTGGCGCCCATCGGGATGGACCTCGAGCACCTGGACGTAGTCATCGAGATCGGCTCGCCAGCAAGCCGTCGGCGTGGTCTCCGTCGCCGTCATGCCCGGCACGACCGGAACTCGGCCGCGAGCCCATCCCGCCCCAGGGTGTCGGCCTTGCCGGCACGCGGGGATCCGGTCGGTGCGGTCACGGGGACTCGATCATCGGTCATGGCCCCCACCCTACCTGTTATAGGAACAGTTCTCATTGTGGTCGCGGTGGCCCCGAACCATCGGGGCCCGGCTCACACGGCGTCGCTCAGCAACCCGGTGGCCGCCAGGGCGTCGAGTTCCTCGGCGGAATACCCGGCCACGGTGCGTAGCACCTCGAGGGTGTCCCGGCCCACCACTGGCGCCGCCCGCCGGTTGAGCACGCTCGGCCCGCCCGAGAACCGGGCCGGGTAGGTGGTGTGCAGCGTGGTGCCGGTGACAGGGTGGTCGACCGGCTCCAGGAAGCCCCGGTCGTGCAGTGGGGCGAGGTCGAGCAGTTCTCCGGTCACCAGCACCGGTGCGGCCGGGACGCCGGCGGCGACGAGGCGTTCGACCAGGTCGGCGGCCGGCCGGGTGGCGCACCAGGCCCCCAGCTCGCGGTCGAGCCGGTCGTGGTGGCGGCGACGACCGGCCGCGGTGGCGAACGCCGGATCGTCGGCCCAGGCCGGTGCACCGAGGACGGCCCGCAGGGCCTGCCATTGGTCGTCGGTGGCGACCGCGACCGCAATATGGCGGGCCTCGCCATGGGTCGGCGGGTCGGCGCATCGGTAGGTGTTCTGGGGGGCGGCGGCCGGGCCGCGGTTGCCGGCGCGGGTCAGCAACTCCCCGGTGGCGCTGTGGTGGGCCACCTGTTCGGCGGCGAGGTTGAGGGCACCGGCCACCATCGGCACCTCGACCAGCATCCCCCGACCGGTCCGGGCCCGGTGCCACAGGGCGGCGAGCAGGGCGATCGTCCCGTGCGCCCCGCCCACCGGGTCACACGGACCGAGGAGGGTGACGGGCGGGCCGTCGGCCGGACCGGTCATCCAGGCGAGACCCGACACCTGCTCCATCGTCATGGCGAACCCGACCCGATCACGCCACGGGCCGGCCAGGCCGAAGGCGGGCATCCGCAGGTAGACCACGTCGGGCCGGATCGCCCGGACGGCGGCTTCGTCGAGTCCCCAGCCGTCGAGCACGCGGGGACTGAAGTTCTCCACGACCGCGTCGCATGAGGCCACCAGGCGGCGCAGGACGGCCAAGCCCCGGTCGTCGGACAGGTCGATGGAGACCCCGTGCTTGTTGGTGTTAACCCCCTGGAATGCGTGCGACCATTCCCACCACTGTTCCGGGTCGGCGCCACGGACCACGATGGAGCGGGCACCGTCGAGCCGCTTCGGTGACTCGACGTGCAACACCTCGGCGCCGAGCAGGGCCGGCAGATGGGTGGCGAACGGACCGGCCCAGAAGGCCGTGAGATCGAGGATGCGGAGCCCCTGGAAGGGCAGCTCACCGAACGCCGGCTCCCCCGACGACGGCGGCCGGGTGACGGTGGGCTGGGGCGACCGGGAGGAACCCGCGAGCGACGCGCCGGGTGCCGGCGTCCCGGTCGGCGATGCGGGGTCGCTCAGGGGCGGGCCGATCGGGGGTGCGGCCGGGGCCACCGGGTCGGGGCGACGACCGGCGAACCGGAACGGGGGGCTCGGCCGGAGCTGAGACCCATCGGCGCTGCGCTGAAAGAAGCCCTGTTCGACGAAGTGGTCCATGGTGGTCACGTTGGCCCCGTGCCCGATCGGGGCGACCGGGATGCGCATGGCCGAGGCCACCTCGACGATCTCGGCGGTGGTCCGCGCCGTGGTCCAGGCCCGGATCGGGCCGATCAGTTCGTCGTAGCGGGCGGCCCGGAGGCCCGGGTTGTGCAGTTCGGTGTCTTCGGCCCAGTCCGGGCGGCCGATCAGGGCGCAGAAGTCGAGCCAGGGTTGCAGGGTGTTGACCAGGGCGAACCCGACGAACCCGTCGGCGGTGGGCTCGATGTCGCCCGGGTAGCGGGGGCGGCGACCCTCGAAATATGCCGACCCGGCCATCGACTGGTAGGTGATCGGCTGGAAGTGCGGGGTCATGATCAGCGCTTCGAGCATCGACACGTCGACCAGTTCGCCGGTGCCGGTGCGGGCCCGCCGGTGCAGGCCCGCCAGCGCTCCGGCCGCCCCGAACGTCCCCAGGGCCCATTCGCCGTGTTGGCCGCCGACACTGATCGGGTCGGTGCCGGGCGCGCCCCGGTGGGCGGGACCGCCCGACAGGGCTTGCACGGTGAACTCGGTGGCGGGCCGATCGGCCCAGCGGCTGTCACTGCCGAACGGCGACAGGCACACCACGACGGCCCCGGGTGCAGCGGCCCGCCACTCGTCGGGGGTGATCGGGGTCGGGCCACACACCACGATGTCGGCGGCCCGCCCGGCGGCCAGCACCGCGCCCCGTTCGGCTGGCCCCGCCCCGGGCCGAGCCATCGCACTGGCCTTCCCCGCGGCCAGGGCGGTGAACAGCGGCCCGTCGGTCCCTTCCGGCAAGGGGTCGTGGCCGGCCAGCCAGCGGCGCAGCGGGGCCCCTTCGGGCGGCTCGATCATGGTGACCTCGGCACCGGCGTCGACCAGGAGCTTGGTGGCGTAGGCGCCGGCCAGGCTGCACGGCAGCTCCAGCACCCGCACCCCGGCCAGCGGTCCACCGTCCATGCTTCCCCCGTTCGTCATCGCCGCCCGTCGGCTGCGCCCCGGTGCCCACGGTAGAACCGGCAGCGGTGGCGGCGCCCACCCGACGGGCACGACCCGGGCGGGAGCGACCGGCCCGAACCTCCGCGGGCCCGGCCGTGAGCCGACCGCTGGCAGTCGATGCGTGGGCACCACCGTGAACCGTGGCGGGCCGGGGGTCTAGGGTCCGGGGATGACGACTTCACGTTGGCCCCAGCCCCTCGACCGAGCCGTCGGACCGATGGCGGGTGACCGGATCGACGGGGCCGCGGCCGGGCTGGGCCGGTTCGGGCCGACCACCGCCGCCCTGGTCGCCGACGGCTGGATACCCCCCGACCTGGCGTGCAGCATGGGACTGTTCATCCTCGCCCGGCAGCCCCGGCCGGAACCCCCGGCCGAATCGGCCGACCGACCGGCGAAGACCTCGGCCATCACCGGCTCGGTGTGGGTACGGGAGCAGTGCACGATCCACACCTCGTTCGCCCGGACCGAGGCCTTCACCGTCGAGGGTGAGAACCTCAACCGGTTCGCCCGCAAACGGCGGCGCTACGCGTCGAGCGGGGCCCGGAGCTTCGGGGCCGACGGCCGGCCGCTCACCACCAATCTGACCACCGGTCTCACGTCGTACCGGCCGGTCGACGGGCTGGCCGACCACCACGACGGGGTACCGTTCGATGAGCTGGCCCAACCCGCCGTGGACTTCGGCTCCGCCGGGGCCAACCCCCATCTCGCCCGGATCGCCGAGACGGCGCCCGGCACCCGGTTCGAGAGCCCGCCGATCACCGTCACCCTGGCCATGATGGCGGCCCGGGACACCGCCCACTCCGACAACCCGATCCACTCCGACCCCGAACAGGCCCGGGCCGCCGGTCTCGACCGGCCGATCGCCGGCGGCAACCATGTGCTGTCGTTCGCCCTGGAGCTCCTGCTGGCCGCGTGGGGGCCGTCCGCCCTCAGCCACGGCGCCCTGATCGACACCCGCTGGAAGGCGCCGGTCAGCGCCGACGACACCATCGTGAGCCGCGCCGAGTTCCGGGCCGCCGACCGCGGGACGGTGACTGCGGACCTGACGGTCACCCTGCTCGACGAGCACGGCAACCCCGGGGCCACGGCCATGCAGAGCACCGTGACCGTGCCCGTGGCCGGCACCGCGGCTTCGTGAACCGGGCGCTCGACGGCGTCCGGGTCATCGACCTGGCCGACCGGTCCGCAGCCCTGGCCGGACGCATCCTGGCCGACCTGGGCGCCGAGGTGATCCTGGTCGAACCGCCCGGTGGCGCCCCGATCCGCCGCCTCGCCCCGTTCCTGGCCGACGAGCCCGGCCTCGAACGTTCGTGCCATCACCTGTACCTCAACGCCAACAAACGGTCGGTGGTGCTCGACCCGGCACTGGAGCCCGACCGGTTCGCCGCCCTCGTCGCCGGCGCCGACGTCGTCATCGACAGCGCTCCCCGCTCCACCCGGGCCGCGGCCGGGCTCGACCGGCTCCACCGGTACCGTCCCGGGCTGATCCAGTGCTCGGTCACCCCGTTCGGGCTGGCCGGCCCGGACGGGGCGGCGCCGCCGTGGGCCGATTGGCGCGCCACCGACCTCATCGCCGGGGCGGCGGGAGGGCTGGTGTGGGTGTCGGGCGAACCCCGGGGTGTTCCCGTACACGGTGCCGCCTACCCCTCCTACACCCTGGCCGGCCTGACCGCGGCGTCTGCGATCTCGATCGCGCTCCACGCCGTGGCCCGGGGCAGCGAACCGTCCGACGTCCACATCGACCTGTCCCTGCAGGAGGCGACGGTGATGGCGGTGCTGCAGACCAACACGCCCGGCCAGTGGACCTGGCGGGGGGAGCTGCCGCGCCGGCCGGGGTTGTCGACGGCGTTACGCTGCGCGGACGGGGGCTATGTGGGGATCATGGTCCGACCCGACCGCTTTCCCGAGTTCCTGGCCTGGGCCGACGCGGTCGGGATCGATCACGGGCTGGGGGTCGATGATTGGGCCCTGGCCCGGCTCGACGCACCCCGGCGGGACAATCCGGTGCCCGAGACCGTCCGTGCCCTCGCCGCCCGGTTGTCGCGCGACGAGTTCGCGGCCGGGGCCCTCCGGGCCGACCAGGTCTGCCTGCCCGTGCTCGGTTTCGACGACCTCGATCGGACCGAGCAGTTCGTGATCAACGACCAGTTCCTGACCGTCGCCGACCCGGCGCTCGGTGTCGATCTGGGGTTCGTCCGGTCCCCCGTCGACGGGATGGCGGGCGGGGTGGCCATCGAACCAGCACCCACCCTCGGCCAGCACCAGGACCTCGTCGACCGGCTCGACTGTCCCCCGCCCGCCGCCGGGCCGGGAGGCGCCGGCGGCACGGCGGCCCCGGGCTCCCCTTCGCGGGTCCGGCCCGGCGACGCCCTGGCCGGGGTGCGGGTGGTCGACTTCGGTTGGGTGTTGGCCGGGCCGATCGGCACCCGCCTGCTGGCCAGCTTCGGGGCCGAGGTCATCCGGGTCGAATCCGCGGCCCGCCCCGACTCGATGCGCAGCCAGGCCGGGCCCGACGGCCGCCCCGATCCGGATCTGGGTGGCCTGTTCAACGTGGTCAACGCGGGGAAATGCTCGTTCGCCGTCGATCTGTCGACCGAACGAGGCCTCGCCCTGGTCAAGGACCTGATCGCCACGGCCGACGTCGTGGTCAACAATTTCCGTCCCGATGCCATGGAACGGATGGGTCTCGGCTTCGAGGTGCTCCGGGCGCAGCGAGCCGACATCGTCTCGCTCAACCTGCCGGGCGCGCACCGCCGGGGGCCGTGGGCCCAGCGGTCGAGCATGGGCAACATCCTGATGGCGGCGTCCGGCTTCAACCTCCTGTGCGGGTTCGACGGGGAACGACCCCGCGGGGTGGGCGTCCCCTACCCGGATTTCACCGCTCCCCACCTGCTGGTGTCGGCCGTGCTGGCCGCCCTCCGCCTGCGGGACCGGACCGGCCGGGGCCAGGAGATCCACCTGACCCAGCTGTCGGGCATGGTCTCCCTGCTCGGTGTGGAATGGCTCCACTACCGCAGCACCGGGCGCCGGCCGCCGCGCGCCAACAACCACGACGCTAACCATTGCCCGCACGGCGTGTTCCCGGCGGCGGGTTCCGAGCGGAGCGACGACGAGTGGATCGCCGTCAGCGTCACCGGTGACGACCAGTGGCGGGCGTTGTGTGCCGTCATGGACCGGCCCGACCTGGCCGACGACGACCGGTTCGCCGGCCACGCGGCCCGCAAGGCCAACGAGGACGCCCTCGACGCCGAGCTCGCGGCGTGGACAGCGACCAAGGACAAATGGCTGCTCGCCCAACGGCTCCAGGCCATCGGTGTCCCGGCGGCACCCGTCGAACACCTCGCCGACACCGTCGAGCGGGACCCCCAGCTCACCCACCACTACCAGGTGGTGCACCAACCAGCCGCCCCGGACGTGGCGATTCCCATCGACGGTGAGGCCGCCCACTGGCTCGACGCCGACGGCGGCTGGATACCGCACCAGCTCAGCCGGGCCCCGGGGACCGGGGAGCACAACGAGTGGGTGGTCACCGAGGCGCTCGGCCGTTCCGGTGAGGAGTATGTCGACCTGGTCCTGGCCGGTGTCCTCGGTTGAGGTCGGGCCGTCGGCCCGAGCCGGCAGGGACGACGGTGTACCGCCCGCTCAGCCGGGGTCGGGGTCGGATTCGGCGGCGTCGAAGTCGACGATGGTGTAGCTGTAGCCCTGTTCGGCCAGGAACCGCTGGCGGTTCCGGGCGAAGCGGGCGTCGTCGGTACCGGCGGTGACGACGGTGTAGAAGTTGGCCTGGCGACCGTCGGCCTTGGGGCGGAGGATCCGCCCGAGCCGTTGGGCCTCCTCCTGCCGGCTGCCGAACTGGCCCGAGATCTGGATCGCCACCGACGCCTCGGGCAGGTCGATGGAGAAGTTGGCCACCTTGGACACGACCAGGCAGCGGATCTCGCCGGACCGGAACGCGGCGAACAGCTCGTCGCGGCGCCGCTGGGACGTCTGCCCGGTGAGGAGGGGGGCGTCGAGCCGGCCGGCCACCGACCGCAACTGGTCGACGTACTGGCCGATGACCAGGACGTTCTCGTCCCGGTGCCGTTCGGCCAACCGTTCCACCACGGCGAGCTTCTCCTCGGCGGTGGCAGCCACCTTGTAGCGCGAGCGGGGGTTGGCGTCCGCGTAGGACCGTCGGGTCCCCTCCCCCGGTGCCACCCGCACCTCGGTGCACACCGCGGGGGCGATCCACCCCGCCGCCTCCAGGTCGTGCCACGGCGCGTCGTAGCGTTTCGGGCCGATCAGGCTGAAGATGTCGCCCTCCCGACCGTCCTCCCGGACCAGGGTGGCGGTCAACCCGAGCCGGCGAACGGCCTGGATCCGGGCCGTGGCCCGGAACACCGGGGCCGGGAGCAGATGGACCTCGTCGTACACGATGAGACCCCAACCCTGTTCGTCGAACAGCCGGAGATTGGGGTGGCGGGCGTCGATCCCGTCGGTGTCGGAGGCCGACGGATCGGCCCACACCAGGGAGTGGTAGGTGACGAAGGTGACCGGACGGATCTGCTTGCGTTCTCCCGACCACTCCCCCAGGTCGTCGGCGGTCAACCCGGTCTTGTCGACGGCCTCCCGGATCCACTGGCGGATCGACGACACCGTGGTGCACACGACCAGGGTGTGGGTCCGGGCCTCGGCCACGGCGGCCAGGCCGACCACCGTCTTGCCCGATCCGCACGGCAGGACGATCACCCCGCTCCCCCCGGAGTGGTCACCGTCCCGCCACCAGTGGTGCACGGCGTCGACCTGGTAGGACCGCAGATCCACGGTGAGATCCGCGGCGGGGAGCACGTCCCCGTCGGAGAACCCGGCCTCATCGGCCGGCGGCCAGCCGCACACCAGCAGAGCCTGTTTCAGGGCCCCCCGATCCCCCTCCCGCACCGCAACGGTGTGCTCGTCGATCCGGCGGCCCAACAGCTCGCCCACCTGGCGGTGGCCGCCGACCTCGTCGAGCAGGATCGGGTCGTCCGACGCGAGGACCAGATCCCCCCCGGCCCGGGTCAACCAGAGCCGCCCGTACCGGCCCATCAGGTCGCTGATCTCCTCGTCGACCGATTCGGCCACGGGATACTTGGCGTAGTCGTGGAGGACCTGGCTGACGTCGTCGGCGGCCAGGCCGGCCGCGGCCGCGTTCCACAGCGACAGGGCGGTGATCTGGTAGGTGTGGATGTGTTCGGGCGCCTTGACCAGTTCGGCGAACCGGGCCAGCTCCCGTTGGCCGTCGGCGGCTTTCGGACCGGCCGTCTCCAACAGGACGGTCAGGTCGCTCTGGACGATGAGGGGGTTGAGCGGATCAGGCACCGGGTGGGTCCTCGGCGAGGCGGCGGCTGCTGGTGGCCAGGGGGCCGGTGGTGGTCAGGCGTTTCGCCGGGTCGCTCAGCTCGTCGGCCATCCGCTCGAGGCGGGCCGACACCGGGTTCTCGCCGGCCCGGCCGAGTTGGGCGGCGGTGGCTCGGGCCCGCTCGGCCCGGGCCCGCAGGTCGGCGGCCTGATCGAGGGTGGATCGCGCCGCCGGCCGTTCGGACGGCCCGGCGGTGACGGCCGGGGCCAGGCCCTTGCGGTCGAGAGCCTGGCGTACCTTGTCGAGCGGGAGGGGTGAGACGGCCACGTTGGCCGCCACCGCTTCGAGCTTGGCCGACCGGATCGAGCAGGCCAGTTTCAGGTCGGCGGGGTCGTCGATGATGACCACGGTGGCCGCGCTGACCAGCCTGACCCGGTCGGCGCGGCCGGCGGCGTCGTGCACGAGGCGGACGACCGGGTCGGCCAGGGGCACGGAGCTGATCCGGTCGAGGAAGGCGACGATGTCGCCCGGTGACTGTCCCGCCTGGACGGCCCTGACGATCCGGTCCTCGTCGAGCCGGAGCACCTCGACCGCGTCGCCGCACTCTCGTTCGGCCAGTTCGGTGAGACGGAGGTGCACGTCATGATCGAGGTCGGGTGGGATCACGACGGTGAGATCGGCCTGGACGATCACCGAGGTTGCGGTGGCGGTCACCGTCGCCCCGACGCGTTCCGGATCGGCCAACACCTGGCGAGCCTGGTCGGTGAGTCCGATCGGCCCGGCGGCCGGGATCAGCCCCAGGGCCCGCAACTCGCCGAGCACCTGATTGACCGCCGCGGCCAATCCGACGGTGCCGTGCCGGTCGCCGATCCAGCGGCTGAACGCATCGTCGTCGTCGTAGCCGTCACCCGGTTCGAGCTCGTCCAGCTCCCACAACACGAGGTGCCGGTTGGCCAGGAGCTGACGCTGACCGTGGGGAGGTTCGGGGCGGGCCCAGGCGCCGAGCAGGCGAGCCCACCGGAGCGGTGTCGGCAACGCCTTCCACGCCGCCAGGAGCACGGGATCGGGCAACCACTGCCGCTCCACGGTTCGCCGCCGCCCGCGGCCCGACACCGCGGTGGTGTTCGGCAGGATCAGGCCGATGTCGATGAGCAGCGAGGCGGCCAGTTCCACCGTGGCCTCGTCGACCTTGAGCGCCTTGGCGGTGGAGCGAACCGCCGGTTTCGGCAGGCGGGTCTCGTCGTTCTTGAGGACCTTCGGTGGTGATTCGGCCCACAGGGCGAGGGCCCGGTCGGCCACCGCCACGACAGGGGCGGGCCGGTGCGGCACCGGCCGGCAACGGGACGTGGTGGGCCGAGGGGCCACGTCCCAGTCGGTGATCAGGGGGGCGTCGAGCAGGGGGATGGCTTCGCGCCAGATCCACACCGTGGTGTCCCAGGCGGACAGGCCGACGATGCCCCGCTCCACCAGCTGGGCCAGTCCCGGGAACCCCGACTCGCCCACGGGGCGCCGGTTGAGGGAACCGCGGCGGTAGCGGGAAATGAGGTGGAGCACATAGCCGTCCAACCCGGCCGTCTCCGCGGGGATCGGGCGGCCCCGGCCCCGTTCGGCGATCGTGGCCAGCAGGGTACGGGCCGGCCCGCTCAGCCCGTCCATCACCGCGGCGCGGCCGTCAGGGTCGGCGAACCGGTCGACGATGGCCTGGATCCGCTCCCCTTTCCGGGTCGGCGGCTTGACCCCGAGCTCGACGCAGATCATCCGCACCTCGTCGGAGCTGAGGGCCTGGTAGTCGTCCATCGACGGGGGGAGTTCGAGACCGTCGAGCAGGTCGCGGTCGAGATCGACCCGGCCGTCCGCGGTCAGGGTGACGAGGCCGATCTCGATCATCCGCCCCAGTTCTTCGGCGATGTCGGCCAGATCGGCCCCGGAGGTCTGGAAGCGGAGCTGTTCATCGCTCAGCGTCCCCCCGTGGGCGACGAGCACCTCGATCAGGCGTAACGCGGTCACCCCCGACGATTGGGCGCTGACCCACACGAGGTCGGCCGGGCCCGACGACTCTCCGGCGAACGGTCCGAACCCGGCGGCCGAAATCGAGGCCAACGCGCCCGCCGACCGGGCCGACCCCGCGCCGGGGGCCGGGACCGATCGCAGGTGATGGCGGTTTGTTTCCGTCATGCCAACAGTCTGGTCGAACCTGGTTGTCATCCGGCCGATGTCCACGATCATTCGACCGCAACACCGGCCACGGTCATCCGTGGGGCCGGCAGCCCGTCGCCCCGGGTTCGACCCCCGGGGCGGGGCGACCGGCTAGGGGGCCGCGGCGGAGTCGAGCCGGGCGTCGCCGGCCGGGACCGCGGTCCCGAACCGGTAGCTGGACGAGGTCACCCCACCCATGAACGCCGCCTCGTGGTACTGCACGAAACCGGGTTCGTCGTCGGCCGCGCCGACGGCGACGAGACCCGGGATCAGGTGATCCTCGCGGGGGTGGCTGAGCCGGGCACTCGGGGCGTCGGCCCAGGCCTCGAGGCGCCGATCACGCTCGGCCCCGGTGTGGTCGACCAGGGTCTCGGTGAGCCATTGGTCGAACTGGCGGGACGGTTCGGCCGCGCCGGGCCCGAACCTCGACAGATTGTGATAGCTGGGAAGGCCGCTGGCCACGATCAGCACGTTCTCGTCCCGGATGGGGGCCAGGGCTCGACCGGCGGCCAGATGGGCGGCCGGGTCGAAATCGGCCCGGATCGAGAGCTGCACGATGGGGACGTCCGCGTCCGGATAGGTGACGTACAGGGGGGCGAACACGCCGTGGTCGAACCCGCGGTCGGCATCGGTCCGGGTTGTCACGCCGGCGGTTTCGAGCAGTTGGACCACCCGGGCGGCCACCGCCGGTTCGCCCGGCGCCGGGTACTGGATCCGGTAGGTGAACTCCGGGAAACCGCCGTAGTCGTAGAGCATCGGGGGCCGGGGGTGGGTCTGGACGGTGAACTCGGCGGTCTCCCAGTGGCCGGACACGACGAGCACGGCCCGGGGCGTCACCCCGATCTCTCCGGGGATCGCCTGGAGGGAGGCCTCGAGGTGGGACATGTCGCCGGGCATCATGTCCTTGATCCAGGGCCAGGGACCGCCGCCGTGGGAGATGAAGTAGGTGGGTAGGCGCATGTGGGTGCCTCCGGACACGGGGTCGGATCGGATTGCCGAGGGTGGTGGTCGGCTACGCCGACATGTCCACATAGTTGATACGGGCGGGCTCGACACTGACCACGACCCGTCGCTCGCCCGGGCCGTCCATGGCCCGCAGGTCGGCGCCGCCGTACTTGGCGCCAACCCGGTCGGCGAAGGCGTAGTCGTCGTCGGGTTCGATCGTGACGTCGCCACGAACCTCGAGGTACCGGCCCCCGCTCGGGTCGAGCAGGAACAGGGTGGCGACCGGGTTCCCCATCAGGTTCTTGGTCTTCTGGCGCTGGGTGTTCAACGACACCTTGGGGTGGCCGTCGTCGATGAGGAACCAGACGGCGGACAGTTGGGGACGACCGTCGGGGCCGATGGTGGCCAGGGTGGCGACCATCGCCTCGGCCAGATCGGCGGCGGCATCGGGGATCGTTGGCGTGGCTGACGGGGTGGTGGACAAGGCGCTCGGCTCCGTTTCGGTCACCCGCTGACGGGAATAGTTGAACTATCACCTTACGTCGATTGAGTTCAAGTTGCAACTAACATGGCGGCATGGAGACGAGCGACGGTGACCCCCCGGTGTGGTTGGATACCGACGAGCGGGCGGTCTGGCTGGCGCTCATCGGCCTGACGATCCGGCTGCCCCGGGAACTCGACCGCCAGCTCCGTCGTGACGCCGGGATCAGCCACTTCGACTATCAGGTGCTGGCCCTGCTCTCGGAGGCACCGGAGCGGACGCTCCGGATGAGCGCTCTGGCCGATCGGGTCGAGGGGTCTCTCCCCCGCCTGTCGCAGGTCGTGTCCCGGCTCGAACGCGACGGCTGGATCCGGCGCCACCCCGACCCGTCCGACGGACGCTCCACCCTCGCCACCCTCACCGGGTCGGGCTGGGAGCTGCTGGTCGGCATCGCGCCAGGCCATGTGGCCACGGTCCGCCGACTCGTGTTCGACCCGTTGTCGACCCGTCAGGTCGATCAGCTCGGCAGGATCGCCACCACGGTGCTCGGCGCCATCGACGCCGATGCCGCTCAGGCAACGAAGTACTGACCGCTGCGGATGTCGACGGTCTCCTCGCCCTCGACGAACGCCACGTTCAGCGGATCTCCCCCGGACGCCACGATCTCCAGCTGACGCCGCACCTCACGTCGCAGGGTGCGTATCCCCCGGTCGGAACTGGCCAGGTGTTCCTCGGAGTGGAACGTGACTGGCCCCTGGCTGCCCTGGGCCTCCCAGTCACCCGGACAGCGCTGGGCCTCATCGGGGGACAGATCGGCCCGACGCATCGACGCGATCCTGTCGTAAAAGCCCCGGTCCTTGGACCGCAGCACGGTGAGGATGCGGAAGTTCGTGTCGTCGACGGGGACGACAAAGCCCAGCGAATCGCATGGCCCGGGTTCGCCGAACGGGTTCGACACCCCCCGCACCCACGGCAGCACGCACTCCGTGACGGTGAGCAGGTTCCGACCGTCGGGCAGCGGCATCGTCCGGGACGCGGCCACGCCGGTGCCGGTCACCTCGTACGTGGTCTCGGCGATCCGTTCCCACGGCTGGAAGTCGAGCACGTCGAACTCGCCGTAACGGGAGCCGAACTGGGGTCCGGAATGGAAGATGTGGAGCCAGAGGAAATGACCGGGGTCGAGGATGTTCTCGAAGTGCTGGAACCAGTTGAAGGGCACATCACCCCGGAAGTACCGGCCACTCCCGATGTTGTGGTCATCGGTGAACAGTTGCTCGCCGGGGCCGAGATCCTCGAGGGTGCTGTATCGCTGGAGCAGCGGCTTCCGCTCGGGCGGACCAAGGTAGGCCCAGACCAGCCCGTAACGCTCGCGGGTCGGATACCACGGTTGACGGAACTTGTCGCGGCTCGGTCCGTTGTTCGGTTCGCACGGCTGATCGGTGCAGCGGCCTTCGGTGTCGAAGGCCCAGCCGTGGTAGCAGCAGCGGATGCCGAACTCGTCGACCCGGGCGTAGAGCAACGAGGTGCCCCGGTGGGTGCAACGGGGGTGCATGAGGCCGGTGCGGCCCTGCGTGTCCCGGTAGAGGATCAGGTCCTCACCGAGCACCCGAATCTGCTTCGGTGTTTCCGTGGCGTCCTCCGACAACCCGATCGGCTGCCAGTAGCGACGGAGGAGCTCACCCATCGGCGTTCCCGGACCCACCTGGGTCAGCTCGGTGTCCGAGTGGCCGGGCGCCATCCCGTAGGCCGTGCCGGTGTCGATATGAACCGCGACCTCGCCCGATGCCCGACCGCCTTCCCCGATTGCCGTCATGAATCGTCCCCTTCCGCTGCGCTGCGCCACCCACGATTCCACACCCAGGCCGAGATCACCCGCGCCCGGGCGAAGACCCCGATCAGCCGCTCTGACCGTAGGTCGTCCGCGTTTTCGGAGCTCCCACGGCCAGAACGGATCAGCGGATGGCGGGCGGGCTCAGCGCGCCACGAGGGCGAAGACGCCCCAGCCGAGTTGCTCACGCTGGTAGCGCGCGTAACGGGCGGGCTCGGTGGTGAGCTCGTCGCGTACCTCGGCAACCAGTTCGTCGTCCGGGTTCTGGTCGAGCCACCGGCGCATGTTGAGCCACTGGGCGGCTACGTAGCGGTCCCAGCTGTCCTGGTCGGCGAGCATCATCTCGACCACGTCGCAGCCCAGATCCCCGAACCGCTCGATGAGATCGCCGAGGGGCAGGAAGTCGGAGATGCTGGTCGCGTGGCAGGCCTGGGCGGTCGCCTCGTCGACGGGAACCTGTCGCCAGTAGGGCTCGCCGATCAGCATCATGCCGCCGGGGCGGAGGCTTCGCGTCAACAGTTCGATCGTTCCGGCGACGCCACCGCCGATCCAGGTGGCACCGACGCAGGCGGCCAGGTCGACCGGCGAGGTCGCCACGTACCCGGCGGCGTCAGCGTGGACGAACTCGACGCGGTCGTCCACCCCGAGTTCCCGGGCCCGGGCGCGGGCCTGGCCGGTGAAGACCGTGCTGATGTCGACCCCGGTACCGGTGAAGCCCAGATCCCGGGCCCAGGTGCAGAGCATCTCGCCCGATCCGCTGGCCAGATCGAGGACCGAGGTTCCACCCGGCAGGTGGAGCGCCTCGCCGAGGTCGGCGTACTTCCGAGCGGTCAGCGGGTTGTGGATGCGGTGGGTTCCCTCCCGGATGGTGAAGATACGGGGTAGGTCCAAACCGTGGCTCCTGTGATCGTCGTCGTCCGTGGCCAGCACCGGCTCATCGCCGGGCATCGGTGGGCTCCCATCGGCCGATCCCGAGGCTAGCGTGCCGCCTCGGACCCCGATTGACGCCGATTGACGCCGGCGGCCGTGACCGGGATTCCTCGGGTCGCGTAGGGTGGCCCAGTGAGCGATTCCGCCCCCCTCGGCCGGCGGCTGGCGGCCGAGCTGTCGATCGACGTGCCGATCGTGCAGTCCGGGATGGCCGGCGTGGCCGGCCCACAACTCGTCGCCGCGGTCTCCAACGCCGGCGGGTTGGGCGTCATGGCCGCCCTGCGCCTCGAGCCCAACCGGGTACGCGCCTCGATCCGGCGGATCCGCCAGGCAACCGATCGCCCGTTCGGGGTCAACATCTGGTTACACGACGACGTGCGCCGATCGCCTCGGCCCGAGACGATCCCCGAGGACGTCGTCCGTGGCTCACAGACCGTCCTCAACCACTTCCGTCCCCGGTTCGACCTCCCACCGACCCTCGACCGGCCGCCCCCGGCGCCCGACCTCGTCGACGACGCGCTCGAGGTGATGATGGCGGAGCAGGTTCCCGTCTTCTCCGCCGGGCTCGGCGTGCCCGAGTCGGACCTGGTGGAACGCTTCCACCGGGTGGGCACGAAGGTCGTCAGCATGGTGGCGACGGTCGAGGACGGCCGGGCCGCGGTGGCCAACGGGGTCGACGTGGTCGTCGCCCAGGGCAGCGAATCGGGGGGCCACCGCAGTTACGGGGCCAAGCACGACCGGCCCGGCGCCGAGGGGATCTCGACCCTCCTGCTCGTGCCGGCCATGGTCGACGCGGTGGGGGCGTCGGTCCCCGTGCTCGCCTCGGGAGGCATCATCGACGGTCGCGGCCTGGCGGCCACCCTCGCCCTGGGGGCCGACGGAGTCCTGCTCGGCACCCGCTTCGTGGCCACCCAGGAGTCCGAAGCGGCCGACGTCTGGAAACGACGCCTGACCTCCGGCGAGCGCGCCACGACCCTCACCGACGGGTTCACCGGGCAGTGGGCCCGGGTGCTGACCTCGGAGTTCTCGACCTACTGGGATGACGCCGGAGCGGAGGCCCTTCCCGGCCTGCTGCAGGCCGCGGCCGGGCACGACCTGTTCGGCGCCGCGAAACGGCTGGACGACGATCAGCTCCAACCGCTGTACGCGGGCGCCGCGGTCGATCGGCTGTCCGGCATCCCGACGGCGGCCGACGTCATCGCCACGATGGTCGAGGAGGCCCGGACGATCCTGAACCGCTGAACGCCGAGGCTCAGCGTCGGCGCAGGACGGCCACCACATAGGGGCGACGGTCACCGACGCCGGAGGTCGGCCCGGGGAGTTCGGCGTGTTCGACGAGGCGGAACGCCGGGTCGAACGCGCCGGCGAGTTCCTCCGCGCCGTAACGGTCGACGGGAAGACCGGCGCAGTGGTCGGGGCCATCGGCGGCGAAGGCAGCGACAATCAGGTGTCCACCCGGGGCCACGGCCCGTCGTGCCGTCTCCACGTAGCGGCGGCGGTCGTGCTCGTCGGTGAGGAAGTGGAACACGGCCCGGTCGTGCCACAGCGCCCACGTCCGGTCCGGTTCCCACACGGTGATGTCGGCACGGATCCAGTTCACGTTCCCGGCGGCCGGCCCGAGCCGGTGGCGAGCGCGTTCCAGGGCGACGTTCGACAGATCGAGGACCGTCACATCCTGGTGATCGGCGTCGACGAGCTCGTCGACGATACGGCTGTCGCCCCCGCCGATGTCGATGACGGGATCTGCGGGGGTCGAGTACCGCACCACGAGATCGAGGGTCGACGGGGACGGTTCGTACCAGCCGACGTGCTCGGTGGCCTGCGACCGATAGATCGTGTCCCAGTGCTCCCGCGTCGTCATCATCAACCTCCCACTCCGCCGCCGGTGGCGACCGGCAACCCGGCGTCCCGCCACTGCGGGAATCCGCCCTCGAGACGGCGCGCCCGGCGACCGCCGGAGGCGAGCCGCCGGACCGCTTCGTCGGCGTAGACACAGAACGGGCCACGGCAGTAGGCCACGACCTCGAGGTCGTCCGGCAGTTCCGCGAGGTGCCGGTCGAGATCGTCGATCGGGACACAGCGGGCGCCGGCGATGTGACCCGCCGCGTATTCGGGCTCGGGCCGGACATCAATGACGAGTAGGTCCCGGTCGTGGAGGCGCCGGGCGAGTTCGGCCCGCCCGATCGGCTCGAACCCGGACCGATCACCGAGGTAGTCCGCCGCGAGCGTGTCAAGGGCGTCGTAGTGGGCGACGGTCACCGCGCGCAATGCCGCCCACAGGGCGCCGACCCGTGGTGACGCCAGCCGGTACCTGACCCGATTGCCGTCACGGCGGGTGCTGACCAACCCGGCGCCGGCGAGGGCCCGCAGATGGAACGAGGTGTTAGCCACACTCTGGTTGATCTCGACGGCCAGCTCCTCGACATGACGTTCGCCCTGCTCCAGCACGTCGATCAGCTCGACGCGGCGCCCCGTCGACAGGGCCTTGGCCACCTGGGCGAACCCGTCAAACAGGGCCGCCTTCGCCTCGCGATCTCCCACGCCCACTCCGTGCACCTCCCCACCTACGGCTTCATCAAATGATGACCTGAGAAGTTACCGGTCGACTCACAGAAATTCAAGCATCTGCTTGAATGGATTGAGGCGACGAGATCGCCGATCCGGGTTCGGGGACGCCCGCCGTGCTAGCACGGTCGCTACCGTCCGAGGTCCGGCCGCGTGGGAGGTAGGGGACAGCATGAAGGTGTGGCTCATTACCGGGGCTGGTCGCGGCATGGGAGCCGAGTTCGCGACGACCGCACTTGATGCCGGCCACGCCGTCGTGGCCACCGGACGTCGAACCGACGAGGTCGCCCAGGCCCTGGCCCAATCGGACCGGCTACTCGTCACCACCCTCGACGTGACGAGCCAGGAGAACGCGGACGCAGCCGTCGCCGCCGGTGTCGAGCGGTTCGGCCGCATCGACGTCGTAGTCAACAGCGCTGGTGCATCGTTCAAGGGCTACTTCGAGGAGATGTCCCCGATCCAGGTCGAACAACAGCTGGCGGTGAATCTGCTAGGTCCGATGAACGTGACCCGGGCCGTACTGCCCGGTGATGCGTGAACAACGGTCAGGGCATCTCATCGCAATCTCGTCCGGAGCCGGGCTTTCGGGGTTCGAGTACTCCTCGGTGTACGCAGCATCTAAGGCGGGCCTGGAGGGTTGGATGAGCGCCTTGTCTCAAGAGGTCGAGCCTTACGGAATCCACTCGACCATCGTCAACCCGGGCTTCTTCCGCACCGGGTTGCCGAGCCCAGAGTCGCTGGTGGCCTGAACTTTCGATCGACGACTACGCCGAACGTAGTGCTGCGCAGCGCGAGTGGTGGTCGGCGCAAGACGGCCGGCAAGCAGGCGATCCGGCCAAGCTGGCTGTCGCGCTGCTCTCCATCGCCGCGGAGAACCCGCCTCCTCGGCGATTCATCGCCGGAGCCGATGTGATCGCAGTCGCGCAAAGGAAAATCGATCTTCTCCGAGAAGATATCGAATCCCATCGATCGCTCTCCGAGTCACTGACCTTCGAGGCGTAGCCAAATCGCGCCGTCGCGGGGGTCTCGGAGCAACACCGTCGCCTCGTCACACGCCGACCTGCCGCCGCCGACCGATCCTGGGAGACCCATACCGGGCCCCGCCCTGCGTAGGGCCGCTGCCCGGTCAGCGCATCCGGCCCGTCTCGTAGGCCCACAACGCGATCTCCACCCGGTTCCGCACCCCGAGTTTGGTCATGAGGCTGGACAGGTGGGTCTTGACCGTGCTGAGGCTGATGTGGAGCTCGTCGGCGATCTCGGCGTTGGTGCGGCCCCGAGCCACGGTGGCCAGCACCTCCTCCTCCCGTTCGGTGAGCGGGACGACGGGCTGGCGGGGGGCCGAGGGCGCGGCGTCGGCGAACGCCGCCAGCAGGCGGGCCGTGACCCGGGGCGCGATGAGGGCGTCCCCGTCGGCGGCGGCGTGGATCGCCTGCACCAGCAGCTCGGCGCCGGCGTCCTTGAGCAGGAAGCCGCGGGCCCCGGCCTTGAGGGCGCCGTGGACGTATTCGTCGAGGTCGAACGTGGTGATGACCACGACCGCCAGGGGGTCGGCCACGTCGGGACCGGCCAGCAGGCG
The DNA here is from genome assembly GCA_047971245.1 of Acidimicrobiales bacterium. Classification (GTDB taxonomy): domain Bacteria; phylum Actinomycetota; class Acidimicrobiia; order Acidimicrobiales; family SZUA-35; genus CADEDH01. The sequence goes on from JBKDZN010000044.1 coordinate 20,440, forward strand.
GGTGGCCTCGATCCCGTCCAGCTCCGGCATGCGGATGTCGAACAGGCAGACGTCCGGCCGCAGGTGGCGGGCCTGTTCCACCGCGGCCCGACCGTCGGCCACCAGGCCGCACACCTCGATGCCGGGCTGGGCGTCGAGGATCATGGCCAGCCCGGTGCGCACCAGGTCCTGGTCGTCGGCGATGAGGACCCGGCGGGTCACGGTCGCTCCATGTCCACCGGCAGGTCGGCCACGACCTCCCACCCCCGTCCCGGCCGGGGGCCGGCCACCAGCCGACCGCCGAGCAACTCGGCCCGCTCAGTCATGCCCAGCAGGCCGAACCCCGACCCGGTCGGGCCGCCGCTGCCGACCCCGTCGTCGGTGACGGTGAGCCGGACGCCGACCTCGGCCGGGGTCACCGCCACCCGCACCGTGGTGGCGTAGGCGGCGTGGCGGACGGCGTTGGTGACCGCCTCCCGGGCGATCCGGTACACGGCGGCGTCGGTGGCCCCGTCGAGGGGGCCGACACGGTCGTCGACGTCGACCACGACGCGCAACGGTTCCGGCACCTGGCGGGCCAGACGGGGCAGGTCGGCCAGACCGGCCTGGGGGGCCAGCTCGGCCCCGGCGTCGTCGCGCAGCGTCCGCACCATCAAGCGCATCTCGGCCAGGGTGCGCGACGCGGCCTCCTCGATCACGCCCAGTACCTCCAGGGCCCGCTCGGGGTCGGTCGGGGCCAGGGCCCGGCCGGCCTGGGCCTGGACCGCGATGGCCGACACATGGTGCGCCACCGTGTCGTGCAGTTCGCGGGCGATGCTCTCCCGTTCCACCGCCCGCGCCTCCCGCACGGCTCGCTCCTGGGCCGCGGCCCGGTAGCGGAGCATCAGCCCGAGCTCCACCGGGATGCTGAGCACGATGAAGCCGCCGATCCAGTCTCCGACGGTGACGCCCGGGGTGAAGAGGTTGCCCACCACCCCCGCCACGACCAGGATCCCGAGGCCGATGATGCCGTCGCGGCCCGAGCCCCAGCGGTAGAGGGCGTAGGGCACGACGAGCACGACCGCACTGGTCATGAGCCCGCCGAAGACACCCCCGGACTGGGCCACCACAACCCCGAACACCATCGCCGGGACGAAGGCCCACAGGGTCGCCGCCAGGGGGTGGGTCCGACGGGCCAGGAGGGCGGGGGGCGCCGTCACCAGGAGCAGCACGACCGACGCCACCCGCCAACCGACACCGAGGTCAACCCAGTCGGCGTCGGTGCGGAGCACGGCTTCGAGGATGCCGCCCACCGATACGACCCCGACGAGGGCCCAATCGCGCCAGACCCGGACCGGGGCGTCGGGGACGGCCGGTTCGGCGGCGAAGCTCCGCAGGCTGGACGGCACGGCGAGGGCCACCGGGTCATGGTACGACGACGGGTTCCCGGGCCGCATCGGCCGAAAGGCCGAGACGATCCTCGTCCTGCCGGCCGGCGAGCGATGCCCGATGGGCCGATGCGCCGACGACCGGCGTCCCCGACGATCTCCGAAGACCACCGCGCCCGTCACCCGGCGCCAGATCGGAAGGATCGCGAGATGACCTCGCTGCTGTATCGCCTGGGGAACCTGTCGGCTCGCCGCCCCTGGCTCATGATCGGACTGTGGGCCGCGGCGGCCGCCCTCGTCATCTCCTCGTCGATGGCGTTCGGCCGGGAGTCGGAGGACACCTTCGACGCCCCCGGCACCGACTCGGAGATCGCGGGGGAACTGCTCCGCTCGGCCCAATCGGAGCGGGCCGGGGTCACGGCCCGGGTCGTCGCCTCACCGGCCGATCCGGCCGGGGTCGACGTCATCGGCGAGGAGCTGGCCGCCCTGCCCAACGTGCTCGGGGTCGACGAGGTCACCTCGGCCGACGGATCGGTGGCCCTGTTCACCGTCCAGTACGACGTGCTCGAACAGCTCGACACCGGCGACCTCGACCGTCTGAAGGAGACGGTGGCCGAGCTGCGGACCGAGGTTCCCCTCCAGGTCGAAGCCGGGGGCGAGCTGTTCTTCAACTTCGAGGAGGCCGGCGGCAGGGCCGAGCTGATCGGCCTGGGGGCCGCGGTGATCATCCTCCTGCTGGCCTTCGGGTCGGCCATCGCGGCCGGCCTGCCCATCGGGATCGCGGTGTTCGGCCTCGCCCTCGGTGTGTCGGCCATGCCCATCATCAGCCACGTCATCATGATTCCGAGCTGGGCCCCGCAGATGGGCAGCATGATCGGCCTGGGCGTCGGCATCGACTACGCCCTGTTCCTCGTGACCCGTCACCGCGAGCTGCTCGCCCGGGGTCTGCCCGTCGACGAGGCGGCCGGACGGGCGGTGGCCACCGCGGGGCAGGCCGTCGTGTTCGCCGGCGGGACGGTGGTGATCGCCATCCTCGGCCTGGCCGTGGCCGGGCTGCCCTTCTTGACCGCCGCCGGGATCGCCACGTCGGTGATCGTGCTGCTGATGGTGCTCGCCTCGGTGACCCTCCTCCCCGCCTTCCTGGGCCTGAGTGGCCCGTGGATCAACCGGTTCGGCATCCACCGGCGCGGCCACACCGCCGGTGAGGTCGGGCCGCTGTGGCGTCGTTGGGGTGACCACGTGGCGGGGCACGCCAGGGCCTACGCGGCCGGGGTGACGGTGGCGCTCGTAGCGTTGACCGCCCCCGTCCTGGCCCTGCGGCTCGGCTTCCCCGACGAGGGCACCATGGCCGAAACCCGCACCGAGCGCCGGGCCTACGACCTGGCCGCCCAGGGCTTCGGGCCCGGGTTCAACGCACCCCTGCTGGTGGCCGTCGATCTCGACGGTGTCGACGACCCGTCAGTGCTCGGGTCCCTGACCGAGGCCATCTCGGCCGACGCGGGCATCGCCGCCGTCTCCCCACCCGAGGTCAGCCCGGGGGGCGACGTCGCCACCATCGTCGCCTTCCCCACCACCACCCCCCAGGACGACACCACCTACGAGACGGTGCTGCGTCTCCGGTCCGACGTGCTGCCCGCCGCCCTGGCCGGCACCGACGCCTCGGCCCACATCACCGGCCAGACCGCCAACGTGGGGGACGTGGCGAGCCAGGTGAGCGATCGGCTCCCGTGGTTCATCGCCGCGGTGGTGGGCGTGTCGTTCCTGCTGCTGATGGTGGTGTTCCGGTCGGTCCTGGTCGCCCTCAAGGCCGCCGTGCTGAACCTGTTGAGCATCGGTGCCGCCTACGGCCTGCTGGTCATGGTGTTCCAGTGGGGCTGGGGCCAGGGCCTCATCGGGCTGGAAACCACGGTGCCGGTGGTGTCGTTCATCCCGATGTTCATGTTCGCCATCCTGTTCGGGCTGTCCATGGACTACGAGGTGTTCCTCCTGTCCCGGATCCGTGAGGCCTACGTCGAAACCGGCAACAACGACGAGGCCGTCGTACGGGGTCTGGCCGGCACCGGTCGGGTCATCTCCTCGGCCGCCCTCATCATGATCTCGGTGTTCGCCGCCTTCGTGCTCGGCGACGACCCGGTGGTGAAGATGATGGGCCTGGGCCTCGCCTCGGCCATCCTGGTCGACGCCACCGTGGTCCGCATGGTGCTGGTCCCCGCCACCATGAAACTGCTGGGCGACGCCAACTGGTGGCTCCCCGATTGGCTCGACCGCATCCTCCCCGTCATCGACATCGACCCCGGCACCGAACGCCCGTCGACGGGCGACGGGAGCCGGGGGGAAGTCGGGGCGGAGCCGGTGCACGCGACGGTCGACTGAACCGGCGCCACCTCATCAGGTCGGGTCGGTCGGATGAGGTTGTCACCCCGACGACGGGCTGGCGGCTGCTCGGATCCGGTTGGCGACGGCGATGAGGTGGTCGCGGAACTCGGGTGGTGATTGGACGCGGCAGGCCGGGCCGAGATTGGCGATGATGTGGGTGGGCCACCGGAAGGTGTCGGTGTCCATCGTCAACCGGCAGCGGTCGTCGGCGAGAGGCTCGATGTCGATCGGCGTCGCGCCCCGGTGCACGCTGACCGTGCCTCCTTCGAGATTCCGGAGGAGGCACGGTCAGAACGGTCTCGGTCGGGGCAGGAGGAACTGTTCGTTCGAGTCGCCGTCCCCGAAGACTACGCTGTGTTCATCTGCGCTGAGATGGAGCCGTGGCGACGCTGGTGTGGTTGGTCGTGATGGTTGCAGGGACGGCCGCGATCGTCTGGGGCGCGGAGCTGTTCGCGGAGCACCTCGCGGCGGCATCGGATCGACTGGGGCTGTCTGCGTTCGCGCTCGCCTTGTTGCTGGCCGGAGCGGAACCCGAAGAACTGGCCACGGTCGTCAGCGCCTCGGCACGGGGGGTCGACGGTGTGGCCTTCGGTGACGTCATCGGCGCGAACGCTGCCATCGTCACTGTCGCGCTCGGCGTCGGTGCCCTCATCGCCCCGATGCCGTTCGGGCGACGGGTGCGTCGCTACGGGCTCGGCGGTCTCGCCGCCGCGGCGGTCGCCGGGCCGATTCTCTGGGACGGCCGTGTCGGCCGAGCCGAGGGCGCCGTTCTCATTGCCGGCTATGTCGCGTTCGTCGCTTCGATCTGGCGGGCCGAGCGACAGCCACCCGCCCTGGGCGAGACCGCCGAACTCGACGAACACCGCACCCACACCGGCCCCGTCGGGCGCGAACTGATCCTGGTACTGGTCGGGCTCGCGGCGCTGACCGCCGGATCGATCGCGCTCGTCGAAGGCGTACGCCGCCTCTCGGGCATCGAGGAGACCCAAACCCGCCTCGGCCTCGTCGTCGTCGGCTTCGCCACCGCCTTCGAGCTCGTCGTGCTCGCCTGGTCGGCCGGCCGTCGAGGCATCACCGACGCCGTCGTCGCCGGCGTTGTCGGCTCGTACGCCTACAACCTGACCATGAGTCTTGGCGTCGGTGCCCTCGTCGCACCCATCGCGGTCACTGACGCGGCCATCCTCCGCCCACCGTTCATCGCCATGACCGCCCTCCTCGCGGCGGCGCTCGCACTGTCGACACGAGGCGACCGGCTCGACCGACGCTCCGGGTGGATCCTCATCGCCGCCTACCCCGTGTTCATCGCGGTCGCGCTCACGACGTAATCGCCGGTGGCGGAACTGCCTCGCTCGTCGAGATCGGTCCAGTGACCATCTTCCGCAGTGGTCACGGCGCCGATTGATCCTCCGCTCGCCACCCCGGCGGACGATTCAGCTTGAGGGGAGGAGACGCCCTGTGACATCGTCATTGGGTGTCTTCGCCTGCGGCCATGCGGCGTGGCCGACCACCCGGCCTGGCCGGCGTCGGCCGGCCCCGAGTCGACGCGCCATGAGCCGGCGTCCCGCACCCTCCGCGCCGATCCCCACGGCTTCGGCGGCTCAACAGTTCTTCCGCCGCCTCAATCGAGTCGTCGCACCGGCGGTCCGCGCCGGCCTCGGCAACGCCCTGATCGGCCGGGGCATGTTCGTCGTCGAAACGACCGGCCGCACCTCGGGCCTACCCCGCCCGGTCCCCCTGATCGGTGATCGCGTCGGTAACACCATCGTGGTCAGCACCGTCCGGCCGGACAGCCAATGGCTGCGCAACCTCGAACACCGGCCGGTCGCCGACGTCTGGATCGCCGGCCGGCGGCGGCCTGCCACCGTCACCATCGTGCGGCTCCCCGGCGTCGCCGTCGCCCAGTTGCACCTGCAACCCGATCCCGCCGGCGCCACCTGACCGGTGCCGCCGGCGGGCACGTGGGGCGACCAGTTGCTCCGCCGCGATCACCGCGGTGGCCGGTATTGTTAAGCTCGCTTACCCAGCCCGCCAGGACACTCGACGGCCCGGAGTGAGCTGCAATCTGCCCTGCCCGCTGCGAGCAGGCCGACAACAGCGAGGACATCCCGATGACCGCACCTGCCCGCCGATCCCGCCGACCAGTTCTGCTCATCGGCGGAGCCGCCGCCCTCGCCGTCTTCGTCATCGGTGGGCTCGTGGTCTGGTTCCTGTCCGGCGACGAGCCGGACGAGGTCTCCCTCGACACCGCGACCGCCCAGGTCACGACCACTCCGGAAGACGCAACCACCCCGGAAGACGCAACCAGCCCGGAAGACGCAACCAGCCCGGAGGGCATTGACGGGGTCTGGTCGGTGGACACATCGGTGGGCGAGTTCGGTTACGAGGAGTCCACCGGGACCTTCGTGGGCTTCCGCGTCGGCGAGGAGCTCCAAGGCGTCGGCGCCACCGAGGCCGTTGGGCGAACCCCCACCGTGTCGGGCACGCTCACCATCGACGGCTCGACGATCAGTGATGTGACCGTCGAGGCCGTCATGGCCGACCTCACCACCAACGACCGCCGCCGCGACGATCGCGCCCTGGGGGCGCTCGACACCGACGAGTACCCGACGGCCACGTTCGTGTTGACCGAACCGATTGAGCTGGGTTCCGCCCCGTCACCGGGCGCGGCCATCGACGTCGAGGCCACCGGCGATCTGACGATCCATGGAGTCACCCAGAGCGTCGTGTTCCCGCTCGAGGCCCAGCTTGCCGACAACACCATCGTCGTCGTCGGCTCCCTCGACATCACTTTTGCTGACTACGGGGTTGAGGTGCCGAGCGCGCCGATCGTCGTGTCCGCCGACGATCACGGCCCGATCGAGCTGCAGCTGTTCTTCACCCGCTGAGCCCGAACCACCGCGCCACCGATGCCGCGACCGCGCCCCCGATACCGGTGGTGGGAGGGGTGAACGTGCGGTTCGCGGCGGCAGGGCTCACCTGGACCGATGTTGCCGACGCCGGCGGGCGTGGCTGATCCGCTGCTCGGTCCGGGCCCGGACGGCGGCAGTCGGGGTGAAGCCGGCGGCCGCGTCGGTCACCGATCGGCCGCGAGCCGCGGCAACGACCTGGTCGAGGCGGGCGTCGGTGAGGACGTGCCCGAACCACTGCCGCCGGCTCGGGCCGTGGCCATCCCCGTTGCGCTCGCCACCCGCATCCCCGCCGGTGTCCGCGACGACGTACACGTTCGACCACCGGCACGGGCCGAGGCAGGGGGTGATCCTGACCTCGACGCCGGCCGCCTCGAGGCGATCGAGCTGGGCCCGGTGGTCGGTGTTGGGGTGTTTGTCGGTGCCGCAGCAACACCCCCGGCACGCCAGCACCAGTGACCGGGACATACGGCGCTCGATCTGGGTCGCGTCATCGTTCATCGGCCACAGCCTACCGATAAATAGGAACAATTCTCATTCAACGGCGACTCGCGACGTGTGCCCCGAGCAGATCGGACTCAGCCGTTTCACACAGGTCTGGAGGGCCAGTCGACGTCATACGATCTACCATCAACGTGTGACGGTGCTCAGTTTCCGGGTCGATGATCATGACGCCGATGAAGCTCAGCGGTGGGCCTCGTCACCTCGGAACCCTCGCCTGGGTCGATCGGTGCGCGGCGCGCTACCCGAGGGGTTCCGGTCCAGGTGAAAGGCCGAGGCTCCCCGCACGAACGCGGCGGAGACGGAGGACAACCTTGATCCCTGAACCGTCCGACGGCCACACTCCGAGGCCCGAAACGTCGGAGCAGCGCGCCGCCCTCGTGACGAGCGAGGTGTGCGTTCTGCTCGGCTGCACCGTCATGTACCTGCTCGCATTCGTGCCGGAAGACCGTCGCTCCCCGTTACTGGCCGGATCCCTGCTCTTGCTCTACCCGGCCGCGGCGATCCAGTTTCTCTTGGCCGGATACGGCAGCATCGGCGATCGTGCGCATCGCCCGCCTGAGCAGAGCAGACACGCAGCAACCTCAGGCGGGTCGGCCGATTGACCCCGGCCCGGGCCGCGTCCGCCACCACCTGATCGGCAACGGACGGCGGCACCGTCATCGCCGGGCGTCCACAACCTCCACCTCGTAGGCGTCGAAGCTGCGATCGGTACTGATGAGCGTCAGCGCTTCGAGCTGCGCTTGGGCGATGAGCATCCGATCGAAAGGATCTCGATGGTGCACAGGAAGCCCGGGCGCACGCTCCGCGTGCTCCACCGAGATGCCCAGCGGGATGAACCCACCTGACGCCAGCGCGTCGGGCAGCCCGTCGGGCATCGTGAGCTTGCCCAGCCCCCGCTTGATCTCGAGTTCCCACGGCGTGACCGCGGAGAAGAAGGCCTCGTCGGCGTGCTCGATCAACTCGCGGCAGCGCACCCCGAGCGAGCCGCTGTCCTCGAGCCACCAGAGCGCCACATGGCTATCGAGGAGGATCCTCACGGCGTATTCCCCCGGCCAGACTCCTCGAACAGTGCCACGACGTCGTCATCGGAGGCGACGACGTCGTCACTGCCGCGGACTCGGCCGGCCCATGCGCCGGGCGTCCGCGTGGGTCACTCGGGCTTCCACGGAACAATCTTGGCGACCGGGCGCCCGTTCCGAGCGACGATCACCTCGATCCCCTCCTCCGCCTCACGTATCAACTCCGACAACCGCGACTTGGCGTCGTGCGTGTTCACCACCCGAGTCACCATGGTCCTAGCTCAGCTAGCTCACAAGGCTCGTCAACCTTGGTGCCTGCCCGGCCCGCAGCACCCACTATTCACACCTGGCCTTGAGCGCCTCGGCTTCGGAGCGGCGCGGGTCACTGCGTCGTGCCGCACGGTCTCCTAGGATCGGCGGCCGTGGAGGAGCTGGCGACGGGCCTGTACGAGGTCCTTCTGACCGACGGGCTGAAGCAGCGACTGGGCCAGGGCGCCGACGCCGTTCCATCCGAGAAGCGCCGTCTCCGCGCCGCCGAAACACCCGATCGAATTGCCTGGCATCTCGGCCGAGAAATCGAACGAGCACTCAACGGTGTACCCGACACGGAACGAGCACGGGTCGGCATCGAGGTGGCACGAGCGCTCATCGGCCGTCTCGGCGAGATGATCGAGATCGACGCAGGCACCGCTCCGGTCGATCCGGGCACCGTGCTCGAGGCAATCCTGGGGCTACGGCTCGGCGGCGGCCCGGCATCGATCTCACCGCCACTCATCCCACTCCTCGACACGACCCTGCTGACCAACGCGCCGGGCGAGCCGAACCTGTGGAACCAGCTGCGCTCCGAGATCGAATCCTCCGACCGGATCGACGTCATCATGGCGTTTATCCGTCGCAGCGGCATCGCACCGCTCGTGGAGGCGCTGGGCCGGGCGGGCGCGGACGGCCGCCGGCTTCGGGTGCTGACCACCACCTACACGGGATCGACCGAGAAGGCCGCGCTCGAACAGCTCGCCGACCTCGGAGCCGACGTCAGGGTCTCCTATGACGTGAGCACGACTCGTCTTCATGCCAAGGCCTGGGTGTTCCACCGGGAGTCCGGCTTCTCGACGGCCTACGTCGGGTCGTCCAACCTCACCCACTCGGCGCAGGTCACCGGCGTCGAATGGAACATTCGGGCCTCGGCGGCGCGCAATCCCGACGTGATCGCCAAGTTCGGCGCGGTGTTCGAGAGCTACTGGCAGGGCGGCGACTATCAGCCGTTCGATCCCGAGCAGTTCGCCGAGGAACATGGGCGCGCCGGACGCGCCGACTCGGGACCGCAAGTGATCCTCAGCCCGATCGAGCTACGTCCGCTCCCCTTCCAGGAGCGACTACTCGAACTGCTCGAAGTGTCCCGGCAGAAGGGCCACCACCGAAACCTGTTGGTCTCCGCCACCGGCACCGGCAAGACGTGATGGCCGCGCTCGACTTCGCCGCGCTCGCAGCGCGTCTGGACCGGTCGCGTCTCCTCTTCATCGCCCACCGCGAGGAGATCCTCGACCAATCGCTGGCCACCTTCCGTTACGCCCTACGTGACCCGTCCTTCGGTGAGAAGTGGGTAGGCGGTGCTCGGCCGACAAGCTTCGAACACGTCTTCGCCTCCATCCAGAGCCTGACTCGTGCCGATCTCGAGAGCCTCAAGGACCACTTCGACATCGTGATCGTCGACGAGTTCCACCACGCGGCCGCCGACTCGTACCGCACGGCGCTCGAGCATCTGCGGCCCGTCGAGCTTCTCGGCCTCACCGCAACCCCCGAACGCAGCGACGGCGCACCGATCTTGCCCTGGTTCGACGACCGGATCGCCGCCGAACTCCGCCTCTGGGACGCCATCGACCAGCAGTACCTCGTGCCGTTCCTCTATTTCGGGATCCACGATGGCCTCGACCTGCGCGACGTGCCCTGGAAACGAGGCCGCGGCTACGACACCGGGGCGCTCTCCAAGCTGTACACCAGCGCTGATGCGTGGGCTCGGCTGGTCATCAAACAGCTCGACCGATATAGCGACGCCGGCGCGATGCGCTGCCTCGGGTTCTGCGTCAGCGTCGACCACGCCCGCTTCATGGCGCGCCACTTCAACGAAGCTGGAATCCCCTCGGTCGCGGTATGGGGTGACAGTCCGCGAGCCGACCGTGAATCGGCGCTGCGGGATCTGGCCCGGGGCGACGTGAAGGCCGTGTTCTCGGTCGACCTGTTCAATGAGGGTGTGGACGTCCCCAACGTCGACACCGTCCTCATGCTTCGCCCGACCGAGAGCCCGGTCCTGTTCCTCCAGCAGCTCGGGCGCGGCCTGCGCAAGGCGAAGGACAAGCCCTACTGCACGGTCCTCGATTTCGTCGGCCTGCACCGCAAGGAGTTCCGCTTCGATCGCCGCTACCGAGCCCTGCTCGGCGGCACCCGCCGCGACGTCGAACGGGCCGTCCAGCAGCAGTTCCCGTTCCTGCCTGCCGGCTGCAACATGCAACTCGATCAGAAGTCCTCCGAGATCGTGCTCCGCAGCCTCCGGCAAGCTATCCCGTCCCAGTGGCAGGCGCGGGTGGACGAGCTTCGCTCCCTCCGGGCCGTTCGCCCCGACATCGATCTCGCCGCCTTCGTCGACGAGTCCGGCCTCGATTTCGACGACCTCTACGCCAACAGCCGGAGCTGGTCCGAGCTGCTCGAGGCCGCTGGAACTCCGATCGCCCAGGCGGGAGCGCACGAGACACCGTTGCGGCGTGCCGTCGGGCGACTGCTTCACGTCGACGACGCCGAGCGCATCTCGACCTACCTCGAGTTCCTCTCGTCCGGCGCGGCGCCAACGGTCGACGATCTCTCCGTCCGCTCCCGACGTCTGCTCCACATGCTCGTCGCCTCGGCCACCGATCAGGCGATCACGAAGGACCTTTCGCTCCAGGCCGCCGCCGATCTGCTCTGGGCGCACCCGCAGGTTGTGACCGAGCTCGGAGAACTGTTCGGGGTGCTGGATGACCGAATCGAGCACCTGCACGAACCGCTTTCGACCCACCCGGACGCGCCGCTGCAGATCCACGCCCGCTACACCCGCATCGAGATCCTCGCGGCGATGGGCCTCGGAGGAGACCAGGCGAAGATCGCGTCGTGGCAGAGCGGCGTCTACGAGGTGAAGGACGTCGGGGCCGAACTACTCGCCTTCACCCTCGACAAAACCAGCGGCGGGTTCTCCCCCACCACTCGCTACCGCGACTACGCCATCAGTCGCTCGCTCATCCACTGGGAGAGCCAGTCGAAGACCCGCGCCGACAGTGACACCGGTCTGCGGTACCGACACCACGAACGCGACGGACGCACGATCCTGCTCTTCACCCGAGAGCGCACCGACAACCGAGCGTTCTGGTTCCTCGGCCCCGCCCGCTACATCAGTCACACCGGCGAGAAGCCCATGGCCATCACCTGGCAGCTCGATGTCGCCCTCCCCGGTGATCTCTACGCCACGTCCGCCGCCGCCGTCGCGCAGCCCGGACCACTCGTGAACCCATTCGCGGGTGCGGGAAAGTACGGGGTGTGAAGCCCCAAAGCCGACGATTCGCGCCTGATCGCTGATTCGTTGACGGATCCCCTGGCGTTCGCCGGGATCTTCGATCGACATGCGTCCGCTCTTCTCCAGTACCTGGTGCGCCGAGTCGGACCATCCGACGCCGAGGGGCTCCTCGGCGAGCTGTTCCGCGTCGCGTTCGAATCGCGAGATCGCTTCGACCTGTCGCGACCAGACGCCCGTCCACGGCTCTACGGAATCGCCGCGAACCTCGTCATGAAGCACCATCGGGCCAGAGCCCGCCGCGACCGCTCGCTGGAGCGCTTGGCCATCGTCCAACCAGACCGATCGAGGGCGGCTTTTGACGA
>JBKDZN010000045.1:0-23477 GCA_047971245.1 Acidimicrobiales bacterium
CCGCCTGGCCATGATCACCGCCGGGCGGGCCCGCCGGGAGTTCGACCAGACCGGGTACGCGCCCGACACGGCCGAGCGGGCCATGAAGGCGGCGTTCGCCGCCTGGGTCCGCACCGACCCCCGGGCCACCCTCGGCTCCCGCCGGGCCCAGCGGGCCTGGGTGGTTCCCGACGGGATCTCGGCACCGGTGCTGGTGGTGGTGGGCGACGCCACCGAGCCTGACGCCCGGGCCGACGCCGAGGCCCTGGCGGCCGCCGTCGGTTCCGCCCGCATCACCGGGCTGGCCGGGGCCGGCCGGCGGGGCCAGATCGAACAACCCGAAGCCCTGGCCGGCCTGATCGACGAGTTCATCACCGGTGGGGGAGGAGCGGCATGAGCCCGACCAGCGGCAGCGGATCACCCGGGGGCGCCCTCAGCGGGAACATCGCCATCGCCGGGGTCTACGAGCACCCGTCCCGGTTCTCGCCCGACAAGACCGAGTTCCAGATCATGGCCGAGTGCGCCAAGGGCGCCCTGGACGACGCCGGGCTGACCCTCGACGACGTCGACGGCCTGTTCGGGGCGTCCATGACCATGGGCATGATGGGCATCGTCGACCTGGCCGAGTACCTCGACATCCACCCCGACTATGTCGACGGCACCAATATCGGCGGATCGTCGTTCGTCGCCCACGTCACCCACGCCGCGGCGGCGATCGCCGCCGGCCTGTGCGAGGTGGCCCTCATCCTCTACGGATCCACCGCGGCGTCGAACTCGGTGGCCATCGGCACCGGCGGCCGGGGCCGGGCGGCCAAACCGGACGAGGCGTTCGTGGTCCCCTACGGTATGACCACGGTGGGCAGCTACGCCCTCTACGCCCAACAGCACATGGCCACCTACGGCACCACCTCGGAACAACTGGCCGAGATCGCGGTCACCATGCGGCGCCACGCCTCACTCAATCCCGACGCCAAGATGCGCCAACCGATCACCGTCGACGACGTGCTGGCCAGCCGGATGATCTCCACCCCGCTGCACCTGCTCGACTGCTGCATCATCAGCGACGGGGGTGGCGCCGTGGTGGTCACCTCGGCCGAACGGGCCCGGGATCTGGCCTCGGATCCGGTCCTGCTCCTCGGGGCCGGGGAGGCCGTCACCCACCAGGGCGTCGGCTCGACCGACCTGATGACCATCGCCGCCCGCCAGTCCGGTGAACGGGCCTTCGCCATGGCCGGCGTCGACCGGGCCGACATCGATCTGGCCATGATCTACGACTCGTTCACCATCACCGTGCTGGCCACCCTGGAGAACCTGGGGTTCTGCAAGCCGGGGGAGGGCGGCGCCTTCGTTGAGCACGGTGGTATCGGCCTCGGGGGCCACCTCCCGGTCAACCTGGACGGGGGTGGGCTGTCGTCCAACCACCCCGGCATGCGGGGCATCTTCCTGGTCATCGAGGCCACCCGCCAGCTCCGCAACCAGGGGGGCGACCGGCAGGTGGCCGGCGCCGAACTGGCCTGTGTGCACGGCACCGGCGGCACCATCGGCGACAAGCACTCCGGCGCCACCCTCATCCTGGGGAGAGATCGATGACCGAGATCAGCCATCCCGAACCGACCGCGTCGTGGGAGACCCGGGGCTACTGGGAGGGCGCCGGCCGGGGCGAGCTCGTCCTCCAGCGGTGCCCGTCGTGCGGTGTGGTCCAGCACCCACCCCGCGGGGTGTGCGTCAGCTGCCTCGGCTCAACCCCCGAATCGTTCGCGGCCTCGGGCCGGGGCCGGGTGGTCACCTTCACGATCACCAACCAGAACCAGACCCCCGGCTTCGCCGAGGCCTGCCCTTATGTGCTGGCCTATGTGGAGCTCGACGAGGGTCCCCGGCTGCTCACCAACATCGTCGACGCCGACCCCGACACCGTCACCGTCGGCATGCCGGTGACGGTCCGGTTCGTACCGGTGGAACGGGAGCACGCGGATCGGGCCGACGACGCCGCCTACGCCGTCCCGGTGTTCAGCCCGGCATGATCCTCGACCTGCACACCCATTCGGTCCGGTCCGACGACGGTCGGGCCAAGGTGGCCAACTACTGCCAGTGGATCGCCAAGAAGGCCGTCCCCCTCGACGGTTTCGTCCTCACCGAGCACCGCCAGTGGGACGACGAGAGCGACTACACCGACCTGGCCGAGGAGCACGGCCTCACCATCCTCAAAGCGGCCGAGGTGGAGACCGACTACGGCCATGTGCTGGTGTTCGGCGTCAACGACGAGCTCACCGCCCGCATCGACTTCACCCGGCTCGACATCCCCCTGCCCGAACTGCTGGAAGCGGCCGAGGCCACCGGGGCGTTCGCCGCTCCCTGCCATCCCGGCCGCAAGAACGTGGGCCTGTTCGCCCACTACGCCACCAAGGGCCCCGTCGACGGGGTCCACACCGTCGAGGTGCTCAACGGGGGCAGCATCCCCGGCGAGGACGACCTGTCCATCGCCGAGGCCGGCCGCTACGGCTACCGCATGTTCGGCGGCAGCGACAGCCACATCGTCAGCCGGATCGGCTACTGCGCCACCCAGTTCGACGATCACATCACCACCATCGACGACCTGGTGGCCGCCCTCCGCCGCGGCCGGTTTCGTCCCGTCAACCTCAAGGAGGGTTCTGTGGAGGTACTCGCCTCGTGACCGATCTCGACCGTCAGCTCGACGAGATCCGCTCCACCTGGGTGGGCCAGGAGTTCGACGTGGCCACCTTCGACGTGGAACCGGAGCGCATCCTGACCTGGGCCGGGGCGGTGGGGGAGACCGATCCCCGCTTCATCGACCCCGACCATCCCGACTTCCAGGCCCACCCCACCTTCACCACCCACCTGGTCACCGGCCGGGTCGTCCCCGAAGGGTTTCCCCGCATCGGCCGGACCAGTGTCGACGGGGGCAAGGCGGTGACCATCCATCAACCGGTCCGGCCAGGTGAGACCCTCACCGCCCGGGCCGCCATCGCGGATGTGTACGCCAAGACCGGCCGCTCGGGAACCATGGTGTTCGTGGTCCAGCGCACCAGTTTCACCGACGCCGCCGACCGACCGGTCGCCGAGGTCGACTGGCGGATGATCTGGTCGGGCCTCCCGTCGGAGGAAACGGATCCACCCGGGGGAGCAGGCTGATGGTGACCCGATTCGAGGACGTGGAACTGGGCGACGAACTGCCCTACGAGCAACCGGACGTGTCGATGGAGAAGGTGGAGGCGTTCGCCACCGCCGCCAACCAACGGTTCCCCCGGTTCACCAGTCACGAGGCGGCCCGGGCCGAAGGGCTCCCGGGGGCGCTGGTGCCCGGGATCATGAGCCAGGCCCTGCTGGCGGCCATGATCCACCGTTGGGCCCCGGGGGCCACGATCCGTTCGCTCGACACCGTCTTCCGGGGCCATGTGGTGGTGGGCACCACCCCGACGATCTCCGGTGCGGTCACCGACGTCGACGAGGACGCCCGCACCGCCGAAGTCGACCTGACCCTCACCACCGAGGAAGGCCGTACCGGGGTGATGGGCACCGCGATCGTGGCCTTCGACTGACACCGGCGGATCGTCCATGTCTCGCCCTGCCGTCGAACAAACCCACCGAACCGTGCGGCGGACCGACCGATGACCAGCCGCCTCGAGAGCCCGGCGGCCCCGGTGCCCCGTCGCCGGGTCCCCGGCATGGCCGTCCTGCCCGACCGGGTGCACTACGGCTGGTGGGTGGCCATCGGCCTGGCCGTCGTCATGTTCGCCACCGTGGGGGTCGGATACTACGGCCTGGCCGTCTTCCTCGACCCGCTCCAGCAGGAGCACGGCTGGTCGAACGCGGCGGTGTCCGGGGCCACCGGCCTGTACTTCTCCGTGTCGGGCCTGACCGGCCTGGTGGTGGGGCCCATGGTCGACCGCCACGGACCGATCCGGTTCATGACCTCCGGGGTGCTCCTGCTGGCCGCCGCCACCACCTCATTGCGCTGGGTCGACGAGCTGTGGATGCTGTATCTCTGCTACCTGGTGCAGGCCATCGCCTTCGGCATGGCCGGCAATGTGTGCGTCAACTCGATCATGGCCCGCTGGTTCATCACCAAGCGGGCCAAGGCGATGAGTATCAGCTCGACGGGGATCTCCCTGGGTGGGGTGGTCCTCAGCCCGGTCGGCACCTGGATGATCGGTGAGGGCGGGATCGCCCTGGCCGCACCGATCATGGGCCTGCTGGTGGTGACGGTGGCCCTGCCGATCGTCACCACCGTCCTGGTATGGGACCCCGCCGAGGTCGGGCTCACCCCCGACGCCGGCCGACCCGATCCGGCCGCCACCGGCGGGGTGCAGGACGAGCGGGTCCAGCGACGGATCTGGACCCGGGGCGAGGCGGCACGGACCGCGGCCTTCTGGTCGATCCTGGTCTCGTTCCTGTTCGTGTTGCTGGCCCAGACGGGGTTCGTGCTCCACCAGATCGCCTTCCTCACCGACCGGATGGGCTCGGCGAACGCGGCCGCCCTGACCCTGAGCACCACCGCCATGGGGAGCATCATCGCCCGGTTCGCGGTGGGCATGGTCGCCGACCGGCTCGACAAGCGGCACCTCACCGCGGGCCTGTTCGTGGTCCAGGCCCTCGCCGTGCTCGGCCTGCTCGCGGTGGACTCCAAGGTGGCCAGTGTGGCCCTGGTGATGGTGATCGGCTTCACGATCGGCAACGTCTACATGATGCAGACCCTGATCGTGGCCGAACTGTTCGGGCTGGTCTCGATGGGCACCATCTACGGGGTCGTTGCCCTGGCCGGTCAGGTCGGCAGCGGCCTCGGACCGTTCACCATGGGCTGGATGGAGGACCGCAGCGGCAGCTACAGCCTCCCGTTCACCGTCGGTTCGGTCCTGACCCTGGCCGCGGCGGTGATCATCGAACTGGCCCGGCCCCCGAAGCCGCCCCGAGACGTCCCGGCGCCCGGGTGAGCGTCGATAACCTCAGGCGATGGATCTGCAGCTGAGGGGCAAACGGGCGCTGATCACCGGCGCGTCCCAGGGGATCGGGCTGGCCTGTGCCCGGGCCCTGGCTGCCGAGGGATGCGACGTCGCCCTGGCCGCCCGCGACGTCGCCCGGCTCAAGGAGGCCGTCCGGCGGATCCGCAGCGACTTCCGGGTCGGGGTCACCAGCCACGCCACCGACCTGTCGGTCAGCCACCGCCAGGCCGCCCTGATCGACGTGGTGGGCACCGTCGACATCCTGGTCAACAACGCCGGGGCGATCCCCCCGGGCGACCTGGCCACCGTCGACGAGGCCCGCTGGCGCCAGTCGTGGGAGCTCAAGGTGTTCGGCTACATCAACCTGTGCCGCCTGGTCATGCCCCAGATGATCGACCGGGCCGACGGGGCCATCATCAATGTGATCGGCGCCGCCGCCGTCCAGCCCCGCCCCGGCTACCTGGCTGGGGCGGCCGGCAACTCGGCCCTGGTCGGCTTCACCCGGGCCCTCGGCGGTGACACGGCCCGCACCGGGGTTCGTGCCGTGGCGGTCAACCCGGGCCTCATCATGACCCAACGGCTGGAGACGATGCTGCGGGGCCAGGCCGAGCGTCGCTTCGGCAACGCCGAGCGGTGGGACGAGCTGATCCCCCGGGAACCCCCGCCCGGCACCCCGGAACAGGTGGCCGACGTGGTCGCCTTCCTCGCCTCGCCCCGGGCCTCGCACGTGTCGGGGACCAGTATCACCGTCGACGGTGGGGCATCGAGGGCCTGAGCGCCGGGAGCCGGGAGCCGCCGCGGTGGGCTGGTCCGGGAACGATGGAGCTGGCAGCATGACGGGCAGCCCGCAGCCGACGCGCAAGGAGACACCATCGTGGCGACCCCGCCCCTCACCCCGGACCAGACCCGCAACAACCTGCTGGGTTGCTTCGACGAGCTCCAGGCCCTGATGGAGAGCCTGCCGCCGGCCGAGTGGGCCGTCCAGTCCCTGTGCCCGGACTGGACCGTGCGGGGCGTGATCACCCACCTCGCCGCGGTGGAGCACGTGCTCGACGGGTGGCGGCCCACCGACGAGGACATCAACCCCCCGTTCGCCCGGATGCAGGAGTACATCGACACCGCCGCG
Organism: Acidimicrobiales bacterium; assembly: GCA_047971245.1. Lineage (GTDB taxonomy): Bacteria > Actinomycetota > Acidimicrobiia > Acidimicrobiales > SZUA-35 > CADEDH01. Next base: position 6,064 of record JBKDZN010000045.1, read on the forward strand.
CCGTGGTCGGTGGAGGAGCTCAGCGCCGGGGTCCGCGGCCTGCTCGACGCCCGGCGGGCCCAGCTGGCCGAAACCACCGACGAGCAGTTCGCCCACCCCTCGATGACCCCGGTCGGCCCCGGGACCTACCAGCGGTTCATGGACGTCCGCACCTTCGACTTCTGGGTCCACCAGCGCGACATGTGCCTGCCCCTGGCCCGGCCCACCGTCGACGACGGCCCCGATGCGGTCCGCTCGCTCGACGAGGTGGACGACTCGATCGGCTACATCGTCGGCAAGAAGATCGGCCTGCCCGACCCGATGAGTATCCGATTCCACCTGACCGGGCCGATCAAGCGGGACATCGATGTGGCCGTGGAGGGCCGGGCCACCCGGGTCGACGGTCTCGCCGACCCCGACGTCACCGTCAACACCGACTCCACCACCTTCATCATGCTGGCCTGCGGCCGGATCGACCCCCAGGCGGTCATCGACCGCGGGGACATCTCCTGGTCGGGGGACAGCACCTGGGGTGAGCAGGCGGCCCGGAACCTCCGGTTCACCATGTAGGCCGGGCGGCGGCTCAGACCTCCAGGCGGTAGCCGGCACCGTCGGGCACCATGGTCGCCCCGGTGGGGGCCCCGAAGTGGGTGCCGATCACCACGGTGCGACCGTCGGCCCAGCCCGGGAACATCTCGATACGGGTCGAACGGGCCTGCTCCGGGTCGGTGTCGAAACTGGAGCACAGGCCCGGGTCGGCGATCTGGAGCGGGCTGTGCACCATGTCGCCGGTGATGACGGCCCGGTCCCCGTTCGATTCGATCACCACCGACACGTGGCCCGGGGTGTGGCCCACGGTGGGTACGAGGCGGATGCCGTCGGTGATGCGATGATCCGGTTCGACCAGATCGGCCAGGCCGGCATCCGCGATGGGACGAACCGAATCGCCGAACGGGTCTTCCCCGTCGAACACCGACGCCTCGGCCTTCCAGTGGGCGAACTCCGGGTCGACGAACAGGTAGCGGGCGTTGGGGAACGTGGGAACCCAGGCGTCGTCGACCAGGCGGGTGTTCCAGCCGACATGATCGACGTGCAGGTGGGTGCACACCACATGGGTGATCCGCTCGGGGGGAAAGCCGGCCTCGGCCAGGTCGTCCAGGAACGGCCCCCGCAGGTCGTTCCAGCCCGGATTGCTCCGCTGCTTGTGATTGCCGACGCAGGTGTCCACGGCGATGACGAGATCCCGGTACTCCACGACCAGGCACTGGATGGTCTGCAGGAGGTAGCCGTCGACACTCACGAAATGGGGACGCAGCCACGGGGCGGCCTCCGCCCGGGCCAGAACGTCGGCCTTGGACAGCTCCGAGAACAGGAACCTCGGTGATGTCGGGGTCTCGGATTCCGGTACCGAGGTGATGGTTGCATCACCGATCGCCCAGCGCAGATACATATTCCTCCACCTCGAATCCCGAAGCCATGGCTCGATCATTGCCGACCGGCGGCTCGGGACCGGCGCGCCCAGGCCCAGGACCTGAGGCTGTGCTTCGGCGCCCACTCGCGACCGCATCCCACCCCGCTCGGCCCACAGCTTAGTCACACCCGTCGCCGCGCCTCAGCTTCGGACCGGACACGGCGAAACCGATTCCCCGGCCCTGGGGGACCGGCCACCCCGGCAGGGACGTGACCGGTGACCGGGGGCGTGACAGACTGACCGGCGATGAGGTTCACACCCACCGAACTGACCGCCCCGGAGCGCTGGCTCCAGGCCGAGGTCCGCCAGTTCCTGAGCGACGAGTTGCCGCCCGGCTCCTATCCGAGAGCGCTCGGCATGGGGGCGGGCAAGGACGCCGAGTTCTCCCGGAAGCTGGCCGCCCGGGGCTGGGTCGGGATGGCGTTGCCGTCCAAGTACGGGGGGCACGACCGGACCGCGGTCGACCGGTTCATCGTGGTGGAGGAACTCCTGCGCTGGGGGGCGCCGGTGGGGTACCACTGGGTCGCCGACCGCCAGACCGGCTCCATCATCAACCGGTTCGGCACCGACGAGCAACGGGAACGGTTCCTGCCCCCGATCTGCCGGGGCGAGCTGGGGTTCTCGATCGGGATGAGCGAACCGGACTCCGGCAGCGACCTGGCCTCGGTGTCGAGTCGGGCCACCCGGGCCGACGGGGGCTGGTTGCTCAACGGCACCAAGATCTGGACCAGCGGGGCCCACGAGAACGACTGGTTCGTGGTCCTGTGCCGCACCGCCCCCATCGAGGACGGCAACAAACACCAGGGCCTGTCCCAGATGCTGGTCGACCTGTCGTCCCCGGGCTTGGAGATCAACGGCATCCCCTTCCTCGACGGCAGCGCCGGGTTCAACGAGGTCGTGATGAACGATGTGTTCGTCCCCGACGAGCTGGTGCTCGGCGAGGTGGGCATGGGTTGGGCCCAGAACACCTCGGAGCTGGCCTACGAGCGCGGCGGGCCCGACCGGTGGCTCAGTACCTACGGGGTGATCGAGGAGTTCCTGCGGGAGCAGCACGGCACCCCGCTGGGGGACCGGGCGGCCGAGCTGCTCGGCTGGGCCACGGCCCGATGGTGGACCCTGCGGAACCTGTCCCTGTCGGTGGCCCGGATGATAGACCGGGGTGGCGCCCCGTCGGTCGAGTCGGCCCTGGTGAAGGAGATGGGCACCCGGTTCGAGCAGGACATCACGGCCCGGGTCCTCGAACTGGTCGATCTGGAACCGAGCCGGGAGTCGGCGTCACTGTTCGAACGCATGCTGGCCGCCGCGGTCCTGACCGGACCGTCGTTCACCATCCGGGGCGGGACCATCGAGATCCTCCGTTCGGTGGCGTCGAAAGGACTGCGGGCATGACCATCGACCAACCCACCCCCGACCCCACCGTCGACGAGCTCCTGGTGGAGTCGGTCACCCGACTGTTCGCCGAGGTGTGCAGCTTCGACGCCGTCCAGACCGCCGAGGCCGACGGCTGGGCCCCCGAGGTCTGGCGGGCGGTGGCCGACGCCGGGTTCGCCTGGATCGGGATCCCGGAGGAGGCCGGCGGCTCGGGCGGCACCATCGCGGACGCGTGCGCCGTGCTCCGGGCGGCCGGGGCCCACGCCGCCCCGATCCCGCTGGCCGAAACCGGCCTGCTCGGCGGGTGGGCCCTGGCCCGGGCCGGTCTGCCCCTGCCGGATGGTCCCGTCACCGTCGTCCCGGGGCGACCCGACGACACCCTGGCCGCCACCGAGCACCGGGACGGCACCGTCGAACTGCGGGGGACCGCTCACCGGGTGCCGTGGGCGGCCCAGGTGGAACGGATCGTGGTCGTGGCCCCATCGGTGACCACCACCGCCCACCACGTCCTGTTGGTCCCGCCGGCCGCGGTCACCATCACCCCGGCCACCAACCTGGCCGGCGAGCCCCGGCCCACCGTCAGCTTCGACGACTATGTGGTCCCCGCCTCCGATGCCGCCCTGGCCCCCGCCCCGGTGACCGTGTCGAGCCTCCGGCTCCGGGGCGCCCTGACCCGGGCGTCGCTGATGGCCGGCGCGCTGGAGGCCATGAGCCGCCTCACCGTCGGCTACACCGATCAGCGAGTCCAGTTCGGCCGGCCCGTCGGCCGTTTCCAGGCCGTGCAGCAGCACCTGGTGTGGGGGGCACAGGATGCCGCCCTGGCCCTGATGGCCGCCGAGGTGGCGGCCCGGGAGGCGACCCGGATCGCCGACGGCCTGGCCCGGTTCGAGATCGCCGCGGCCAGGACCGTGGCCGATGAGGCGGCCCTGACCGCCACCCGGTGGGCCCACCAGGCCCACGGGGCCATGGGCATGACCCAGGAGTACGCCCTGCACCACCTATCGCGACGGTTGTGGGCCTGGCGGGGCGAGTACTCCGGCCCCGCCGAATGGGCCACCGAGGTCGGCCGCCTGGCCGGCGGGCTCGGCGCCGATGGGCTCTACCCCCTGATCGCCTCATGACCGGTATCGCCTCATGACCGGCCGGGACGGCGCACCGGTGGCGGTGATCACCGGCGGCGGCACCGGGATCGGCCGGGCGGTGGCGGTCGAACTGGCCGCGGCCGGCTGGGCCCTCACCGTGGTCGGCCGCCGGCCCGAACCCCTGGCCGAGACCCTCGATCTCGCCGAGGCGGCCACCTGGGCGACCTCCACCGGGCAGGCCGGTCCGGCCCCGATGGCCGGCGACGCCGGCACCCAGCGGGGCCTGGCGATGGCCGCGGATGTGACCGATGAGGCGGCGGTGGAGGCCGTGTTCGCCCGGACGGTCGAACGGTTCGGGCGGGTCGATCTGCTGTTCAACAACGCCGGGACGGGGGCGCCGCCGAAACCGTTCGAGGACCTCACCCTCGACGAGTGGCAGCGGGTGGTGGCGGTCAACCTCACCGGGTCGTTCCTGTGCGCCCGGGCCGCGGTGGCCCAGATGAAGCGGCAGGACCCACAGGGCGGCCGGATCATCAACAACGGTTCGATCTCGGCCGACCGTCCCCGCCCGAACTCGGCGCCCTACACCGCCACCAAACACGCCATCACCGGGCTGACCAAATCGCTGGCCCTGGACGGTCGCGGCTTCGGGATCGCCTGCGGCCAGATCGACATCGGCAACGCCGTCACCCCGATGACCGAGGCGATGGCCGCCGGGGTGGCCCAACCGGACGGGACGGTGCGTCCCGAACCCCGCATGCCGGTGGAGGACGTGGCCCGCACCGTGCGGCTCATGGCCGAGCTGCCACCGGAATCGAACCTGCTGTTCGCCACCGTCATGGCCACCGAGATGCCCCTGATCGGTCGGGGTTGACCGGTCGGGGCTGACCGGCCGGCCGCCGGCCCCGGCTCACAGGCCGAGATCGCGGGCGTAGTCCGACACGTACGGTTCGAGGTCGTCGGCCACGAGACCGAACCGTTCGAGCCGGTAGTCGTGCTTGCCGTGCCGGTGCTGGGGGTGGGCGGCCAGGTACGCAGCCACCCGGCGGTCGAGATCGTCGGGGACGGGTTCCCCGAACGCCTCGAGGATCGACCGGACGGTGCCGGCCGGGTCGGCCATGAGATCGGGGTAGCGGACCTGCACATTCGGCCGGTCCTCCAGCTGCTTGCGGGTCTGATTCGCGATCGCCACCATCCGGTCGATGAACCGGGGCAGGTCGACCTGGGCCCCCGGGCGCCGCATGACCGCCCCCACCACGGTGAGCAGGGAGATGGCCGACGGCAGGGCCGAGCCGAGGTCGCGGTGGGTCATCACGTAGCGGGCGTTGGGGATCAGCTCGTCGACGGTGGCGAACGAACCCATGAACGTGGGGGCCTTCAACACCCAGTAGCCGGCCGGCCCCTGGGCCTGGAGCATCTGGAGCTGCCAGCGCCACAGGCGCCAGGCCTCCGTCACCTCGGCGGCCGGCCGGTCGACCAGCCATTCGGCGTAGGGGAACGCGTAGAGCATGAAGTTGAACGAGTACAGGGTCCGGTCCATCAGTTCCAGACCCTCGTCGGGGCCCGACGGGTTGAGGGCGTGGATCGCCTTCAACTCCGGGACGTTGGCGTCGACGAAACGGACCCAGGCCGCGTACGCCGCCCGTCGGCGACGTTCCGGCCCGGGGAGGGGGCTCAGGCTCTCCCACCCCAGGAGGGGCCGTGCTCCCGGCATGCCGGCCAACAGGTTGTAGAGCAGGGTGGTGCCCGTCCGGGGCATGCCGGTGATGATGATGGGCCGGGTCACCTCGAGCCCGGTCAGTTCCGGATGGCGACGGATGTGGTCGACGATCCGCAACCGGGAGGCCAGCAGCCGGGACAGCATGGTGGGCCAGGCCCGGAGGCCGACGGTGGAGAAGGTGGGGTCGGCGGCGGCCGTGGCGAGCAGTTGGTGCAGGGGTTCGACCACCGGGCCCGGCCCGAAATCGTCGAGTCCGGTCCGGTGCACCGCCCGGTCGATCAGCGACTCGGCCGTCGGGTAGCGATCCAGGATCGGTGCCCGCAGCGGTTCGGTCAGCCGCGCCAGCGCCCGGAGGTGCGGTGGCGGGTACCCGGGAGGTCGATTCAGGGCCATAGCCGGTTGACCACTGTACCCTGACCCGGCGGCATCGCTTCCGACCGCAGACCGGCCCGGGGCCGCCCGCCACCGGCCCGATCACCGGCCCCGGCGACGCCGGTACGCATCCCCCAGTGCCCCAGGATCCGGTTGTGTCCCTCACCTCTGTTCTCGTCCACGGCCTGCCGGGCCTGGTCGCCTCGATACCGAGCCCGTCGGCCAACAGCATCTCGATCGGCCCGATCGACCTGCGGGCCTACGGGTTCCTGATCGCCCTCGGTGTTCTGGCCGGGGTGTGGGTGTCGAGCCGCCGGTTGGCCCAGGACGGCCTCGATCCCGAGATCATCCCCAACCTGGCCGTGTGGGTCCTGCCCGCCGCCATCATCGGGGCCCGGATCTATTTCGTGCTCACCAACTGGCACCGGTTCTCCGACGACATCGGCGCCGCGTTCCGGCTCTGGGAGGGGGGCCTCGGCATCCCTGGCGGGGTCCTGCTCGGCGGGCTGGTGGCCGTGATCTACCTGCGTATCCACAAGATTCCCTTCGCCCCGGTGGCCGACGCCACCGCCCTGGGCCTCCCCGTCGGTCAGATCATCGGCCGGTTCGGCAACTGGTTCAACCAGGAACTGTACGGTCGGCCCACCGATCTGCCGTGGGGCCTGGAGATCGATCCCGACCACCGGCTGAGCGGCTACGACGACTACGCCCTGTTCCATCCCACCTTCCTCTACGAGATCCTCTGGAACATCGGGCTGGTCATCTTCCTGTTCTGGATCGACCGCAAGCGGGTCCTCAAACCGGGTGGCCTGTTCGCCACGTACCTGATCGGTTACGGCATCGGCCGGATCCTGATCGAGACCGTCCGTATCGACCCCGTCAACGAGCTGTTCGGGATCCGGCTCCACATCTGGGCCATGATCGTGTTCATGGCCGCGGCCGCCTACTACCTGTTCAAGGGTGGCTGGTCACGACCCGACAGTGCCGAGCGCACCGACAGCGCCGAGCACACCGACAGTGCCGAGGGCACCGACAGTGCCGAGGACGCCGCCGGGGCCGGTGGGTCGAAGGTCTGACCGCCCCGCCGACCCGGCGGAGCCGGGGTGGGGGAGGGCGCCGGGCCGGGCCTACTGGTCGAACCCGAACTCGAACTCGACCCGGCGGTTGAGGGCCTTGCCCTCCTCGGTGTCGTTCGGGGCGATCGGGTCGGACTCCCCGGCTCCCTCGGCGATGAGCCGGTCGGGTTCGACCCCGCCGGCCACGAAGTAGCCGACCACCGATTCGGCCCGCCGGAGGCTGAGCTGCTGGTTGTACATGTCCGAACCGGTGTCGTCGGTGTGACCGGTCACGGTCATGTAGAGCGATCGGTCGCGGGCCAGGATGGCCACGCCCACATTGAGGACCTGGGCGACCTGGGGGGTGATCTCGGTGGAGTCGACGTCGAAGTTCACCCCGCCCCGGATCGAACCGGACGCCCGGCTCTCGATCACGTTGAACTCATACGAGGGGAAGGCCGACAGGAGGTTGTAGATCGCCGGGGTCGTGTACATCCAGAACGACCGGAAAGTCGCTTCGTCGATGGTCATCTCGTCGACGACGTTGTCGGCCCCGTAGGTGGCGGCCGCACCCCCGGCGATGTATGACTTGACCGCCTCGGACGGCACCGCGCCGGTGATGGTCACCACACCCCGGTCGACCGCGGTCCGGAACTCGGGTGGGGCGAGCCCGCTGATCTCCATCTCGCCGATCTCGACCGGGAGGCCCCCGCCGTAGGCGTCGAGGCCGCTGCGGAACAGGTCGACGAACCACTCCTGCGGGGCGCGGCCGGCGACATGGATGCCGGCGTCGTCCACCTGCATGGTGCCGTCGGTGATGGAGGGCAGCAGCCCGATCACCCGGGGGGCGGCCTCCATCCACGGGGCCGACTCCAGGGCCGGATCCACCTCGAGCTGGTTGTCGACGAAGGGTGCGTACGCGATCTCGGCCGCGGCGCCGAGGGCCTCGGCCGTCTGCTCGTCGGGAACCCGGCCGCTCAGGACGAACATGCCGGGCCCGGGGGTGACATCGAGATCGAGCACGCCGCGGACGTAGGCCCCGTCGGGCACCGCGAACGGTTCGTCGGCGCCGGCCGCGGCGGCCGCGCCACCGGAGGTTGCGCCGTCGCCATCGGCGTCGGCGGCACCGCGGTCGGTGGGGTCGGGGGTGCCACCGGTATCGGTGGCCTCGGCTCCACTGGCGGCATCGTCGGCACCGGAGGCCGTGGTGTCGCCACCGCTGAACGCCCGGAAACCGAGGAACCCGGCGGCGAACAGGGCCGCCACCGCCAACGCCAGTACTGCCGGGTGCAGTAAGGCGCTGCGCCGCTCGTCATCGGGCGACACAACCGGGTCAGATGTTTGGGAAGTCAAGGCTCGGATTGTACGATTCGGACCGTTTCGGGACCAGACAATCCGGCTGGCGCAGGAACTATCTCCTTGTCGCCCTGGGCAGCTCAACCCAACAGAGCGTTCGGTTTTGGGTCGATCTACCCCCGCAGCCGCCTACTCGTCGGCGGCGACCACCACCAGCACGTCGCCGGCGGCCACCTGCTGGCCTTCGGTGCAGCTCACCTCGGTCACCTCACCGTCGGTGGCGGCCACCACGGTGTGCTCCATCTTCATGGCCTCCATGACCACCAGGGTCTGGCCGGCGGTGACCCGCTCGCCGACGGTCACGGCCACGACCCGGACCGTGCCCGGCATGGGGGCGGTCTGGCTGCCGGCGACCACCTGGTCGGCCGGGTCGGGGAAGCGGGCCTGTTCCACCGCGTCGAGACGGCCGTCGGGGCCCTGGGCGTGCCAGTGCCGGCCGTCGCCCACCACCACATAGCGGGCACGGGTCCCGTCGATGACCAGGTCGAGCCGGTCCTCCGGGCCGTCCCCGGCGGGGCCGGGCATGGCGACGACCTCCAACCAGTCGGCTTCGTCGCGGCCGGTCCCGGGGTCGACGATCAGGCCGCCGCCGGGTCGTGACCGCCAGCGCACGGTGACCGGTTCACCGTCCAGGTCGAAGTCGGCCGATTGGGGCGGCATGACGGAGTTCCGGTAGCCGGCCGGGAGGAAGGCCAGGGCGGGTGCGGCACGGTGGGTCCGTTGCCGGCGGGCCACGACCACCGCGGCCAGGAGCCGGTCACGGGCCGGTGCCGACCCGCCGGTGGTGGCCTCCCGATCACCGGGTCCGGCCACCCCGGTGCGGTCGATGAAGTCGGTGGTGGTGTCGCCGGCCAGGAAGGCCGGATGGCGGAGGATGTCCACCAGCAGCGGCCGGTTGGTGGTCACCCCGGCGATGACGGCCCGGTCGAGGACCAGGGCGAGCCGGGCCGCGGCCTCCTCCCGGGTGGGGGCGGCGACGGTCACCTTGGCCAGCATCGGGTCGAACGCCACCCCGACCACCGAGCCCGCGGCGACCCCCGAATCGAGCCGGGACGGGGGATCGGCGGGCAGGTCGAAGGCCCGGAGGGTGCCGGTGGCGGGCAGGAAACCGGCGGGCACGTCCTCGGCGTAGAGGCGGGCCTCGATGGCGTGGCCCGTGATCGACAGGTCGTCCTGGGTGTAGCCCAGGGGTTCACCCCGGGCGATCCGGACCTGTTCGCGCACCAGGTCGAGCCCGGTCACCTCCTCGGTGACGGGGTGCTCCACCTGGAGACGGGTGTTGACCTCCAGGAAGTAGAACGCGTCCCCGTCGAGCAGGAACTCGACCGTGCCCACCGAGTGGTAGTCGATGGCCGACACCGCAGCCACCGCGGCCGCCCCCATACGGGCCCGCAGCTCGGCGTCGACCGCCGGGCTCGGGGCCTCCTCGATGATCTTCTGGTGGCGACGCTGGATCGAGCATTCACGCTCGAAGGCGTGGACGGTGGTGCCGTGGGTGTCGGCCACCACCTGGATCTCCACATGGCGGGGAGCGGCCAGGTAGCGCTCCAGGAAGACGGTGCCGTCGCCGAACGACGAGGCGGCCTCCCGCTGGGCGCCGGCCACCGCGTCGGCCAGGTCCTCGGGCTGTTCCACCACCCGCATGCCCTTGCCGCCCCCACCGGCGGCCGCCTTGACCAGAACGGGGTAGCCGATCTCCTTGGCCGCGGTGGCCACATCGACGGTGTCGTCGACCTCCACCGAAGCCAGGACGGGGACCCCCACCCCGGACACGGTCGTCTTGGCCGCCAGCTTGTCGCCCATGGCGGCGATGGCGGCTGGGGCCGGACCGATCCAGGTCAGGCCGGCCTCCACCACGGCGGCGGCGAACCCGGCGTTCTCCGACAGGAACCCGTAGCCGGGGTGGACGGCGTCGGCTCCGGTGGCGGCGGCCGCGGCGAGGATCTGGGCCTGGTCCAGGTAGGTCCCGGCCGCGCCGGAGCCGTGCAGGGCGACGGCCCGGTCGGCCTCGAGGACGAACGGGGCCTCGGCATCGTCGGCGGCATACACGGCGACGGTCTCGATGCCCATGGCCCGGGCCGTGGCCATCACCCGCCGGGCGATCTCACCCCGGTTGGCGACCAGGATCCGCCGGCAGGGACCGGTCGGGCCGGGGATGCTCGCCGATCCCGACGACGGGCTACATCCGGAAGACGCCATAGCCATCCGCTCCTTGCACGACATTGGTGTGGCACGCCGACAGTGACAGCCCGATCACGTCCCGGGTGGCGCGGGGGTCGATGATCCCGTCGTCGGACACCCGCCCGCTGGCGTAGAGGGCGAGGGACTTGAGCTCGTGGTAGTGCTCGACGGTTTCGGTGATGACCCGGTCGGCCTCCTCGTCGAACGGTTGCCCCTTACGGGCCGCCTGCCCCCGCCGGACCAACGACATCACCCCCGCGATCTGTTTGGGGCCCATGATGGCGATCTTGGCCGTGGGCCACAGGTAGGTGAAGCGGGTGTTGAACGCCCGGCCCGACATCCCGTAGTTGCCGGCCCCGTAGCTGGCGCCCAGGATCACCGTGATGTGGGGCACCGTCGAGTTCGACACCGCGTTGATCATCTTCGAGCCGTTCTTGACGATCCCCCCGTGCTCGAAGTCCCGGCCCACCATGTAGCCGGTGATGTGTTGGAGGAACACCAGGGGGATGTCCCGCTGGTTGCACAGCTGGATGAACTGGGCCGCCTTCTCGGCGCTCTCGGAGAACAGGGGGCCGTTGTTCCCCAGGATCCCGACCGGGTAGCCGTGGATCCAGGCCCAGCCGCAGACCAGGGTGTTGCCGTAGCGGGGCTTGAACTCCTCGAACTCGGAGTCGTCGACGATCCGGGCGATCACCTCGTTCACGTCGACCGCGGCCTGGAGGTCGCGGGGCATGAGGCCCAGGAGCTCCTCCGGGTCGAGCCGGGGGGCCACCGAGGGCCGGGTCGGTCCGTACCCCAGCTTGCGGTGGTTGAGGTGGGCCACCACCTCACGGCAGATCCGCAGGGCGTCGAGCTCGTCGGTGGCCAGGTAGTCGGCCAGGCCCGACACGGTGGCGTGCATCTCCGCCCCGCCGAGGGTCTCGTCGTCGGACTCCTCGCCGGTGGCCATCTTGACCAGCGGCGGACCGCCGAGGAACACCTTGGACCGGTCCCGGATGAAGATGTTGTAGTCACTCATGCCGGGCTGGTACGCGCCACCGGCGGTGGAGGAGCCGAACACCACCGAAACGGTGGGGATGCGGAGCTTCGACAGCTCGGTGATCTCGTAGAACAGGCGCCCGGACTCGGCGAAATGGTCGGGTTGCTCCCGCATCTGGCGTTCCGGATCGTCGATGGGGCGCAGATCACCACCGGCAGATTCGACGAACTGGATGTAGGGCAGGCGGTTCTCCCGGGAGATCTGGAGGGCCCGGAGCATCTTCTTGCCCACCACCTCGGTGATGGCCCCGCCGAGCACGGTCGGGTCGTTGCCCACGATCATGCACTCGGTGCCCGACACCACGCCCACGCCCATCACGAACCCCGACCCGACCGCATAATTGGTGCAGTAGCCGGCCAGGCCGCTGATCTCGTGGAACGGGGCCTCGTCGTCGAGCACCGCGGTGATCCGCTCCCGGATCGGCAGCTTGCCCCGGTCCCGGAGCCGGTCCATGGCCTTGGTGCCCCCACCGGCGGCCGCCTCGGCCGAGAGTTCGTCGAGGATGGTGAGCTGCTCCACCATGTCGTCCCGGTTCCGCCGGAACGAGTCGGACGAGACGTCGACGGAGCTGGTCAGAACGGCCACGGAGGTTGTGTATAGACGAACCGGACCGTTGTCGTCGAACGACGCACCCGACCCGGCCGGTACCGGGGTCGGGCCACACATGGCGGCCGGCACCGGGGCGGTCTAGGTTCAGCCACCATGAGCGACGTCAACGGCACCACCGATCCGACCGGCTCCGCCGGCGCTACCGCCCCGATCCGCATCGCCAACTGCTCGGGGTTCTACGGCGACCGGGTGGCCGCGGCCCGGGAGATGGTGGAGGGCGGACCGATCGACGTGCTCACCGGTGACTGGCTGGCCGAGCTGACCATGCTGATCCTGTCACGCACCCAGGCCAAGCGGCCCGGCGGCGGGTACGCCCGCACGTTCGTGACCCAGATGGAACAGGTCATGGGGTCCTGCCTGGACCAGGGCATCCGGGTGGTTTCCAACGCGGGCGGCCTCGACCCCGACGGCTGCGCCGACGCGGTGGCCGAGGTGGCCGACAAGCTGGGTCTGTCGCCCACCATCGCCTACGTCCACGGCGACAATCTGGTCGGCCGCCTGGGCGAGCTCGACGGGGCCGGGGTCGCCCTGACCCACTTCGACACCGGTGAGCCGATCAGCGACGTCGACCGGTTCATCACCGCGAACGCGTACCTCGGCTGCTGGGGGATCGTGGACGCCCTCAACCAGGGGGCCGACATCGTCATCACCGGGCGGGTCACCGACGCCGCGGTCACCTGCGGCCCCGCCGCCTGGCACCACGGCTGGGCCCGTGACGACTGGGACGCCCTGGCCGGCGCGGTGGTGGCCGGACACGTCATCGAGTGCGGGGCCCAGACCACCGGCGGCAACTACTCGTTCTTCACCGAGGTGCCGGGGCTGGACCGGGCCGGGTTCCCGTGGGCCGAGATCGCCGCCGACGGTTCCTGCGTGATCGGCAAGCACGAGGGGACCGGTGGGGAGGTGTCGGTGGGGACCGTCACCTCCCAGCTCCTTTACGAGATCGGCGGCCCCCGCTATCTGGGCCCCGACGTCACCTCCCGGTTCGACACGATCCAGCTCGAACAGCAGGCCCCGGACCGGGTTCGGGTGTTCGGGGTGCGGGGCGAACGACCCCCCGCCACCCTGAAGGTGGCCATGAACGAGGTGGGCGGGTACCGCAACGACCTGGCCATCGCCCTCACCGGGCTCGACATCGATGCCAAGGCCCGGCTGGTGCAGGACGCCCTGTGGCGGAACTACCCGTACGACCGTGACGAGCTGGGATCGGTGACCTCCACCGTGATCCGCACCGATCACGACGACCCCGACACCAACGAGACGGCCACCGCCGTGCTCCGGATCACCGTGAAGGACGCGGACGAGAACAAGGTGGGCCGCCGGTTCTCGAACTCGCTCACCGAGACCGCCCTGGCGTCCATTCCCGGCATGTACGGGCTGGGCGGCGGCCCCTCGGCGGCCACCGCGTACGGCGTCTACACCCCGGCGCTGATTGACGCCGACCTGGTTCCGGCCCTGGTCACCGTGGTCGGTGGCCGGACCACCACGGTGGACTCGGTCGCCCCGGCCGGCGAACCGGACGGGATCGAACCCACCCCCGGTCCGGCCGCCGCCGCACCCGACGGCCCGACACGGCGGGCCCCGCTCGGCCTGGTGGTGGGGACCCGATCCGGCGACAAGGGCGGCAACGCCAACCTGGGGGTGTTCGCCCGATCCGATGAGGCGTGGGCCTGGCTGGATCGGACCCTCACCACCGACCTGCTCCGGGAACTGCTGCCCGAGGCGGCCGAACTCCCGATCGACCGCTACCCGTACCCGGCGATGCGCTCAGTGAACTTCCTCATCCACGGTCTGCTGCAGGAAGGGGTGGCCGCGTCGACCCGCCAGGACGGTCAGGCCAAGAGCCTGGGCGAATGGCTCCGCGCCCGCGTGGTCGACATACCCGTCGCCCTGCTCCCGGCCGAGTGAGGCCGCCCCGATCCCGCCCGTGCGGGTCTGACCACGGCCGGACCCCGCGTCTAGAGTCCCGGTTCGGGAAGCCGGTCAGACCGGGGGCAGGGGGCCGCCGCCGCTTCCGGGAGGTGTGTGCATCATGAGCGAGCGCTGCGAGGTGACCCGGGTCGGCCGGTACACGGTCGGGGCCGACCGGCTGTGGGCCCTGGTCTCGGACTTCGGCGGCATCGCCGACATCCTCGACGGGGTGGCGTCGTGCTCCCTCGACGGCGAAGGGGTGGGCGCCATCCGCTCCATCCCGGCCGGCGGGGGCACGGTGCGGGAACGGCTCGACGAGCTCGACCCGGATGCCCACCGCCTGACCTACTCCATCGTCGACGGGCCGATGCCGTTCGTCGACTACTCGGCCACCATGGCCATCACCGAGGACGGCAAGGACGCCTGCACCCTGACCTGGACCGGGAGCTTCCAACCCGACGGGATACCGGCTGACAAGGCCGAACGACTGGCCGGCGGCATCTATGAGGGCGGCATCGCCGGCTTCCGGGCCGCCCTCGACGGCCGGTCCGGCGACGGCGGCTCGTGACGGCGACCAACGGCACCGACCGGCCGCCGTACGGGGCCCCGACGCGCGGGGCGACCCCCTGTGGCTGGTTGGCCGACCTGACCGTCCTCGACCTGGCCGACGAGCGGGCCGAGGTGGGCGGACACATCCTGGCCGATCTGGGGGCCGCGGTGATCCGGGTGGACGGGCCCGGCGGCCTGGCCGACTTCTCCACCGATCCGGTCCGGTTCGCGGCCTACAACGCCAACAAACGCGCCGTCACCCTGGATGGCGAACCGGGCGACCCCGCGGCCGCCGTCGATCATCTGGCCCGCCTGGTGACCGACGCCGACATCGTCATCGAGAGCCGACCGGGCGGGATCCTGGCCGACCGCGGCCTCGACCACGACTGGGTCCGCGGTCACAATCCCACGGTGGTCCACGTCGTCGTCACCCCGTTCGGGATCGACGGCCCCCGGGCCCAGCAGCCGGCCAGCGAACTGACCTTGGCCGCGCTCGGGGGGCCGGTGTGGTTGCAGGGCGAACGGGCCCAGACCCCCCTCCATTTCTCGATCCCCCAGGTGTGGCGGCACGCCGGGGCCGAGGCCGCCGGGGCCGCCCTGATGGGCCTGGCGGAGCAGGAACGGTCGGGCGGTCCCGTACTGGTCGACCTGTCGGCGCAGGCGGTGATGACCTGGACCCTGCTCAATGCCATGGAGGCCCACGCCATCCAGGGCCGGGAGTTCCAACGCAACGGCTCCATCCTCGATCTGAGCATGCCGATCCAGCTCCGCCAGACCACGACCGACGGCTACGTGATCGCGGTACCCACGGCCCGCACCGCCGGCCCGTTGCATCCATGGCTGATCGAGGAAGGCATCGTCGACCCGTCATGGGCCGACATCGACTGGGCCACCTTCGATCACCGGTTCATCAGCGGGGAACCCACCGAGGTCACCATGACCGAGGTGGCCGACGCGGTGGCCGAGCTGTGCCGCCGCCACCCCAAGGACGAGCTGTACCGGCGGGGCCTCGGTCACGGCGCCACCCTGGCCCCGCTCAACAATGTGATCGACCTGCTCGCCTTCGATCATCTCGCCGCCCGGGGTTACTGGTCGACCGGCGACGATCGTGGTCACGACCGTGACGGCGGGCCCCTCCGTCACCCGGGCGCACCGTGGATCCTGGACGAGCAGCGCCCCGCCGTGAACCGGGCGGCCCCCCACCCGGAGCGGCGCGACCCGCCCGGTCGCACTGGCTCCGCCGGGGCCACCGCGCCGGACGCCGACCCCACGGCGCCGCCGGCCCGTCACCGGGCCTGGACCCGGTCGGGCGACGAGGCCGACGACCTCCCCCTGAGCGGCCTCCGGGTCCTCGACTTCAGCTGGATCGGGGTGGGCCCGATCACGGCCAAGGCCCTGGCCGATCACGGGGCCACCGTGATCCGGGTGGAGAGCGAGACCCGGATCGACGGACTCCGTCGTCAACCCCCGTACTTCGAGGACGAGCCGGGCGACGACCGCTCCCACTTCTTCGGCACGTTCAACACCTCGAAACTGGGCCTGGCCCTCGACCTGGCCCGGCCCGAGGGGCGGGACCTGGCCCACCGGCTGGCCGACTGGGCCGATGTGGTCATCGAGAGCTTCACCCCCGGCACGATCGGCCGGATCGGCCTCGGCTACGACCAGCTGGCGTCGGAGCATCCCGAGCTGATCATGGTGTCGACCTCACTGCTCGGGCCGGGCAGCGAGGTGTCGTGCACCGCGGGCTATGGCTACCACGCCGCCGCCCTGGCCGGATTCCAGGATCTGGTGGGCGAGCCCGGTGAACCGCCCGACGGGCCGTGGCTCGCCTACACCGACACCATCGGTCCCCGGTTCCTGGTGCCCGCGGTCCTGGCTGCCCTGCGGGAGCGGGACCGGACGGGACGGGGAGCCCACATCGACGGGGCCCAGCTGGAGATCGCCCTCCAACTCCTCGCCCCCGAGCTCATGCGGCACCAGCTCGACGGCAGCGTCCCGCCGCGGGCCGGCAACCGGCACCCCACATTCGCCCCCCAGGGCGTCTACCCGGTGGCCGGAGACGACCGCTGGCTGGCCCTCACCGTGACCGACGACGGGGCGTGGAACCGCCTGGTCGAAGCCCTCGGCCGTCCGGCGTGGGCGACCGACCCGGCCCTGGCCACGGCCGCGGGCCGCCACACCGCCCACGACGACCTCGACCGCCACCTGGCCGCCTGGACCGCCGGCCGGGACGGGCGGGAACTGGAGGCCCTCCTGACCGCGGCCGGTGTGGCCGCCGGGCTGGTCCAGACCAGCGCCGACCTGGCGGTCGACGCCCAGTACACGCACCGGGACTTCTTCCGGGTGCTCGACCATTCCGCCGTCGGTCCCGTCCCGTACGCCGGGCACCAGTTCCGGATCGGCGCCACCGGCAACGGCCCCCGCTTCGCCAGCCCCTGCCTGGGGGAGCACACCTGGCAGGTGCTCACCGAGATCCTCGGCCTGAGCGACGACGAGGCGGCCGAGATCGCCGCCACCGGCATCCTCGTCTGATCCCCGGCGCCGCGCCCTGGCCTACGAGTACAGCCCGTCGGCCATGCCTTCGGCGACCTCGGCCGCCTCGACCCCGGCCACCTCGGTCATGACCTCGATCGAGGCCTCGCCGAGGTAGTTGGGGGCCGGCCGGTAGGGACTCAGGTCGGAGCGGCTCCACAGGGCCGGGAACCGGTCGTGGCGACGA
>JBKDZN010000046.1:0-6262 GCA_047971245.1 Acidimicrobiales bacterium
ACCAGTTCTGGATCGTGGTGTAGGTGACGTGGGCGCTCGGCTTGACCACGATCTCGACCACGGCCGAGTGCAGCGAGTCCGAGGTGTACACCGGGGCCGAGCACCCTTCGATGTAGTGCACCTTGGAGCCCTCATCGGCGATGATCAGGGTCCGCTCGAACTGGCCCATGTTCTCGGCGTTGATCCGGAAGTAGGCCTGTAGCGGCATCTCCACCTCGACGCCGGGCGGCACGTAGATGAACGAACCCCCCGACCAGACCGAGGTGTTGAGGGCGGCGAACTTGTTGTCGTTCATCGGGATGACCTTGCCGAAGTACGGCTTGACCAGCTCCGGGTGCTCCCGCAGGGCGGTGTCCATGTCGCAGAACACGACGCCCTGCCGCTCCAGGTCCTCACGGTTGCGGTGGAACACCACCTCCGACTCGTACTGGGCGGTCACCCCGGCCAGGTACTTCCGTTCCGCCTCGGGGATCCCCAGCTTCTCGTAGGTGTCCTTGATGGCGTCCGGCAGATCGTCCCAGTCGTTGACCTGCCCCTCGGTGGGCTTGATGTAGTAGTAGATGTCGTCGAAGTAGATCTCCGACATGTCCCCGCCCCAGGTGGGCATCGGCCGCCGCTCGAAGTGCCGGAACGACTTGAGCCGCTGCTGGAGCATCCAGTCGGGTTCACCCTTCATCCACGACATCTCGCGGACGATGTCCTCGGACAGGCCCTTGGTGGGTTTGAAGACGTAGTCCTCGGCGTCGCTCCAGCCGAGCTTGTAGCGGCCGAGATCGAGGCTGGCGGGTGTCGCAGTCATCGGACGTGGGCTCCCAGGGGTGGACGAACGGGGTGCGAACAGGCGGACAACGGAATTAGTCCTACCGGCATAGTAACAAACCCCGTCGCCGGTCGATGCCCCCGACCACGACGGCCCGGCCGTCACGGCGGTCAGGGACCGATCCGCCTCAGCTCGGTCCGGTACCGGCGGGCTCGTTCGATGTACTTGCCGACACCGTCGCTGATCATCTCGGGTTCCACCGTGTCGGGCCGGATCTTGGCCGGGATGCCCAGGGCCATCGCCCCGCTCGGCACGTCCATGTCGTTGGTGACCACCGCATTGGAACCGACCAGGGCCCCGGTGCGGACCACGGCCCGGTGGAGCACGATCGAGGCGTTACCGACCAGCGCACCGCTCTCGATCGTGCAGCCCTCCAGGTGGACCAGGTGGCCGATGACGCACTCGTCGCCCACCACCGTCGGATGCTCCGCGGTGACATGCAGCACACAGTTGTCCTGGATCGAGGTCCGAGCCCCGATCCTGATCGGCCCCTCGTCCCCCCGCAGCACGGCGCCCGGCCACACCGACGACTCCTCCCCGATCTCCACATCGCCGATCACCACCGCATCGGGATGGATGAAGGCGGTGGGATGGATCCGGGGTTCGTGGTCGCCCAGTGCATAGATCGGCATCCGAGCACCCTAGTCGTGCCGCCGGAGGGGACCGGAACCCCGGGACCGTGCGGGCCGACGCCCGATTCCCGGGACGACCGCCGGGCGGCTACCCGAGCGCCCGCAGATCGAGCACCAGGGCACCGGCCGAGATCACCAGCAGACCGGCCACCGTCACATAGGCCAGGGGAGCCAACCGGGTGAGGTCGAGGGGACCACGGCGGCGGTGGGGGACGAAACGGCCGACCATCCCGTCGGCCACTGCGGCCACGGCGTGACCCCCGTCGAGCGGGGGCAGAGGCAGCAGGTTCACCAGGCCGACGGCGCTCGACAGGATGGCGAACCAGCGCAGCACGGCCACCGGCCCGAGCTCGACCGCCCGGGCACTCACCTGGGCCTGGGCCACCGGTGACATGAACTGCACGGGCGCCGTCGTCGCCCCGCTGCTGTCGAGGACGGCCGCCAGGTACGACCACAGGTGGGTGATCCACACCCCGAGCGCCCGCAGGGTTTCGGTGGCCACGGCGACCACGTCGCCGGCCCCACCCACCGCCGCACCCCACCACGAACCGCCTTCGAGCCACCGGGCCACGGCGAAGGCGGCCACCGCGGTGACCAGGTTGGCGGCCGGCCCCGCAACCACGGTGACCAGGCGGGCCCGGGGGCGCGCCGCCCGGTACGTCTCCTCCTCACCGACCCCGTCGGGCCGGGTCGACGACGGGGTCATCCCCGGCAGGTTCACGTAGCCACCGATGAACGCGGCCCGCACCCCGTACCGGGTCCGGCCTCGGACCACCGAGAACACCTCGGGCCCGAAACCCCAGTAGAACTCCGAGGCCAGGATGCCCCGGCGGCGGGCGGCCACGAAATGGCCCCCCTCGTGGATCCCGATCACCGCGGCCAGGAACGCCAGCAGGGCCAGGCCGCTCGGGGCCAGCAGCCCCAACGCCACCAGCGACGCAACCGTTACCGTTCCCCAACCCAGTGAAGTCCGCACCGACCCAGTCGACCAGCGGGCCGGTTCGGCACCAATGGGCGGACCTCAGCCCCGGAATGAGCCGTACGAACCCTTGTAGAAGATCATCGGTTCTGACTCGTCGCCGGTCGTGAGGTGCTGGACCCGCCCCACCATCAGGACATGATCCCCCAGGGTGATCACCTGGTCGAGACTGCAGTCGATCAGGGCGTGCACCTGGGGCAGCACGGGGGCACCGGAGAACGGCGCCGGTGAATGATCGATGCCGTCGAACTTGTCGGGCTCCTTGGAGGCCATGACCCCGCTGACCGGGCCCTGTTGGGCGGTGAGGATGTTCACGGTGTAGTGCCCGGCCGCCTCGATCCCGGCCCGGCTCGACGAGTCCACACCGAGGAAGAAACCGACGAGCGGCGGGTCGAGCGAGATCGAGGCGAACGATCCGATCGCCACCCCGACCGGGCCCTCCGGGCCGTTCGCGGTGACCACGGTGACCCCGGTCGGCAGGTGTCCCAGCACCCTCCGGTACTCCGCGGGGTCGATGTCGGCGTGGTCGGGGTGGTCCTGATCGCTCATGTCGGGTCGGTCCTTGCCGTAGGGGACGTGTGGACGGCGGGACGGAGGTTCCGCCCGGACCCGTGGGCCAGCGGGACACCCCATCCTCCGGGACGCACCAGCGGTGGGTGCGTCAAGGCGGCGAGCCTACTGTGCCCGGGCCTTCCGATCAGATCGATGGCCCGGTCGGGAGACCGGTCCCGGCCGGCGGGACCCGGCCCCGCCGCCGATCACGTTCCCGAGGTCAGGCGGAGGCCCTCGGTGGCGGCCAGAACCTCGACGTCGGGACCGGCGATCGCCGCGGTGCGGTCCACCGCCTCGGCGATCCAGGCGTCGTCGTGGGCGGGATCGTGGTGGTAGAGCACGAGACGGCGGGCCCCGCACCGTCGGGCCACCTCGGCGGCGTACTCGGTGGAGCAGTGGCCCCAGTCCGCCCGGGCCGCGAACTCCGCCTCATCGAACTGGGCGTCGTGGATCAGCAGATCGACCCCGGAGCATGCGGCGACGATGGCCGGGCTCACGTCGGTATCGGCCACCCCCGGTTGCTGATGATCACTGATGTAGGCCACCGAGCCGCTACCGACGTCGATCCGGTAGCCGTTGGTCGGCCCCACGTGGGGCACGTCGAAGGTGGTGACCTTGGCCTCCCCGACGGCGAACACCTCGTCGCGGCTGTCCTGGAACGACACGGTTCCCGGGAAACTCTCGAGCTCGATCGGGAACACCGGGGGGCGGACGAAACGGCGGAACTCGTCCCCGAGCGAGGTGCCCTCCTGGGGTGGACCCACGATGGTGAGCTCGGTGTCGGGGCGCAGCATGGGCGCGAAGAACGGGATGCCCTGGATGTGGTCCCAGTGGAGGTGGCTGACCAGGGCGGTGGCCCGCAGGGGCCGATCCGCCGACGTGGCCGCGACCCGGCCGGCGAGCAGATCGCGGCCCAGATAGCGGAGGCCGGTGCCGAGATCGAGGATGATCGGGTCCCCACCCGTCTCGACGAGCACACAGGAGGTGTTGCCGCCCACGTCGCGGGTGTTCGGGCAGGAGCAGGGGGTCGAGCCCCGAACACCGTAGAACACGACGCTCAGCATCGGCGACGGAGCCCTCGTATCGTCGCACGACCAACCATCGGAACCTCCGAAACCCCACTACCACTCGCCGGACCCCGGATGCCCGGAGGGCACCATCCCCGACGATTCCCGAAGACTGCGATCCCCCGACCCGCGCAGGACGCGGCGACGGACCGATCCCGAACAGCGAATCCCGAGGATTGTGTCCCCCGTCCTCCGTTTGGGATTCAGCCAACGGTAGACCACGATGTCCGGCAGATGAAGGGCCTGTGAACAAGGTCTCAAGGTCGTTGGGTAACGCGCCTGGTCACCGGGGGTGTCGATGCTCGACTCGCCCGGGTACCGCGGCCCGCGTAGGGTTGGGGCGACCAGCGGAGGTTGCCATGAACGAGCCCATCGCCACCGACCGGCCCCGGCTCCCCGACGGCCTCGTGGCCATCGTCAAACGTGATTGCCCGACCTGCACCCTGGTCGCCCCCGTCCTGGCGGATCTCGCCGACCGGGGCGTCGCCCTCACCGTGTACAGCCAGGACGACCCGGACTTCCCGGAGACCGTCACCGGGGTACGCGACGACACCTCGCTGGAAGTGTCGTGGTTCCATGACATCGAGACCGTGCCCACCCTGCTGAGCGTGACCGACGGGGCCGAGACCGGACGGACCGTGGGCTGGTCCCGGCCGGGCTGGGAGTCGTTCACCGGCCAGGCCGACCTCGGCCCGGACCTTCCCGAGTACCGGCCCGGTTGCGGCTCACGCTCGGTCGATCCCCTGCTCACCGACGAGCTGACCGTCCGCTTCTCCGGTTCGATCCTCCGGAGCCGGCGGATCGAACTGGCCGCCCTCGAAGATCCGGTTGAGGCCGCGTTCGACCGGGGCTGGTCGGACGGGCTGCCGGTGGTGCCCCCCACCGAGGCCCGGGTCCTGAGCATGCTCACGGGCACCGACCTCGACCCCGACCAGGTGGTGGCCGTCGTTCCCCCCGACCTCAACGAGGTCACCGTCGAACAGGTGGCCGTCAACGCCGTGATGGCCGGTTGCCGCCCCGAGTACCTGCCCGTGGTCCTCGCCGCGGTGCAGGCCGCCTGCACCGACCAGTTCAACCTTCACGGGCTGCTGGCCACCACGTACTTCTCGGGGCCGGTCGTCGTCGTCAACGGCCCCATCGCCGCCCGCATCGGGATGAACGCCCGGGGCAATGTGCTGGGTCAGGGCAACCGGGCCAACCTCACCATCGGACGGGCCCTCCAGCTCGTGGTCCGCAACCTCGGCGGTGGCCGCCCCGGCGGAGTGGACATGGCCCTCCTGGGCTCGCCGGGCAAGGTCGGGTTCTGCTTCGCCGAGCGGGAGGACGATTCGCCGTTCCGACCCCTGGCCGAAGAGCACGGCATCCCGGCCGGGGCCGACGCGGTGACCCTGTTCGCCGGCCACGGCCCGACCGCGATCGTCGACCAGATGTCCAGGAACCCGGCGTCGCTGGCCCGGTCGATGGCGGCGGTGCTGACCAGCATCGGGCACCCCAAGCTGGCCCACTCGTTCGACGCCATGCTCGTCGTCGGGCCCGAACACGGCCGGATCTTCCGGGAGGCCGGGTGGGACCGGGCCCGCCTCGCCGCCGAACTGGACGAACTGCTCCTGCTCGACGCCGACAGCCGGCTGCGCGGGGTGGACGGCATCGACGAGGGCCTCCCCGCCCACCTGGCCGGACGCCGGATACCGAAGTTTCGTCCGGGCGGCCTCCAGATCGTCCACGCCGGCGGTGACGCCGGCCTGTTCTCGGCCGTGCTCGGCGGCTGGGCGGGCGGCCCGATCGGCTCGCAACCGGTCAGCCGGGCCGTGTTCGACGACGCCTGACCCCTCGCTTCCGATATCCGGACTCCCGACCCCCGATCCAACCGACCAGCCGCAGAAGGAACCGATCCGATCATGACCATCGTCCTCGACCCGACCGCCGGCAAGCTCGGCGACGCCATCGAGACCGCACCCCGACCGGCCGACGTGGCCGGTTTACGGGTCGGCTTGCTCAACATCACCAAACCGCGTGGGGACGTCTTCCTGGACCGCCTCGAGGAACGCCTCGTCGAGCGGGGCGCCCGGGTGCAACGGTTCGCCAAACCCACCTTCACCAAGCCCGCCCCGGTCGATCTGCGCCACGAGATCGCCACCAGCTGCGACGCCGTCATCGAGGCCCTCGCCGATTGAGGCAGCTGCACGTCGTGCAGTGTGCACGACATCGTCGA
>JBKDZN010000047.1:0-11828 GCA_047971245.1 Acidimicrobiales bacterium
GGCCGGGGCCCGTCCGGGCGGGCGGCGACAACGGCCCGCTGGCCACCACCGTGGCCGGCGGGGTGTGCATGGACCAGATGGGGGTGGACCTGGGCCCCGGGGGGTCGGGCCGGTTCGCCGCCGGTGATCGGGTGGTCCTCATGGTTGACCCGGATCGGGACGAACCGTCGGCCCAGGCCTGGGCCGACGCGGCCGGAACCATCAGCTACGAGATCGTGACCCGGATGTCCAGCCGCCTTCCCCGTCGCTACCGGGGCGCCGACCGGGCGACGAGCCCGACCCGACCGACCGGTCAGTCGAGCATGTCCGACAGGTAGCCCCCGTTGCCGAGCCGCCGTTCGTTGGGGTTGCGCACCTTCCGATCACGGTTCTTGACCGGGTAGGACCGGGCCCGGGTGAGCCCGACCAGGAAGACCAGCGCGGTGACGCACATGGTGGCGATAACGGCCAGCAATTCCATCCCCTCATCGTGCCACGCCCGACCCCTCCCGGGTAGATCCACCGGTCGGGATCGGCCGGGCCCGAAATCACTGATCGGCGAGACGATCCGGCCGGTAGTTTGCGACCCATGAGCTCAACCGGCACGGACCTGTCCCCGTCCGCCTCCCTGGAGGCCGCTCGCTCGGCCTACGAAGCCCTCCGGTCCCAGGGCCTCGCCCTGAACATGCAACGCGGTCAACCGTCCGACGCCGATTTCGACCTGTCCAACGGCCTGCTCACCGCCGTCGACCCGGCCGGCACCACCGTCGACGGGCTCGACATCCGCAACTACCCCGGGGGCGTGGCCGGGCTGCCCGGTGCCCGGGCCCTGTTCGCCGACTACCTCGGCGTCACCCCGGAACAGACCCTGGTGTGGAACAACGCCTCCCTGGAGCTCCAGGGCCTGGTCCTGACTTTCGCCCTCCTGCACGGGCGGATCGGCTCGGCCGGGCCGTGGGCGGGTACCGGTCCGAAGATGATCGTGACCGTCCCCGGCTACGACCGGCATTTCCTCCTGCTCCGGACGCTCGGGTTCGAGACGGTGGCCGTGCCGATGGAGGCCGACGGGCCCGACCTCGACGCGGTGGAGGCGGCCGCCGCCGACCCCTCGGTGCGGGGGATCATGTTCGTCCCCACCTATTCGAACCCGACCGGCGACACGATCAGCGCGGCCAAGGCCGAACGTCTGGCCGGTCTGGAGGCGGCCGCTCCCGACTTCACCATCCTGGCCGACGACGCCTACCGGGCCCACCACTTCGGGGATCCTGACCCGACGGTCAACTTCGTGGATCTGTGCGCCGCCGCCGGCCACCCCGATCGGGCCTTCGTGTTCGCCAGCACCTCGAAGATCACGTTCGCCGGTGGAGGCCTCGGCTTCATGGCCAGCAGCGAAGCCAACCTGGCCTGGGCGGGCACCTACCTCGGGGCCCAGAGCATCGGGCCCAACAAGGTGGAACAGGCCCGGCACGTGGCCTTCCTCCGGGCCTACCCGGGTGGCATCCCCGGCCTCATGGCCGACCACGCCGCCCTCATCGCCCCCAAGTTCGCCGCCGTGGACGAGGTCCTCACCCGGCAGCTGGGTGGCGACGGCGCCTACGCCCGCTGGTCGAACCCCAGGGGCGGCTACTTCGTCAGCCTCGACGTGGCCGAGCCCGTGGCCGACCGGGTGGTCGAGTTGGCCAACGCGGCCGGGGTCAGCCTGACGCCGGCCGGGGCCACGTTCCCCGGCGACGACCCGGACAACGCCAACATCCGTCTGGCCCCCACCCGACCCCCGCTCGACGAGGTGACCACGGCCATGGAGGTGGTGGCGGCCTGTGTCCGCCTGGCCGTCGAGGAGTACCGGACCGCCTGACCGGGACCGGGCCGGAACGGCGACCGCGACGGGTGAACGCCCCGAACCGGGAGGTGGCGTGATGCGCTTCGCCCGCCTGGCCGCGACCTCAGCGGAGGTGGCGGCCGTCCCGTCCCGCACGGCCAAGGTCGAGGCCCTGGTCGCGGTGCTCCGGTCCCTGACCCCCGAGGAGATCGAACCGGCCGTGGGGTTCCTCACCGGCGGGACCCGCCAGCGCGCGATCGGGGTGGGTTGGGCCACCATGGCCAAGCTCGCCGTGGCTCCCGCCCCCGATCCGGACCTGTCGATCACCGAAGTCGACGAGGCCATCAACCGGGTCCAGGCCCGGACCGGACCCGGCTCCCAGGCGGCCCGGACGGCCGAGCTGTCCGAACTGTTGGGCCGGGCCACCGCGGCGGAGCAGCACTACCTGGCCGCCCTGCTCACCGGGCAGATCCGCCAGGGGGCCCTGGCCGGGGTGATGACCACCGCGGCGGCCACGGCGGCGGGCGTGCCCGTGGCGACGTTCCGCCGGGCCCTGATGCTCGACGGCGACCTCGGCCGCACCACCCGGATCGCCCTGGTGGAGGGGGCCGACGGGCTCGGCGAGGTGGATCTCACCGTGGGACGGCCCATCCTCCCGATGCTGGCTTCCACCGCGGTGGACGTGGCCGAGGTGACCGCTGAACTGGGCCGGGTGCAGGTGGACTGGAAGCTGGACGGCATCCGCATCCAGGTGCACCGGGACGGTGATCGGGTGGGCATCTGGACCCGGAACCTGAACGAGATCACCGACCGGCTCCCCGGGATCGTGACCCTGGTCCGGGGCCTGGCGTGCCGCCGGGTGGTGCTCGACGGGGAGGTGGTCGGCCTCGCCGCGCTCGATGCCGACGGCGCTCCCCCGGCCGGCGACCAGGACGCGGATCTGCGGGTCTTCTTCTTCGACCTCATGCATCTCGACGGGGTGAGCCTGATCGACCGACCGTTGGAGGAACGTTCCGCCCGGCTCGACGACCTGGCCGCCGACCATCGGGTGCCCTACCGGCTGACCGACCGTCCGGACGAGGCGGCCGCTTTCGGGGCCGAGGCGGTGGCCCGAGGCCTCGAGGGCGCCATGGTCAAGGCGGCCGATTCCACCTATCAGGCCGGCCGGCGGGGGAAGGCCTGGCGGAAGGTGAAACCGGTTCACACCCTTGATCTCGTCGTCCTGGCCGCCGAGTGGGGCCACGGGCGCCGGCGGGGCCTGCTGTCCAACCTCCACCTCGGGGCCCGGGACCCCGACACCGGCGAACTGGTCATGGTGGGCAAGACATTCAAGGGTCTCACCGACGACCTGCTCCGCTGGCAGACCGAACGGTTCCAGGAGATCGCCGATCCCGACCGCTCCCGGGGCCATACCGTGGCCGTCCGGCCGGAGCTGGTGGTGGAGATCGCCGTCGACGGGGCCCAGACCTCCACCCGCTACCCCGGCGGGGTCGCCCTCCGGTTCGCCCGGGTGAAGCGGTACCGGCCCGGCAAGACGGTGGCCGAGGCCGACACGCTCGACACCATACGGGCCTTGCTCTAGCCTCGGTGGCCGCTATGTCAGGCCCCTCCCCCCGCTCCGATCCCGGCCCGTCCGGCTCGCCCCCGATCACCCCGGAATCGATCAATGTGGCCGTGATCGACGCCTACCCCGGCTCGCCGTTCCGGTGCGCCGAGATCGGCGAGGGGTTCGTGCTGGCCCGCTACGACGTCGAACCGGACCGCCTCCGGCCCGGCGGCTACGTGTCGGGCCCGACCCAGTTCGGATTGGCCGACTGCGGCCTGTGGTTCCTGTCGTTCGTCGCCCTGGGGCGGATCGAGCTGATGGCGCTCACCTCGGAGCTGTCGATCCGCTACCTGCGGCCCTGTGTGGGTGAAACGGTGTGGGCCCGGGCCACTCTGGATCGGATCGGCCGGCGGGCCATGGTTGGCACGGTACGGGTCTGGGCCGACGCCGAGAGCCGCCCGTCCGCGGTGGCCCAGGGAACCTACGCCATCCCCGACCCGGACTGAACCCGGGCCCCGGCAGGCCGGGCGGCCCGGAGCGGTTTTCGGTCCGTCCCGGGCCCGGGCCTACAGTCGACCCATGGTTCGTCCCCCCAGCTGGTTCACCGGCGCCATCGCCACCCGACCTCGTGACCGGACGGTCGAGGTGGGTGGCGACCCCATCCACTACCTGGAGTGGGGCGACCCGTCGAAGCCGTGCCTGGTGCTGATCCACGGGGGCGCCGCCCACGCCCACTGGTGGTCGTTCATCGCCCCCCAGTTCGCCCAGGAGTATTCGGTGGTCGCACCGGACCTGTCCGGTCACGGCGACAGTGCCCGCCGTGCCCCGTACACGATGGAGCAGTGGGCCGACGAGATCATGGCCGTGGTGGAGCACGCCGGCGTTCCCGACCGCCCGATCCTGGTCGGCCACTCGATGGGTGGTCATGTGGCCATTGCGGCGGCGGCCCGCTACGGCGATCACCTGGCCGGGGCCCTGATCCTGGACGCCCCGGTGTGGCGTCAGGACCCCGAGTCGGAGGAGGGCGAGCGGGGTCGGATGTTCCGCAATCCGAAGACCTACCCCGATCTGGAGACGGCGCTCGAACATTTCCATCTCCAGCCGCCCCAGCCGTGCGACAACGCGTACATCGTGGATTACATCGCCCGGTACTCGCTGCGGGAGACCGACGACGGGTGGACCTGGAAGTTCGATCCCCGGGTGTTCCTGCGTGACCGTTACGTCAGCAACAACTATCTGGCCCAGACCCGGTGCCGCCTGGCCCTCATGCACGGCCAGCTGAGCGATCTCGTCACCCCCGAGGTGCGGGACTACATGGAGGAGCTCACCGGCCGGAACGCGCCGATGGTGGAGATCCCGCAGGCCTACCATCACATCCCGCTCGACCAGCCCCTCGCCCTGGTGGCGGCGGTGCGGGCCTTCCTGGCCGACTGGCAACATTCCGTGGACAAGAAGCGCCTGCGCGATCTGACGGGGTGACCGACCGGCGTCAGTGGCGACGCCCGAGGGCGACCATCACGGTCACGTCGGCGGCGGGGACCTCCGCGCCGTAGGGGGCGGCATAGAGCCCCTTGTGGCCGCGGGGGCCGGTGAGGGCGAACAGGACGGCCTCGTCGTCGGGGTCGCTCTCCCCCTCGAACCGGAGGACCTGGTCGATCTGGATCGTGGCCGGGTCGACCTGCTGGTTGTCCTCGCTGCATTCGAGCCGGCCGTCGCCGACCGCCCGCCATTCCACGACATAGCCCTCGGCGGCGAGGCGGTTCATGGCCTGGCTCATGGTCTCCATCGATTCACTCATCGTTGCTGCCTCCGTGAGCTGGTCGTTCCGTGTCTGAGGTTGCCTGTGTGAGTATGTCTCACATGAGCGAGGACCCCCAGGTCTCCAACCCGAACAAGGTCATGTTCCCGGAACCCGGCTACACCAAGGCCGACGTGGTGGGCCACTACCGGCGGGTGGCCGAACCGTTCCTGGCGTTCGCCGCCGGACGGCCCCTGACCCTGCAACGGTTCCCCGGTGGGCTCGGCTCGAAGGGGTTCATGCAGAAGAACGCCGGTCGGTACTTTCCCGATGCGATCGCCCGGTTCGAGGTGCCCACGCAGGACGGAGGGATCACCCGGTACCCGGTGATCGCCGAGGGTGACACCGACGCCCTCGTCTATCTGGTCAACCAGGGGACGCTGACCTTTCACACCTGGACCACCTCGGTGGCCGAGCCGGACCGTCCGGACTGGCTGGTGCTCGACCTCGACCCGCACCCCGGTGATCTCGACGGGGTACGGGCCGTCACCGCCGCGGTGGGCGAGTTGGGCCGGCAGGTGGGGCTGGCCGGCTTTCCGGTGGCCACCGGGTCGAGTGGCTTCCACGTCTGGTACCCGCTCGACCGGTCGGCCACGCAGGAGGAGGCGGCCATGGCCACCCGGGCGCTGGCCGGGATCGTGGCCGCCCGCCACCCCGAGGTGGCCACGGTGGAGTTCCTGAAGAAGGATCGCGGCGGCCGGGTGTTCGTCGACTGGCTCCGCAATCGGCCGATCGCCACCGTGGTCGTGCCGTTCTCCCTGCGACCGAAGCCGGCCGCCCCCGTGGCGGTGCCCTTGCGGTGGGACGAACTGGCCGGCGCCGTCCCGGACGGTTGGCCGCTCGGCGACCACGCCGCCATCGACGAGCGGGTGGTGGTGGCCGGTGAGCTGACCGCCGCGACCAGACCCCAGCCCCTCGACCTGGAGCGCATCGTCGCCCTGGCCCGGGCGGCCGACGTCGACCTCGACACCCCGTTCGACCGGTTCGGTCGGGACCGCTGACCTTGCGGGCAGCACCGGGGCCCGGTGAGCGATGCGGGTTCGAACGAGGACCACGCTCTCTCCCAGATTGGCGGTCCTAATGCGACAACGTTCGAATCCCTGAAGCGGCGGTGTGTGATGGGCACGCCAGCTCGCGCCGCCCAAATCAGCATCAACGGCCGGAACCTAGCCTGCACGGTGATGCGCCCCCACTGCATCACCGTGTAGGCTATCTATGTGCGAACGACCGTGACAATCGATGACGACATTCGCAAGGCGCTTGACGAGCTGCGGCGCGAACGCGGGCTGAGCACGTCGGCGGCCCTGAACGAACTCGCCCGGCGCGGGCTCGCCGCTTCCGTCGCAGACGCCCCAGCGCCCTTCCGGCAACGTACCTCATCAATGGGTCACCCGAGGTTCCCGGTCGAGAACATAGGAGAAGCACTGGAACTCCTCGAGGGATCCAACCACGGATGATCGTCGACGCCAACGTGCTTCTGTATGCACGGAACGAGTCACTTGAGCAGCACCAGCGCGCCAAATCGTGGCTTGAGGGTGCGTTGAACGGCGATACTCGTGTCGGGCTGCCTTGGTGGTCATTGGCGGCGTTCGTTCGGATCTCGACCAACGCTCGCGCTTTCGAGCGGCCGTTGTCCACCGATGAGGCGGCCCAACAGGTCGAGGACTGGATCGGAGCGCCGAGGGCATGGATCGTCCAACCGACCGCGGCGTTCGGACAGGTATTTCTCAAGTTGCTCCGCCGTTACAACATCACGGCGGGATTGACCACTGATGCGCAGCTCGCCGCACTCGCAGTGGACCACGGCGTGCCACTGGTCTCCGCTGACGCCGACTTCGCACGATTCCAGGAACTCGACTGGATCAATCCGTTCGCAGAAGCAGATTGAAACTTCCCGGCGCACAGCTGGGCGCGCTACTGGGTTCGAACAAGGCACCTTCTCTATGTCTGTGGCGGCACTGATGCGACAGAGTTCGAACCCCAGCTCGCAACGTCGCGTCACCAGCAGCCTCGCCCGCGAGATGGGCGAATAGCCGATCTACCGCGCCGTTGACCCAGCCTTCAACCACCCGAGCCATCGGATACTCGCCGGCTTCGAGGATCAGGTAGCCGGCCCGGGCCTCATCTGGCGACTCCGGGAGCCAGAGCCGAGCAGGAACGATGTTCTCACCTGGCGCGAGCCGATCCAACACGACGACTAGATTGCCTCACACCGAACACGGTCGCCAGCCCTTATCAGGAAGCGACGCCGATGAGGACAGCGGTCCACCGCCGGCAAACATCCACCTCATTGACTCTCCAAAATTGACGGTGCTGATGCGACTACGTCCGAACCCCTGAAATAGTCACGTCAGTGTTGTCGGTAGGCGTCGCGACGATGGCCTACGAAGGTGACCGTCACCTCCCG
Source organism: Acidimicrobiales bacterium (assembly GCA_047971245.1). GTDB lineage: Bacteria > Actinomycetota > Acidimicrobiia > Acidimicrobiales > SZUA-35 > CADEDH01. The sequence goes on from JBKDZN010000047.1 coordinate 7,550, forward strand.
CTGCTCCTCCTCGAAATCGTTTCGGGGAGATTCGCTTGCAGCGACCGCGCAGCCGAACGCGCTACAACCAGCTCGTAGTGCTCCGCTGTCAATTCAGTAGCTGCCGCACGGCGTCGCCGCCACGGACTACTCCACCGCGCTCGATCTCGCTGCTGGCCGCCAGCAGCTCGGCGACAATCTCCCTGTTGCCGAGAATCTCAAGGGTCTCCTCGAGCGACTCCAGATCCTCGACACTCATGAGCACTGCCGTCTCGCGTCCATTCTTGGTCACGATCACTCGCTCGTGATGTTGGGAGACCCGTTCGCTCGACCACCGTCCGGTACGATTCCGTTCCGTATGAACGCGTCGGGGGTTCGAACGAGGAACCCGCCGATCTCGAGCCCCCCGTCGGCTATGGGGCGAGCGCCCAGACGTGGCCGTCCTGATCGAGCACGGCGACCCGGGTCCCGCTCAGAGGCACGATGAAGTCGGCTTCCCAGGCGGTTTCGGTGGAGGCGATGACCGACAAGGCGGCGGCGTCGACCCAGATCACCGTGCCCCCCGGGCGATTCCGGCGGGGGGTGCGCCACCATGAGGTGGCCAGCTCGTCGGTGGCCACGCCGACGAGGTCGTCCCGGTAGAACATCCAGTTCCATTCACTCGACCGGGGCGGGTCGAGGGGGACGGAGCGAAGGTCGGGGGTGAGGTCGATCTCGTTGCCCTGATACCACGCCTTGTCTCCGTCGACGGCCACCGCGAGCCCGCTACCCCGGTAGCCGGCGATGGCACCGGTGTCGGGGAGTGAAGGATCTGGCGCGCTGGGATAGCGGGGATCGACGACCCGGGCCGAGACCCCACCGGTGGTCAGATCGAGCAGGGCGTCGGAGCACTGCACCGCCGGGGCCTGCGGGTGGCCGGCGGGGGTGACGCCGAACTCGTTGCACCCCTGCACCACCACCGGCGAGTCGATCTCGGTGGTGATGGCACCGACGGCCGGGTCGATCACGGCCAGCCGCCCCTCGTCCTCATCGACGACCAGTGCGACCACCAGACTGCCCCCCGGCGGTGTCCCCGACGGCGTCGAATCGTCGCCTCCCGACGACGAGGTGGGGACGAAGGACAAGCCTTCGACGGACCGGATGGGCGCGCCGTCAGGGGTGTGCGAGATGACCACCGGTTCGGTCCGGGTCCGGTCGGGGGAACGGTCAGGGGCCAGATCGTGGACGACGAGCTCGGTTCGGGATGGCTCGGTGGCCGGGCGGCCGCTGGCGTCGTCTTCCCACCGCTCGAGGACGACGGCCACGAAGCGTTCATCGGGCGACACGGTGAAGCCCCTGAACGCCACCCGCCATGGGTCGTGGGGATGGGCGTCGTCGAACACGCTGGTCAGGGACGCGCAGGTGACCGACCCGTCGGCCTGGCAGGCCCACGCCGGGTTCGGCCGCGTCCACCACCACCCGAACGCCACCGCGGCGACCACACCGACTCCCGTGGCCACCCATCGTCGTCGCATCCTCATGCCGGCCACCGTACGAGAACGGTCGCCCCGGGTCCGGTCGGGTGGTTCCCGCCCCCGGGTCTGGAGCCACCCGACCTCCACTGCTAGATTATTTCTACTGATTAATAGAATTAATACTCAGATCCGAGGCACCCACCATGGCTGGAGCAACCGTCAGCACCGTCGCCGCCGCCGACACCGACCCGACCGGCACCACCTCCGAAGAACCCACCCCGCCCGATGGCCACGAGCCGGCTCGGCCGGGCAAGGCAACCACCCGCTCGGGCCCCCGATCCGTGCCGGTCGTGGCCGACGCCACCGACACCGGGCTGCTCCGGGCGTTCGGCACCGGGTCGGCCGTCGGCTTCCTCGCCGTCGGTGCCCTGGCCACAGCCATGTCGCTCTACGCCGACATGGACCTCGTCCCCGCCCTCGGCGTGGCCGCCTTCGCCGGCTTCTGGGGAGGTCCGGGCTTCGGTGGCACCCTCGGAGCGGTCACCCACCTGCACCGGCGCGACACCCACTGACCCCCCACTCCGTCCACCCACCGGAACCTCGACGGTATACTGGACGTATGGATGATCGGGTCACGACGATGAAGATCACCTCCGCCACCCGGGATCGCCTCCGGATGCATGCCACCCAGGGCGAAACCCTCGAAGACGTCGTCGTGCATGCCCTCGACCGCTATGAGGCCGCACAGTTCTGGACGCGAGCCGATGCCTGGGCCGCGGCCGAAACGGCAGCCGAGCGCGCCGAACGCAAAGCATCCGAGGCCGCATGGGATGCGTCCCTGGACGGGCAACGGTGACACCGAGGAGTGGGGAGATCTGGCGGGCCGATCTGGGCACCGAAACCCGCCAATCGGTCTACGTCATCTCCGAGGACCGGTTCCACCAACTCGCTGAACGAGCGCTCGTCGCCCCCGTGCTGCCGGTGAGCGGTTCGGGCAACTCGCCGCCCTGGTGGGTCTCGTCCGACAGCTCGGTCGTGGCCCTTGAACGGCTCAGCTCGATTCCGGTCACCCGGCTCCTCGATCGTGAGCGGGTGGTGCCGCATGCGACGGCCCGAGCCATCCAGCAGGCCATCGGCTGGCTCACCGGCTCCGGCCGGTAAGCCCCGCGCCCCGACGACACCCGGCCCCCGTCGAACTGTCGCTCCCTGGCCGTCGCGGGTCATGATCGGGCCATGACGGAGCGACGAGCCATGCTGGACGAAGACCTACGGGCGCTGCCCACCATCGTCGCCGACCGGGCCGCCGACGATCCGACCCGCCTCCTGCTGAAGGACACCGACGGCAACGGCCGAACCTACCGGCAGGTCCACGAGGCCGGGCTGCGGTGGGCGGCCCGGCTGCGGGAGCTCGGGGTGGAGCGGGGTTCGACGGTGGCCGTGATGTTGCCCACCTCGTTCGACGCCATCGAGGTGTGGCTGGGCATCGCCTGGCTGGGCGCGATCGAGGTGCCGATCAATACCGGCTACCGGGGCCGGATGCTGGAGCACGTGCTCGACGATTCGGCGACCGCGCTGGTGATCACCACCAGCCGGTTCGCCGAGGTTCTGCGGGATCCGGTGGCGGCCCGACCGGGCATCGCCACGGTGGTCCAGCTCGACGGGTCGGGGGCCGATTTCGGTCCCGGGGCCCGGGTGGTGGACGGTTCGACCACCGGGGCCGGGCCCATGGCCGACGACGTCACGCCCCCCGCGGAGCACGACATCGCCGTCATCCTCTACACCTCCGGCACCACCGGGCCGTCGAAGGGGGTGATGGTCCCCTGGGCCCAGCTGTGCGCCACGGCCACGGGCAGCCTCTCCGGCATCGCCCTCACCGAGGACGACGTCAGCTACGCCCCCTACCCCATGTATCACGTCAGCGGGATCGGGCTGGTCTACGCGGTGGCCCTCGTCGGCGGCCACTGCGTCCTCAAGGAACAGTTCTCCACCGACGAGTTCTGGGTGGACGTCCGGGAGCACGGCTGCACCCTCACCCTGCTCCTGGGGGCCGTCGTGCAGTTCCTGGCCGCCGCCCCCGAACGCCCCGACGATGCCGACAATCCGCTGCGCCTGGTGCTGATGGTCCCCGTCATCGCGGATGTCGACCGGTTCCTGAAGCGGTTCGACGTGGCGGCCTGCACCGTGTTCAACATGACCGAGACGTCATGCCCGTTGCAGTCCGACGGTACCGACCTGGGGCCGGCAGGAAGCTGCGGCCGGCCCCGTCCCGGGTATCAGGTCCGCCTCGTCGACGAGAACGATCACGAGGTTCCCCCGGGCGAGCTCGGCGAGCTGATCGTCCGTTCCGACCGTCCGTGGACCCAGATGGCCGGCTACTGGCAGCGGCCGGAGGCCACCGTGGACGCCTGGCGCAACCAGTGGCTCCACACCGGCGACGGCTTCATCCGGGACGAGCACGACAACTACTTCTTCGTCGACCGCAAGAAGGACGCCATCCGGCGCCGGGGCGAGAACATCTCCTCGTTCGAGGTCGAAGCCCACGTCAACGACCACCCGGACGTGGTCGAGTCGGCTGCGGTGGCGGTGCCGTCGGAGTGGGGCGAGGACGAGGTGAAGGTCGACGTCGTCCTCCGCCCCGGCAGCCCCCTCACCGCTCCGGAACTGCATGCCTGGCTGCGGGAACGGATGACCCGGTTCATGGTTCCCCGCTATATCCAGCTCCGTCCCGAACTGCCCAAGACCCCGACCCAGAAGATCCGCAAGGTCGAGCTGCGGGCCGACGGCATCAACCCCGACACCTGGGACGCCAGCCCCCGGCCCGGCCGCTGAGGACACCCCGAGCGGCC
>JBKDZN010000048.1:0-21319 GCA_047971245.1 Acidimicrobiales bacterium
TGGTGCACGACGTCTCGTTGACGTACCCGGCGGCCAGGATCTCCTCCAACCGGTAGAGTCCGGGCTCGATGTCGTGGGTGACCGTGCCCGTCCCCTGGTCGGTGGTGACCTCGAGGTCGTACCAGCGGCCGGACTCGGTGAGTGTGGGGGACTGGTCGTACTCGGTCAGGGTGAAGGGGAAGGTACCGTCCGCGCCGTTCACCGTCTTGTCGATCGTGATGCCGGCGGGCACCAGTCGGGCCAGGAGGCAGTACCCGTTGGTGGCCTGCTCTCGGGTGAAGACGGTGATGCCCTCCACGATGTCGGCCGCATCACACACCCCGTCCACGACGGGGGCAAAGCCGGCCACGTCGAGCCGGAGCGTGATCTCGCCGACGTCCACGGTGGTCGGGCCGGTCTCGGGGTGCCAGTCGACCGTGACCCGATCGGCGCACTGGCGGGCGATCACCACATCACCAGGACCCAGGATGTCATGGTTCTTCGGGTTGTCCGGGTAGGCACAGGTGTGGGCAGCGGCCTCGTTGACCGGCGTCAGGGGCAGGTCGACCGCGTCCTGGGTTTCCTCGATGGTGACCAGGTAGTCGGCCACATAATCAACCGTGTCCGCTCCGACGGCGAGCGAGTAGTCGATCTGCAGATCGACCTGCTGGATGCCCTTTTCGATGGCCCGGTTGAAATGAAAGAACTCGCCCACGGAGCGGTACGTGCCCACCGTGTGGGTCGCCAGAGCGCCCCGGTAACCGAACCCCGACCCGCCCCAGCTCATACCGGCGTAGTTGGCGCTGTCGAACCGGTCGGGGCACTGAGGCAGGATGGTGCCCTGGGTGGCGGCCGCGGTACGGATGCCCTGGGGGATCTCACCGAAACGGACCTCGTTCAGGATCCCGTTGTCGAACACCTGATTCCCGGCGCCCGGCACAGAGCTGGTCCCGTTCGTCGGGTCCTGGGTGGCCGGAATCACCGGGGTGTACGCCGAGGTGCCGGACTCGTCGGAGCCGAATCGAACACACTGGAGGTTGGTGCCGATCGTACGGGTCGGATCGAGGAACCGACCCGCGGTCGAGATGGCTGCCTCGTCGCCAACGGCCCCAGCCTGCGGTGGTGCCACCACCGCAAGCAGGCTCAGGATAAATAATGATGCAACTGCTGCACGCCTGAACATGCAGGCGACGGTACGACACCGTCCGAGCCGAAAATCGGGGACCGGCTGATTAGGGCAATCGTGTCCAGATGCTTGGTGCCGAACGGCTCAGTGGCGATCGGGTCGAATGATCCCGAAGGCCGGGACCGGCGACCCAGCCGCCTACTGGAAGAGGTACTTGCCGCAATGCGGCCATTGGCCCGCCCCGGAGCGGTTGTAGAGGGTCTGGGCCCGTTGGGTCTGTTCCGAGGCCGGCGCATCGGCCGGATTACCGGTGCCGCCGACGGATCGCCAGGTGGAAAGGCTGAACTGGTACAGGCCGTAGTAGCCGGCGGGATTGACCGCCTTGGCGTTCCCGCTCGATTCACAGTTGGCCAGGGCCGCCCAGTTCAGGCCGCCGGCCGAACCCCCACCCCCGGAGGAGGCCGAGTCGTCGGAGGACGACGATGACGACGACGAGCCCGAGCTGCTGCTGGTCGCCTGGGGGGCGGCCGGGGCCGGCTTGGGCTTGGTGCCCACCGCGACCACCTCGGTGACCGGCTCCTGGGTCACCGTCGAGTCGACCACCTCCTCAGCCGTCATCTCACCGTTGGTGTAGGTGACGGAATAGGTGACGTCCTTCGACCCGTCGACGCCTTCGGTCACCACCTTCCGGGTGCCGACGGCCCGGTCGGCGTCGTTCTGCTCCACGGTCTCGTGGGCGACCGGTTCGGTGCGCACCTCGTTCTCGATGCGGATCCGGGTGATTGCGATCGTCAGATCGGGGGTGACCACGGTCTCGAGGGCCGGGTCGACGGTGTCGGTCTCCGACAGCTCGACCCCTTGGGCCTCCAGTACATCAGCGACCGTCCTGGCGTTGCTGGTGACCGCCGAGGGGGTGCCCCCGTCGTTCACGGTGACGGCCTTCGGGGTGATGATCTCCACCGATGCCCCCTCACGGGGAACCCCGTCGGTCAGGGCCAGCGAGATCGCAGCCCCCTCGGTGGGAGCGGTGACGGCGGCCAGCGCGTCGCCCACGGTCAGCTCGGTGATGGTGTGCGTGGTCTCTTCCCCGTCGATGACCACGGTGAAGGGGCGGGCGTAGCGGACCACGATGGTCTGGCCCTCCACGATCTCGCTGTCCGGTGACGGGCTGACCAGATCCTCGGGGGAGACCGAGATCTCCTGGTCGGCCAGGAGATCGGCCACCGTGTCGGCCCGGGTCTCCAGGGCGACGGATTCACCGTCGATCGACATCTCCACCGGCACCGGCCGGGTGAGGTAGTAGTACACGGCGCCGCCGACCATCACCGTGGCCACCAGGGCCAACACCGCCAGCCAGCGGGCCCGACCCGAGATCCCGGAGCCGTCCGCGGGTGCGTCCGGCGGGACCGAGGGTGGATCGCCGAGAACCGACTCGTCGGCCGGCTGCATGGCCGAGGAGGACTCGACGGTGATCTCGTCGACCTCCCCGTGGTCCGGACCCTCGCGGTCGACGACAGGGTCGATGGGCGTCGTGCTTGTCATACCGGCTCCAACTCCTGCAGCTCTGGGGATCAACCCCCGACAGAACACAGCGCGAAGCACAGTAACAGTTCGGTAACACAACAGCGACCATCCCCCCGGTTCGCTCACCGCGGAGGGTGGTCGGCGAGCGCTCAGCTCGCTCGGCGTTGGGTGGGGTAGGCGCCCGGCCATCTCGGCGGCTGGAACGGCTGCCAGGCCGCCGGATCCTGGCTCAGGCGGTCGGCGATGGCGTGACTGACCAGCGGATCGAAACCGAGTGTTATGTGCGTTCCGTGTACCTCGATGTTCTCGGTTCGGTCCCCGCTGACCAGCGAGGACTTCCATGGCACCACACGATCCTGCTTCGACCAGATCGACGTGACCGGCATCGGCAGGGGGGTCATGGCCAACCGGCCGCGACGGAGCGGACTGCCCAGCGTGATGAGCTGGTCGACCAGTTCCGGGGAACGGCCGGCCAGGAGCCACCCGTAGACCCCGCCGAGACTCCATCCGACAATGGTGACTTTCGTCACCGATGACGCCGGACCGTGGTGACCAGGGTTCGGGCGCGGGCGGGCGGCGATCTCGCGAAGGCGGGCCTCGAGGCTCTCGATGAGCTCCGGTGTCGGCCCGGTGTTGCGCCCGGCCCGCCACCGGTGCACCCGATGGCCGTAGGCGGCGATCGTGGTCCGCAGCACAGCCGTGGAACCGTCACCGGCGCCGAAACCGGGGAGGAACAGGACTCGGCGACGGGCGGGCGATTCGGACGCTGACACCCCTGGGACCCTACCGGGCCGACGGTGGCGCGGCCGAGTCCGGCCCCCGCCAGCGGTCTCGCAGGCCCTTGCCGGCCAGGATCCGGGGGGCATGATTCTCCACCCGGGCGGCCCGGGTCTTCGCCTGCTTGGCGCTGGAGATCTGCAGGTTGTACTCCCGTTGCCGCCCGGGCGTGAGCGCCTCGAACGCTGCCCGGAAGGCCGGATCCTCGTCGAGTCGCTGTTGGAGCTCAGCGGCGAACTCGACCTCGGGTGCCCGGCCGACCTCTAGGCCGGCCGCTTCCACGGCGATGGCCTCCTCGACGTACGCAGCCACGGTGTCGGCCAGATCGGTGATTGCATCGACCGAGGTGAACTCGATGCGCCGGGCGGAACGTGAATTGGGGCCCTGCTCGGCCAGGATCCCGGCCGGATCGGCCAGGAGGGCCCCCTTGAAGAACATGAGGGACAGGAACGCCTTCATCTCCTGCATGATCACGATGTTGGCGCCGCCGTGGCTGAAACACGGCTTGCCCCACTTGATCGCCTCGTCGAGACCGGCGCCGAGCAGCACCGGCCGGAGGGCGGTCATCTCGGCAGGCCACATCTTCGATCGCCCGATGTACCCATCCACCTCCGAGTTCACGACCCCGACAATATCGCGCCCGCCTCCCGGCGCTCGGCTCAGTCGACCCGGCGTTCACCCACGAGCAGGCGGGTCTGGACCGAATCGGCCACCGGCAGGCCGTCGGGGGTGAGGATGCGGCCCCGTTCCACCGCCAAGCCGTCGTGCCCGCTCTCCAACTCGAACCATGCGGCCAACCACTGGCCTGGATCAGTGGGGACCCGGTGGATGTGGGTGAGCATGTCGATACTCACGCCGCCGGTCGGGGGAGTGAGGCGGACGAACGCCGGTGGCGGGAACCAGTCGCAGGCCATGGTCAACCAGGCGGCGTCGGCCGGGCCGACCAGGGGCCGGATGTAGCCGCGAGACGCCAGTACCGGGCCGTGGGAGAACGGCAGGCTGGAGGGGTCCAGCAGGCCGTCGGCCCGGGAGAAGTGGTTGGGGGCGTTGACGGGCATCGCCGTGACGCAGGCCCCGGGCGGCGGGAGATCCAGAGGGGCCGGTTCGGTCGGGGGGTCGCTCCGGAGCGCCGGGTCGCCCATGGTCACCCGAGCGGTCAGGACGGTGCGGTCGTCCTGTCGGAGCTCCACGGCGACCTGGGCGACGGTACGCCCCAGCCGGATCGGGGTCACCACCAGGTGGGCGGGGCCCGGTCGACCCCGACGGATGAAGCTGGTGGCCACCGTGCGAACGACCCGGTCGGGCACGGTTGCCTCGGCGGCTCGGGTCGCCAGGGCCACCATGTAGCCACCGTGGATGGCGACCAGGGAGAGCCAGCCGTCGTCGAGGGTGACCGCGTACTCACCGGACCGGCCGGCCACGGCGACCAGGTCGGTCGCGTCGAATCGGGCCGCTCCCACCGGATTGGGTTCCGTCATGCAACGGATGATGACGGCTTCAGGTTGCTTGACGCAACTTCTATGGTGGGGGTGTGAGAAAGGTCTCGTTCGCCGACATGCATTGTTCCATCGCCCAGTCCCTGGAGATCGTGGGCGAATGGTGGACGCTGCTCATCCTGCGGGACAGCTTTCTCGGTGTCCGCCGGTTCGACGAGTTCGTCGACCGTCTCGGCATCTCACGCAACGTCCTCACCGACCGGCTCGACAAGCTGGTCGCCGCCGGCGTGCTCGACCGGCGCCTCTACGACGAAGGCCGTCGCCGCTACGACTATGTGCTGACCGAGAAGGGGCGGGCGTTGTGGCCCGTCCTCACCGCCCTGCGGGAGTGGGGGGACGACTGGATCCTGGCGCCGGGGAACGAGCCGGTTCTGATCGAGCACCGGGCCTGTGGTTCGGTCACCCGGCTCAACCCCGTGTGCTCCTGCTGCGGCGAACCGCTCGACGCCCGGGCGGTGCGGGCCGTGGCCGGGCCGGGGGCGCAACCGGATTCGCCCCTGCCCGAGCCGGCCGCGGGTCGGGTCGAGCCGGACCGACCGGATTGATGCCGCGCCCCTCGCCGGTCAGCGCGGCGGTGCCGGGTCGGCGGGTTTCCGGGCTCGGAAGAGGATCTTGTCGTCGCGGTAGCTGACCGGGGTCTCACCGTCGGCGGTGGGTCCGAAGGCGATGTCGAACCGGGTCCGTGCCCGATCCGGGGCTGTCCGGAACGCGGCCCGCACCTGGTCCCGCCGGTCGGGAGGGGTGGCGGAGCGCTCCATCCAGTCCTCGATCCGGTGGCGTTTGGGAAAGGTGTCGACGGTTTCGACCACGAGACCGGCCCCGCGGCACAGCGTCATCCACTGTGACGAGGAGTAGGCCCACACATGGGTGGGGTCACGCAGGGTCTCCACCCGGTTGATGAACTCGGCCAGTTCCGGATCGTCCGGCGAGCAGCTGTCCTCGAGCACCAACACCCCGCCGGGCCTGATCACCCGGGCGATCTGGCGCATCGCGGCGGCGATGTCGGTGAAGTGATGGGGGGCGATACGACACGTCACGGCGTCGAAACGACCGTCGTCGAAGTCGAGCTGCTCCACGTCCTGCCGGCTGGTGGTGATGTTGGTGATGCCCCGCGCCATGGCCAGGCGCTCCACCTGGGTGAGCATCTCCGGCGCGAGATCGCAGGCCACCACCGCGGCGACCTCGGGGGCAACCCGGAGCGCCATGTGGCCGGCTCCGGTGGCCACATCGAGCACCTCGAACGTGGACCGGGGTTGCAGCAGCTCGACCATGAGGTCGAGATCGGCGTCGCCGGCGTGGGTCGGACTGGAGGCGTAGCCGGCGGCGTTGCCGCCGAACTGGCGGCGGACCCGGGACTTGTGGTCGGCGGATCCGGGATCGGGGTTCGGCCGCGGCTCGGCGCTGGTGTCGTGGTCGGTGATTCCGCCAACCTAGTCCCGCCGGCGACGGGTCGTCACCGGTAGCCTTCCCGGCGTGGGACAATCGCACGGCCATTCGCACGCCCACTCCCACGCTCACGACCACGGTCTGGAGGGAGGGTGGGCCGTGTGGGCCGAGGACGGGGTGTTGCGCGTGGTGCTCGGCGCCGTCGTGCTGGTGGCGGTGGCCACGGTGGTCGGTGTGATCGGCCTGTGGCCGAGCGGCCGGGGATACGACGACGCCACCACCACCGCCGACGAGTTGGGTCTGGTGACCGTGCAGTACCTGGCCACGGTGGATGAGGTGAGGGACTTCCGATGCAGTTACTCGACGGTCGAGGAACCGCAGGAATGCCGCACCATGACGCTCACCATGGCCGAGGGCCCGGAGGCCGGGGCGATCGTCGTCCTCCCCGAGATCAACCTGACCTACGACGCCATACCCGATCAGGCCCCGGGCGATCAGGTGTTCCTCGCCTATCAGGAGTCCACGGGCATCTACTTCTTCGCCGAACGCGATCGCCGGGCCCCGCTCGCCTGGCTGGCGGTCCTGTTCGGGCTGGTGGTGGTGGCGCTCGGCCGGCTCCGGGGCGTGCTCGCCCTGGCCGCAATGGGGGCGACCCTGGTCGTCCTGGTGGGTTTCGTCGCCCCGTCGGTGCTCGATGGCAACGATCCGCTGGTGGTGGCCGTGGTGGCCTCCTCGGCCATCGCGTTCATCGGGTTGTACCTCACCCACGGGTTCACCCCGACCACCACCGTGGCCCTGGCCGGCACCCTGGGTGCCCTGGGGCTCACCCTGGCCCTGTCGTCGCTGTTCTTCCACTTTGCCCAGTTCACCGGCTTGGCCACCGAGCAGGCCCTGGTGCTGCCGTTCATCTCGGAGAATCTCGACCTCCGGGCCCTGCTGCTGGGCGGCGGGGTGCTCGGTACGCTCGGGGCGCTCGACGATGTCACCGTGACCCAGGTCGCCACCGTGGCCGAGCTCCGGCGACGCAATCCCCGCCTGCCCGGGCCGGAGCTGGTGACCTCAGGTATCAGGGTGGGGCGCGATCACATCGCCTCGACGGTCAACACCCTGCTCCTGGCCTACGCCGGGGCCAGCATGCCCCTCCTGCTCCTGGTCGCCGTGTCCAACCAGTCGCTCGCCCTGGCCGCCAACTCCGAGCTGATCGCGGTGGAGAGCGTGCGGACAGTGTGCGGTGCGATTGGGCTCGTGGCCGCGGTGCCGATCACCACCGCCCTGGCGGCCGCGGTGCTGCGGCCGGGTGAGCATGATCCCGCCGATCCCGCCGATCCCGCCGACCTGGCCGATCCCGCCGACCTGGCTGATCCGGCCGGGTCGGGGCCGGCGCCGGCGGTGGACGCCCCCGCCGCCCTCGCTGGACGGGCGCGGCGGATCCCTGAGGGCGAGGAGCCCGCCGCCGGGGTCGCCCCGGCCCCGGAGCCCCGGCGGGAACCCCGCTGGGAGGACTTCGGACCCGTCGACGATCTCTGATCGGCGCGCTGGCTACGATCGCGGCCTGTGACCAGGACGATCCCACCCGACCCGTCACTGTTACCGGTGGCCGAGGTGCTCGACGAGGTGCGCGCGGCGTTGGCCACCACCGGCCGGGTGAGCGTGGTCGCCCCGCCCTGGGCCGGCAAGACCACGCTGGTCCCCCCGGCGTTGCTCGACGAGCCGTGGCTCGGCAACGGTCGGATCGTGATGCTCGAACCGCGGCGGCTGGCCGCCCGGGCCGCAGCCCGGCGTATCGCCGGGCTGCTCGGCGGCTCCCCGGGTGGGGGCGAGGTCGGTGGCCTGGTGGGCTACCAGACCCGGGACGAGCGGCGAATCGGCCGCCAGACCCGGATCGAGGTCCTGACCGAGGGCATCCTGACGCGGCGGCTCCAGCACGATCCCGAACTGCCCGGCACCGGTGTGGTCGTCTTCGACGAGGTCCATGAACGAAACCTGCCGACCGACCTGGGCCTCGCCCTGGCCGTCGACACTGCGGGGACCATCCGGCCGGACCTGCGCCTGGTGGCCATGTCGGCCACTCCGGACGTGGACGGCCTCCGACGGGTCCTGGGTGAGGACACCCCGGTGGTGGAGAGCAGGGGTCGGGCCTTCGAGGTCGATGTGCGGTGGGGGAGGCGGCCGCCGGCCCGGCCGGGGCGGGGTGCCCGGGCCCCCCGGGTCGAGGACCGTGTGGCCGACACCGTGCTCCGGGCCCTCCGGGAGGAGCGCGGCGACGTGCTGGTGTTCCTGCCCGGGATCGGTGAGATCAATCGCATTCGCCAACGGCTGGAGCAGGCCCTCGATGGTGAGGCCGTTGATCTCCACCGGCTGGCCGGGGCGGTACCGCTGGCCGAACAGGACGCCGCCCTGGCACCGTCGCCCCCGGGGCGGCGGCGGGTGGTGCTCGCCACCGATATCGCCGAGACGTCGCTCACCGTGGATGGGATCCGCGTCGTGGTCGACTCCGGCCTGGCCCGTGCCCCCCGGTTCGACGTCCGCACCGGGCTGACCCGGCTGGCCACCGTGACGACCAGTCGTTCCTCGGCCGACCAACGGGCCGGCCGGGCGGGTCGGGTGGAGCCCGGCGTGGCCTACCGGCTGTGGAGCAAGGTGGAGCACGGTGCCCGGGCCAAGCACCGGGTCGCCGAGATCGAGGAGGTCGACCTGGCCGGTCTGGCCCTCGAGGTGGCGGCGTGGGGTACCCCGGTCGACGACCTCGCCTTCGTCACCCCGCCGCCCGCGGGCGCCCTCGCCGCGGCCCGCCGCCTGCTCACCGATCTGTCGGCGCTCGATGGTGACGGGAGGCTCACCGACCTGGGCAGGGCGATGCTTGCCCTGCCCGTGCACCCGCGGTTGGCCCGGATGTTGGTGGCCTCCCCGACGATGTTGTCGTGCATCGTCGCCTCACTGGTCGACGAGCAGGACATCATGAGCGGTCGGCCCGACGAGCGGCCGGTCGATCTTGCCCTCCGGGTGGCCGTAGTGACCGGTCGGGACCATCACGACCGGGCGGATCGGGGCCGGGTACATCGGCTGCGTGACCGGGCCGTCGACCTGGCCCGCCGGCTGGGCATCAGCCCGAACCGTGACACGGTCGACCCGGACGGTGCCGGGGCGGTCCTGCTCCACGCCTTCCCCGACCGATTGGCGGTGGGCCGCGGTCGGGGCCAGTTCCAGCTCCGCACCGGTGGTCGGGCCGCCCTGCCGCCGACCGACCCTCTGGCCGACGAGGAGTTCATCGTGGCCGCCGAGGTCACCGGCAAACGGGATCGGGCCCGTATCCGCCTGGCGGCCGCCCTCGACGCCGACGAGGTGGCCGCCCAGCTGGCCGCCGAGGTTGACGAACGGATCACCCTGATCTGGGACAGTGAACGCGACGATCTGGTCGAGCGGGTGGAGCGTCGCCTGGGAGGCATGAGCCTCGGCGAGGCGGTGGTCCGCCGAGCCCGGAGCGGGGACGATACGTTGGCGGCCCTACTGGACCGGGTCCGGGCCACCGGCCTGGCCGCGCTCGGCTGGTCGCAGGCGTCCACCTCGCTGCGGAGCCGGGTGGCGTTCCTGCACCGGCACCGGGGGGCGCCGTGGCCGGACTGGAGTGTGGCGGCCCTGAGTGCCTCGCTCGAGGACTGGCTCGGCCCGTACCTGCCGGGGGCCACGGGACGGGCCGACCTGGAAGGGATCGATCTCACCATGGTGCTGCGGTCGCAACTCCCGTGGCCCGAAGGCGCCGACCTCGACACCGTCGCCCCGCCGGCCCTCACCCTGCCCACCGGGCGGAGCGTCCCGATCGACTACGGCGACGACGGCCCTTCGGCCCGGGTCCGGGTCCAGGATCTCTTCGGCACGACCGTGCACCCTACGGCGGGCGGGTTGCCGATCGTCCTGCATCTCCTGTCGCCGGCGGACCGTCCGATCCAGGTCACCGCCGATCTGCCCGGTTTCTGGGCCGGCTCCTGGGCCCAGGTCCGCAAGGACCTGGCCGGCCGCTATCCCAAACACCACTGGCCCGACGACCCGGGTACGGCGGAGCCGCGACGGCTCCGTTGATGGGCGGTCTCAGGCGCGGTTGAGGTGGTCGAGGGCGGCGGCGCTGCCGCTGCCCGGCTGGGGCACGAACACGATCAGGGCCTGGCCTTCGACGGTCGGGATGTCGAAGGCCTCGAAGGTGAATGTGAGACGGCCGACCGACGGATGGTGGAAGGTCTGGTGGCCGGTCCACATGTGGTGCACGTCGTGCATCGCCCACCGGGAGCGGAAGTCCTCGCTGCAGTCCATCAGCTCGTCGACCAGGTCACGGATGGTGGTGTCGTTCGGGTACCGGACCAGATCGGTCCGGTAGGCGCCGACGAGCGAGTCGGCGACGGCGGTCCAGTCGTCGTAGAACTCCTGGGCCTCGTCGTAGAGGAAGACGAACCGCCCGATGTTGGGCGGGTAGTTGTCGGTCAACTCCGGGGGGTACACCTCCGCGAACAGGGCGGTGCCGAGCTGGTTGGAGGCCAGGACATCGAGGGCCCGGTTGCGGACGAAGGCGGCGGCACCGGTGATCGAGTCCAGCACGAGTTGGACCCCGGGCCGGACGTGCCGGATACTGGATCCGGTGGAGATCTGCTGGGCCTTGGACAGTCGGGCCAGGTCGTAGAGGTGAACCCGTTCGAGATCGCGGAGCTGCAGGGCGTTGGAGACGGCGTCGAGGACATCGGTGGAGACCCCGGTGGCTTGGCCGCGTTCGAGCTGGATGTAGTAGTCGATACTGATCCCGGCGAGCAGCGCGACCTCTTCGCGGCGGAGTCCCTGGACCCGTCGGCGTTTGCCCCCGTGCGGCAGTCCGGCCTGCTCAGGGGAGAGTCTCGCCCGCCGGGTGCGTAGGAACTCCCCGAAATCGTTTCCGGCATCCACGGGTGTCACGGTAGCCGGGTACCGCCAAAGGGGTACTACCAACCCCGGGATCAACGTCACCTTCACGCCCCGGCTCACGGTGGACATGATGATGAACACCTCGCCGGCCGGATGATCCGCCCACTTGGTGGGCGTCGGGCACCTTGCCGCCGCTCTACGTGCCCGCTGCATCCGGCCGGTGAGTGATCTTCTGAAGGGACCGCCGATGATGAACACCGAGGAGCCGACGAGTCTGGAGATGTTGTTCGGCGATCTGGCCCCTGTGTTCGTAGGTATGCCTGACACGTCGGGGTCGCCGGGCCAGGTGTGGGCCCGCGACGGGCTCACCTCCCGCGAGCGCAGCCTGATCACGCTGGCCAGCCTGGCCACCAGTGGGGCACGGGAACAGCTCGGTTTCCACGTGGGCCTGGCCAGGAACAACGGACTCAGCAAGGCAGAGCTGGTTGAGGTCATGGCCCATCTGGCCTTCTACATCGGGGGACCCAAGGCGGTGTCTGCAGTGATGGTTGCCTGGGAGGTATTCGCCCAGGAGGGCGACTGCAGCCGAGGGAATGGCTGAGTATCGATGTGGTCTGGTTGCCGGGACTTTTTTCCCTCCATTGACCTGATACTCAGGTCTCAGTACCCTCACGAATCAAGGTGCGGAACGTAGCCGTTTCGCATCTAGTTGATTCGCTATTCGAGGGGAACACGACATGGGACACGAGACAACACTGAACGGCGGCGAGCTGGCTGCATGGGCCCTGCGGGAAGCAGGGGTCGACGTGGTCTTCGCCTTGCACGGTGGCCATCTGGATTCGTTTCTGACCGGTTGTCGAACGCACGGCATCGAGCTGGTGGACTGCCGCCACGAGGCCGCGGCGGTCAACGCCGCGGATGGGTATGCCCGCTCCACCGGTCGTCTCGGGGTGGCTGCGGTCACCGCGGGTCCCGGCCTGTTCAACGCGGTCGCCGGGATCAGTAACGCGGCTGCCGACGCCATCGGGGTCATGGTGGTCACCAGCTCCCCGCCGCTGGGTGAGGCCGAAACCGGTGAGATGCAGGGCCGGCTGGATCAGCTGGCCGTGGTCGGTCCGATCACCCGCTGGGCCCAACGTGCCTACGATGCCACCCGGGTTCCCGATCTGGTGGGGTTGGGCATCCGCCACGCCACCGGGGCCGTTCCCGGTCCGGTCGTTCTCGATCTGCCGATCGACGTGGCGTTCACACCGGTCGACCGGGCCGATGTGCCGGCGATGGGCCGGCCCTTCGCCGCCGATCGCCCCGTACCGCCGGGGGCCGCACTCGACGCGGCGGCGGACCTGGTGGTCGGCGCGGCGCGCCCGGTGGTGGTGATCGGTGACGGAACGCTCAGTGTCGATGTGTCGGACGCCTTGGAGAGATTCGCCACCAGCACGGGCATTCCGGTGTATTCCACCGGGCTGTCGAGCGGTGGTCTTCCGGGCTCCCACCCCCTGAACGCGGGAACCCTGGCCTCGATGGGGGCCCTGCCCGTGGTGGGGTCGGCCCCGCCCGACGTGGTCGTGCTCGTCGGGGCGTCGTTCGGCCTGCTGTTGGGCGGCCGCGGCTTCTGGACCATGGCCGACGGGGCCCGCATCGTGCAGCTCCACCTCGACCCGGCGGAGATCGGCCGTCTCGGACCGGTGGACGTCGGCCTGCTGGGTGATCTCTCGGCCGGTCTCGACGGTCTGACCGACCGTCTGGGCACGGTCGACCACCGCGCCTGGGCCTCGGTGGCCGCGAGCACCAAGAACTTCGCCGACAGCATGTTCGAAGATGCCGGCATGGAGCCCGACGGGATCCACCCGTATCGGGTGGCCAAGGAGATCGTCGGCCGGATCCCCGCGGGCTCGATCCTCGTGCGCGATGGCGGGGAGTCGGCGATCTGGGTTGATTGGGCCGGCCCCCATCTGGATCTCCACCGAAATCTCGGTCTCGGTTATCAGGGGCATCTCGGCGTCGGCCAGGGGTACGCCGTCGGCGCCCAGTGGGCCCACCCCGACCGCCGGGTGATCCAGGTCACCGGCGACGGGGCCATCGGCTTCCACATCCAGGAATGGGACACGATGGTCCGCCATCAGCTGCCGGTGGTGACGATCGTGTTCAACAATGCGTGCTGGGGAATGTCGATTCATGGGCAGCACGCCGTCTACGGCGACAAGGGGGATGTCATCTCCCGCCTGGCGCCGACCCGGTACGACCAGGTGGCCGAGGGATTCGGGGCGTTCGGGCAGCACGTCACCGACATCGACGAGATCGGCCCGGCCGTCGACCGCGCGCTCGAATCCGGTCGCCCGTCGGTGATCAATGTGGCCACGGCCGGATCGGTGGTGCACCCGGTGACGACGTCGATGTTGGGCGACCTGACCGCCACGGAGGAGATCGTGATTCCGTACTACGACAACATCCCGAAACGGTGATGAGGGGCGTCGACGAGGCGGTCGTCCGCCCACCCGCCCGGGCCGACGGTCGCGCCCGTCGACGTCACGACAACGCCCGGCGACTGTACGACGCCGCCGACGACCTGCTCCGGGACGTCCCGTTCGACGAGGTCAGCGTGGACGACATCTGTGAGCGGGCCGGGGTCGGTCGGGCCACGTTCTTCCGGATCTACGGCACCAAGGCGGGATTGCTGCGGGAGTTCAACCGCCGCCTGACCGCGGCGGCGGTGGAGCGGCTGGAGCGTCGCCCGGCCGGCGATCTGGCCGCGGCGCTCGACGAGATCCGCATGGCCATGGTCGACGCCTGGGCCAGGACGGGCCGGGGTCACGCCGGCATGGCGGCCGAGTTCGTCCGGACCCTGCCGTCGGCCGAGCCTCACGCCGCCCATCCCGAGCTCCTGGCCCTGGTGGCGACCCAGGTCGAGCGGGCAATCGATACCGGCGAGCTGGCCGACGACCTGCCGGCCGACCTGGTGGCGTCGATGGCGCTGCTGACCATGGTGGTCCCGATCGGGCATCGCATCACTGGCCATGAGGTCGACTTCGACACGGTGAGCGCTCGCCTGCTGAACCGGTGGTTGGCCGGCATGCGGGCCGACTGGGACCCGGGCGGGGCCTGACCTGGTTGATCGCGCCTGCGGTTTCCCGGAATCAAATAGTCATCTACTCTTTCACTAAACGTTTGTCGTCCGCCTGACGTTCGCAGAACGAGTGGTACCTATGACTGATCCGCCGGCCACCGCCGGAGGCCCCCACCGGCCAGGTCCGGTCGGTGGCGACATGGCCGCCCTGATCTGGGGCCTGGCCCGACGTCTCCGGATCCCGGCGTTGACCCGGCGGCACGACAACACCAAGGTCATGGGGTTGTTCGCCGGGGTGAACGGCCTGATCGCCATCGCCATCATGTCGGCGGTGGCGTGGGCCACCGGTCAGCCGTTCATCTTCCCCTCACTCGGACCCACCGCGTTCCTGCTGTTCTACACCCCGACCAGCCCCGCAGCCTCGCCCCGCAATACCGTGATCGGCCACGCCATCGGGGCCGCGGCCGGGTACCTGGCCCTGGTGGCTTTCGGCCTGACGGCCGATCCGCCCGCCCTGGCCACCGAGGTGACCGGGGGTCGGGTCGGTGCCGCGGCCGTCAGCCTGGCCCTCACCAGTGCGGTCATGGTGTGGGCCCGGGCGCCCCACCCCCCGGCCGGAGCAACCACCCTCATCGTGTCGCTCGGGATCCTCCGGGAGCCCGACCAGCTGGTTGTGCTGATGATCGCGGTCGTGCTGCTCACGGGCCAGGGATTCGTCATCAACCGGCTGGCCGGAATCGACTATCCGATCTGGCGGCCCCGACCCGTGAGCTGAGGAGGGGGAACGGCGGTTTCGAGATCGTTCACATGATGACGACCGCGCGCGGCGAGCCCAGTACGATCTCGCCGCAATGTTCGTTGCCGTCCACGAGATGCGGCGCCTGCTGGGCCGTTTCGTCCTCCTGACCGGGGCCATCGCCCTGCTGGTGATCCTGCTGCTGTTCTTCCAGTCGGTGGCCTCCGCCCTGATCACCGGGCTGACCGGTGGGGTCGAGGCCAACAGCGCCACCGTGTTCGTCTACAGCGACAAGGCCCGGCACAACCCGGCGGCCAGCTTCCTGACCCCCGAGGCGGTGGACGCCGTGGCCGCAGTGGACGGGGTGGGGACCGCGTCCGGGGTGGCTCGCGGCCAGTTCACCGACGAGGCCGCCGACGCCGACGTCACCGTGATCGGGCTCCAGGATCTCGCCTTCGGGGGCCCCGCCGAGATCGCGGCAGGTCGCCAACCGACCGGATCCGGCGAGGCCCTGGCCAGCAACCCGACGCTCAGCGCCGGTGATGCGAGCTACGAGGTCGGCGACACGGTGACCATCGAGGGGACCGAACTGCAGATCGTCGGCACGGCCGTCGATGCCGCCTTCGACGTCAGCCCCACCCTGTACGTCACCTTCGACGACCTCCAGGCCATGAAGACCGAGGATGCCGGTACGGCCGTTCCCGCCCTGCTGTCGTGGGTGGCGGTGGCGGCCGCCGACGGGGTCGACCCGACCGAGTTGGCCGATCGGATCACGGTCGAGGCGAGCTACGCTCCGGCCGCCACCCCCGGTGGCGACACCTCGGTGGCCGCGGCCGGCCTCGAGGCGCTCGACCGGTCGACGGCGGCCGCCGACCTGCCCGGTGCCGGCCAGATCTCCCAGTCGTTCAACATCCTGTACCTGCTGCTGTTCGTGGTGGTGACCATCGTGACCGGCGTGTTCTTCCTCATCCTCACCGTCCAGAAGCAGGACAGCCTGGTGCTGTTCCGGGCCCTCGGTGCCTCCCGCATGGACGCGGTCCGGCCGGTGCTGATCGAGGTCGTGGCGGTGGTGGGGGTGGGCAGCGTCCTGGGGGCCCTGATGGCCGCCGGCCTGCTGTATCTGGCCCGGGACGCCTTCGGTTCCACCCTGAGCCCGGTCACCACCGTGGTGAGTGTCCTGTTCATCCTGGTGCTCGGCGTGGTGGCCTCGCTGGGGGCCGTACGCCGGGTGCTGGCCATCGACCCGGTGGAAGCGGCCCGGCAGGCGGGGGCGTGACGTGTCGATCGCACTGAAGGAACTCGTCCGGGAACCTCGCCGGTTCCTCCCCGTCTGGGTGGCGTTGACCTTGTTGGTGGTCCTCCTCGTCATCCTGGGTGGATTCCTCGACGGCCTCAGCCGGTCCCAGACCGGGCCCTACCGGGCCTATGACGGCGACGTCTGGGTGTTCGACACCGCCGCCAACCGCCAGCTGCAGCGATCACGGGTGGCCGACACCGCGGTGACCGCCGACTCGGTACCGGGTATCGATGCCGTCGGCTCCCTCGACGCCACCTTCACGGTGGCCGCGGTGGGTGACTCCGGCGGTGACCCCGCCGAGCTGCAGGACATCGTCCTGTACGGCTATGACCTGGCGTCGACCGCCCTGCCGGAACCCCCCGGTGACGGTGAGATCGTCGTGGACCGTCAGCTCCAACGCCAGGCCCCTTTCGAGGTCGGTGACACCATCACCATCGGGCCGTCGGACGAACCGATGACCGTCACCGCTGTGGTGGACGACCTGACCAACGGGGCTCCCACCGTGTGGGTAAACCCCGACGAGTGGCGCCGCCTCGTGACCACCGTCAACCCGGCCGCCCTGCCGCCCCAGGGTTTCCACCAGGCCCTCGTGGTGCAGCCGGCCGAGGGGACCGACGCGACCACCCTGGCCCCGGCGATCAGCGGCCTCGACGGGGTGGAGGGCGTCACGGTCGCCCAGGCGATCGACGCTCTGTCGGTGGTGCAGCAGCAGACCTCCACCTTCACCGCCATCATCGCCGTGACCTTCGTGGTCAGCCTCCTGGTGGTGGCGTTGTTTTTCGCCCTCATCACCCTGGAACAGACCCGCCTCTACGCGGTGCTGAAGGCACTCGGTGCCCGCACCGGCGAACTGTTGCGCGGGATCTCGGTCCAGGCGGTGGTGATCACCGCGGTGGCCCTGGTGGTCGGCATCGCCCTCAGTGCGATCATCGTGGTGGTCCTGCCGCCGACCCTCCCGGTTCGTGTCCTACCCGTCCGGATCGTCCAGATCTCGCTCGGCCTGCTGGCCACCGCCCTCGTCGGCGGCCTGCTGACCGCCCGGCGGATCCTGCGTATCGATCCCGCCTCCTCGATCGGTTGACCTGACCATGCCTGCCCTCGATCTCCGCGACGTCCGCAAGGTGTACGGCGACGGCGACCAGCAGATCGTCGCCCTCGACGATGTCAGCCTGACGGTCGGCGACAACGAGATGCTGTTCGTGATGGGTCCGTCGGGGTCGGGCAAGACCACCCTGCTGACCGTGTCCGGCGGCCTGCTCAAACCGACCGGTGGGCAGGTGGTGGTGGGTGGTACCGACATCTCCGACTACGACGACGGGCAGTTGGCCACGTTCCGCCGGGACCGGATCGGCTTCGTGTTCCAGGCCGTCAACCTGGTGCCGTTCCTGACCGCCCGTGAGAACCTGCTCGTGGTCCGCCAGTTCGGCGGTGGCAAGATCGACCGGGCCGCCAAGGACCGGGCCGACCAGCTGCTCGCCGACCTGGGGCTCGCGGATCGGGCCGGGAATCTGCCGTCCCAGCTGTCCGGTGGCCAGCAGCAGCGGGTGGCGATCGGGCGGGCCCTGATGAACGAACCACCCCTGGTCCTGGTCGACGAGCCGACCTCGGCCCTCGACAGTGAGCTCGGCCGCCAGGTCATGGAGCTGCTCTCGGCCGAGATCAGGGACCGTGGCCTGGCCGCAGTGGTGGTGACCCACGACGAACGGATCCTGGACTTCGCCGATCGCATCGTGGAGATCGTCGACGGTCGCCTGGCCGATGACGACCAGGTCCCGGTGGCGGCGACCTCGGCCGAGTGATCGACCCGGCGGCCCGGAACGATCAGGCGCGGTCGGGACGCAGGCCCGGACCGGCGGTGGCCCGCACGTCCCGAACGTCGAGCTCGGCCGCGCACTCGCTGCAGGTGACCATGGCGTGCATGTCGTGATCACAGGTGGTGTGGTGCAGGATCAGCGGCGGGCCCTCGGGGCCGGTGAGCCAGCGGTCTCCCCAGGCGGCCATGGCGGCCAGGACCCGGTAGGCGTCCCGGCCCTTGTCGGTGAGCCGGTACTCGTCTCGCGGCGGTGACTCCTGGTAGCGGACGCGAGTGAACACGTCCTCGCCGACCAGCAGGTTCAACCGGCGGGTCAGGATGTTGCGGCCGATGCCGAGCTCCCGCTGGAAGTCGTCGAAACGTCGGGTGCCCATGCACGCCTGCCGGATGAGCAGGAGGTTCCAGTGGTCGCCCAGCACGGCCGCGCTGCGGGCGATGGGGCACGGCCATCCGGACGTATCGGTTCGCTTCATGGTTTCAGCCTAGAGGATGTGCCCTCCCCTCTGGTTGCATCATGAAACTACCAGAACTAGATTCGTTCCATTATGGAACCCGAAGCCCAGCCCCATCCCCACGGCACGGTCCGGACCGAGGTGGTCGACGACCATCTCCTGGTCATGACGGTCGACCGGGTGGCCAAGAAAAACGCCATGACCCCCCGGATCATGAACGAGCTGGGTGACGCCCTGACCCGGCTCGACGACGAGCCCGACCTCTTCGCCGGGGTCCTCGGCTTCGCCGGTGACGACACCACCGCGGGCCTGGAGATGCCCCTGTTCTTCACCCCCGAGGCCCGGGCCGAAGCCGAGCGGCGCCGGCGTGACCGCACCGTCGAGCCGGTTGACCCGTTCGGTCTGCGGCGGCGCCTGCGCAAGCCGCTGGTCACCGCCATCCAGGGCCTCACCCTGACCGTCGGTATCGAGATCGCCCTGGCCGGCGACATCGTGGTTGCCGCGTCCGACGCCCGGCTGTGCCAGCTCGAACCGAGACGGGGCCTGGCCCCATTGGGTGGCGCCACCATCCGCTACGTCCAGCGGGCCGGATGGGGCAACGCCATGTACCACCTGTTGCGGGCCGACGAGTTCGGGGCCGAGGAGGCCTACCGGATCGGTCTCGTCCAGGAGGTGGTGGAACCGGGTCGTCAGCTCGACCGGGCGGTCGAGCTCGGCCGCGACCTGCTGGCCTGCGCCCCCATCGGGCTCCAGCACACCATCGCCAACGCCCGGCTCGCCCTCGACGAGGACGAGCCGGCCGCCATCGCCGCCATTCCCGCCATGTCCGAGGCGGTCCTGGCCACCGAGGACTTCCAGGAGGGCATTGCGTCGTTCGTCGAGCGCCGCACCGCCTCGTTCGTGGGGCGGTGACCACCACGGTCCGAGCGGATCGGCGGGCGGCGCGTGGGCGCCGGGGGTCGACAACCGCCCCCGGCACCGGTATGTTTAGGGCTCCTAACTCTTAAGATCACCTAACTCCGAGGGGAGACCATGGTTGTCTGCCACTGCCGGGCGTTGAACGACGCGGCAATCGTCGAACTGGTCAACTCGGGTCGGCATACGGTCGATGCCCTGGTGGCGGCGTGCGGGGCCGGAGGCGACTGTGGCGGCTGCCGCCCCGTCCTCGAGGAGTTGGTGGCCGCCGTCGCCACCCCGGTGGGGGTCCGAGCCGGCTCGGTACAGTCGGCGGCATGAAGGGATCCCCCGCCATCATCGCCTATCTCAACGAGGCCCTCACCGCCGAGTTGACCGCCATCAACCAGTACTTCGCCCACGCCAAGCTGTGCGAGAACTGGGGGTGGACCCGCCTGGCCGACAAGTACCGGGAGGAATCGATCGAGGAGATGCGCGACGCCGAGCGGCTGATCGACCGCATCATCCTGCTCGACGGGATGCCCAACCTCCAGCGGCTCGGCACCGTCCGCATCGGCGAGACCCCGATGGAACAGTTCGAGGTCGACAAGGCCCTCGAAGAAGCCGCCATCCAGCGGTACCGCGACGGGGTACGCCTGGCCATGGACGAGGCCGACCCCGGAACCCGGGAACTGTGCGAATCCCTCGTGATCGGCGAGGAGGAGCACCTCGACTGGATCGAGACCCAGCTCCACGCCATCAACGACATCGGGATCGAGCGCTACCTCCAGGCCCAGCTCAACGCCTGAGCCCGTACGGGTTCGCGGTCGATCAGGTGGAGGCGGTACCGAAATGCCGGTCGCTGGCGTCCTGGACCGCCCGCTCCACCCGGTCACCCAGGCGCTCCCACTCGTCGACCGCCGCCTGCTCCGCCAGTTCGAGCCGGCGGGTGGTGCCCTGGAACCGGGGTTTCACGTGTTGGGCGATCAGCTCGTAACTGCGGTGCACCGCGTCGGGCCGGGCCCACTCGTGATGCATCAGCAGGTAGGCGCCGAACCCGCCGTCGGACTGTTTCATGAGCCGGTCGATCTGGTCGACGGCCTCATCCGGCGTGCCGATCACGCCGAGGCCGGTCTCGTTGACCCACGCCACCCGCTCCTCGAAGGTCTCGCCGGCGGCCCGGAAGTGCGGTACGGCCAGGACCTTCTGGGTGTAGTGGGCCCAAGCGTCCAACCCGAACCGGACGTCCTCGATCGCCTGCTCCTTGGTTTCGGCGATGTGCATCGGCCCCACCAGGCGCCACTTGGCCCGATCGGCGACGGTCCCGAACTCGGCGGCGCGGGACTCCATCACCTGCCAGTGATGGGCCAGCGCGTCGAAGCCGTCCTGGGCTGTGGCCCCGATCGACAGCAACCCGACCCCGTGCTTGCCGGCGATCCGGGGACCGGTCGGTGAGGCGATGGCCGCCACCGCGATGTCGAAGTCGCTGTAGGGGGAGTACTGGGAGCGGGCGTCGCGGAGCCGGTACCGCGGGGTCTCCACCGTGAGCGGCTCGTCGCTGCGCAACAGGTGCATGAGGACGTCGGTGTCCTCCTCCAAGGCGCTGCGCTGCTCCTCGATCTCGATACCGATCATCCCCGCATCTCCGGGAAGGGCGCCCGGGCCGAGACCGAGCATGAACCGACCCCGGGTCAGCATGTCGAGGAACAGGGCCCGGTCGGCCACCCACAACGGGTTGTGGTAGGGGAGCGACAGGA
Source organism: Acidimicrobiales bacterium (assembly GCA_047971245.1). Lineage (GTDB taxonomy): Bacteria > Actinomycetota > Acidimicrobiia > Acidimicrobiales > SZUA-35 > CADEDH01. The sequence continues at coordinate 21,186 of JBKDZN010000048.1, forward strand.
CGCCGGCCCCGAGCTTGATGTGGCGGGTCTGGGGTGCCAGGTAGGCCAGAAACGCCAGCGGGTCGGGGATGATCTCGGAGCCGGCCGAATGGTGCTCACCGATCCAGACCTCGTCGTGGCCCAGGCGGTCCAGC
>JBKDZN010000049.1:0-24122 GCA_047971245.1 Acidimicrobiales bacterium
GTGGACCACGGTGGTCTTGCCCGCGCCGTTGGGCCCCAACAGGCCGACGACCGACCCGGCCGGTACCGAAAGCGACACGCCGTCAAGCGCGACGGTGTCACCGAACGACTTTCGAAGCCCGGCCACTTCGATCGCGATCGAACGGTCAGTGAGGCGCATGGGCGGGATGTTAGGCGGACCCAACAAGAGTTTGCAACCCTATTTCTGAAATATGTTTGCGAATACCAGCGACTCGGGTAGGATGTTCCGATGACACGACGTGCGCGCTCCCCGGGTCGGCCAGCCGCGCTGTCGCGCGGCCAGGTCGTGGCGGCGGCGATCGAGGTCGGCCTGCGCGATCTGACCCTGCAGTCGGTTGCCGACCGGTTGGGCGTGTCGATCTCGGGCCTGTACCGCTATGTCGACGATCGCGACCATCTCGTGGCACTGGCCGCCGACGAGATCGCAGCCCGGTTCGTGATGCCGACCGACCACGCACCCAACGCAGCGAGCTATCTCGTCGGCATCGGGCACGGCGTGCGCAATCTGGCGTTGGAGTACGACGGACTCGGTGACTTCTTCGGCCGAACCGGTACCCACTCGCCGAACTGGTTGAGGGTGATCGAACGGTTCCTTAACGATCTGGTCGCGTTCGGCCTCAGCGCCCCGGACGCAGTCGCGTTGGGCTCATCGGTCGCCAACTTCGCCACCGCATCGGTCGAGCGGCAGCGCCACGCCGAACTCAACGCGGTCGATCACCGCCTGACGACCTCCTACATCGAGGCGATCCCCGACCAATTTGGCCCAGGCGAGCTACCGCTGCTGGAACAGGGCCACCAGTTCCTGGCTGACACGAAGCCCGACGACTACTTCACCTGGATGCTTGAGAGCTTCGTCGACGGCCTCCTCACCAACGTCGCCAACGCTCCGTGGCGTTCACGCACCGCAGGGCACGCCACTGGCATAACAGAAGCCCCGACACGGGCTGGTGCGTCGAGCGCACCTAGTTGTGAGCAGGTCGTCACCGATGACCGACACGACGAGGGACCCGCATTCGATGGCCAGACACTCCAACTCCGAGGTGCGACGCGCCGACCGTGACGCGAAGCTGGAGGCGCTGCACGAGCGCCTTACCGCAGCGGTAGGCGGGTTGGTGTCTGGTGAGGACTGGCGGCAGGTGGCGATCCTGGACCGGCTGCCTGACCCGCCGCTGGGGGACGGTTCCCCGCCAGGACTCGACCGATCCCACCGCACCGAGCGCTCCTCCGTCCGTGCGCGTGCCCCTGAGGTTGCTCGGATCGACCACGCGGTAAGGGCGCGGGAGCCGGTGAGGTTGTGACATGGGCGACCTGGCCCGCCTGTTGTCGACCCTCGGCGAGCAGTCGCTGCGGGACGCGGCGCTCGTGTGCGCTTCCAATGGCGTTCCGGTGTTCCCATCTGTGCCCGGTGCGAAGCGTCCGCTGACCCGGCGCGGGTTCACCGAGGCCACGACCGATCAGCGACGGATCGCTCGTTGGTGGGATCGCTGGCCGCAAGCCAACATCGGCCTGCCGACCGGCAACGGCGGTGTGGACGTGGTGGACGTGGACCGCCACTCGTTGGGGTCGGGGTTCACCGCGTTGGAGCGGGCACGCAAAGCCGGGCTGGTCGATGGCTGGGCGTGTGTGGTGCGTACCCCCTCGGGCGGCCTGCACTTGTACTACCCCGCGGATGCCGGGCGGTCGCAAGCGTCGTGGTCGGTCGGTGAGGCGCACATCGACTTCCGCGGCACCGGCGGCTATGTGCTCATCCCACCGTCACGAATCGTCACATCCGACAACGGCTCCGTCGGCTACGAGTTGGTGGTCACCGGCCACCACCCGTCGCCGCTGGATGCGGTGGCGCTGCGCGAGTGCATCCAACCGCACCGACCGTCGCGCCGTGCCATATCGAGCGCACCGGTGCGGGGCGGGGAACGGATCGCGACCTGGTTGGCAGGACGCCCGGAGGGCAACCGGAACCGGGCGTTGTTCTGGGCGGCGTGCCGCTACGCCGAAGGTGCGATACCCGAAGACCACGCCCACGACCTGCTCGGCGCAGCCGCCGAGCAGGCGGGTCTGTCCCCACGGGAGGTCGCGGCGACGATCCGCTCGGCCTACCGCCGCACTCAACCCTTTCTGAACACCTCGTCGTCGGTGTCGTCTCGCTCGGGACCGGTCCTATGACCCGCCAGCACGCTCACCCCGAGCACCGGGGACAGCCAGCGGCCGTGCCGGGGTGGGTGGTGGCCACCGCTGTGGCGGGAACGGTGCTAATCGCTCTTGGAGCGTTCTGGCTGTCGTTCACGGCGTTGGCCGATCTGGCGCAGCGAGCGGGGATCGCGGCGAGCCAGGCGTGGGTGTGGCCGTTGATCGTGGACGGGAACATCGTCGTGGCCACGATCTCGGTGGTGGTGCTGGCCCCGTACGGGCGGCGGGCCACCTGGTATCCGTGGGCGCTGCTCATCGCGGGGGCGGTGGTGTCGGTGTCGGGCAACGCCGCCCACGCGGTCGTAGCCGCAGAGAACACCCTGCCGGGGTTGTGGGCGGCAGCGATCTCGGCGGTGCCGCCGCTGGTGTTGTTGGCGATCACGCACCTGACGGTCGTGCTGACCAGCCGCACCACCCGCCAGCTCGACGACACCAGCACCGCTGAGGAGCCGGGGCTGCTGATGGAGGAGCCGTCTCGGGAAGAACGCCGGGCGGCGGCGTGGTCGCAGCGGGAGGCGGGGTGGACCAACAAGGAGATCGCCGACCACTTCGGCGTCCACCCCTCCACGGTGGGCCGGTGGTTCGCCGACCCACATCCCAACGGTGACGACCGACACGACGACCGCGAACTCGCCGCCAATGGCGCGGCGGGTGGCGGGATGCAGGGGGCTACGAGCCCATAACCCAACAAGCAAGGAAGGAGACTGTGATGGCAGACGACTCCCACAAGCAGCACACGAGACCACCTCGACCCGACACCGACCCCGCGCCGCGGCGGGACACCGGCGCGGCCGAGACCGATGCGGTCGATTACCTCAAGCACCACGACCCATCGGCACCGTCCCGCGCCGGATCGCGTGGACGCCCGTTGCCGATGCGTGAGGTGGCGTGGGTGCGGGTCAGCGACGTGATGACCCACCGCTCGGGCCAAGTGGCAGGGCGGGGCATCACCTGGACGGCCACGGCGAACCGCTTGCCCCGCCTCGCCCCATTGCGCACCGCAGGGACCGGACGGCGCGCGATCGCCCGCGCCAGTGCCGACCCAAGGGCACGGCAGCTCGCGCCGCTGTCAGCGTTCGGCACTCGACGAACACCGGCAACGGCGAGATCGGGGGTGTCCTTGTGACAGCGGTGGGTTCGCATCCGCACCGGAAGCGACGGATTGTGATTTTGATGATCTGACCGACCACGACACCCCACCCGTCTGACCGCTTGCGGGCCGATCGACGGGTCAAGGGGTTTGGGGTGTGGGTGCGCACCTTCCCGTTGAGGGACTGACGCACCAATGACACGCACCGCATTGCACCCGCCCCAGGAGCCATCCGGATCGGCGTTTGCCGACTCGGAGGGGCTTCGCGCGGTGCTGATGCGGCTGCATGAAGCCGGGCCGGGGGTGTGGCGGGATGACGCCGAAGCGGCCGACCTGATGCGGTTCGTGGCCGATCGCTACGCGGCGCTGGCGCGGAAGTACGACCAGGAGCCCGCCGACGCCGCAGTTGCCGCGTTCGAGGCGATGCGCAACGCCTCCACCCGCACCGCCGACGATCCGTGGGCAGTGGTCACGGTCGCTGTGCGGATCACCCTGATCGCCGAGCACCGTGCCCACGGCCTGCTCACCTCCACCGGCCGCGCCCGCCGTTCGCAGTATTCGGTCTTCCATGACGCCGAGCGGTTCAGCGACCGCGAGAGCGAGCTGACCGAATACCACCCGGCCTTCCACGTTCCACCCCCCCCACCACGGCAACGGCCACCAGCCCGACGACGGGTCCGAGGTTGATGTGTGGTGGGTGGTCGAGCAGACCGCGCGGCTGCTGGTGCTGCTGGGCTGGCCCGCCGACACCGCCTGGACACTCGTTGAGCACGTCTGTGCCCGCCTGGCCGACATTGGCGATCGCCACAACGCCTACGAGACCCTGCGCCGTGACAAGGCGCTGCGAGCCAATCTCGACCTGCCCCACCACTCATGGATCGGGCTGCTGCGCCTCACGCTCGGCCACCCCACCGGCACCGGCGCGCTGCGCCACGGGGTGCTGGCTCGGCTGCTGGTCGGCGACACGCTGACCGACCTGCTCGACGACGACGACCTGGTGCTCACCGCCGTGGTCGCCAACCCCGCTGGGGATGGTCGCGGTGGGTAGCGGGCACGTCGAACTGGACCGCGCTGTCGAGTCCATCCGTGTCGGACAGCGGCACCGCACCGACCTGGGCGACCTCAATGAGCTGGTCGCCTCCATCGACCAGCTCGGGTTGTTGCAGCCCATCACGACCAGCCCCGACGGCACCCTCATCTGCGGTGCCCGACGCCTGGAAGCCGTCAAACAACTCGGGTGGCAGCGCGTGAACGTGTGGGTGCGCTCGGGCATCTCCAGTCGGCTGGAACAGCTCCTGGCCGAACAGCACGAGAACACCATGCGCAAGGCGTTCACCCCCACCGAAGCGGCCACCCTCTATCAAGAGCTGAAGACGCTGATCGCTGAAGACGCTGCACGCCGCCAAGCCGCCTCCCGGTTCGGCGCCGACGACGGCGAGAAGGGCGCCGATCACGGTGCTGCCGATTCGGCAGCACCGTCCGACCGCACCTCTCGTGTCCAAGCCGCACAGCTCGTGACCGGCCGCAAGTCCTACTCGATGCTGGAACAGGTCAGCGAGCTCGAACGCCTCGCCGCTGACCCCGAGACCCCACAGCATGTGCGTGACCTGGCAGTCGAGGAGCTGGCGAACATCGACGCCACCGGGAAGGTCTACGGCTCGTACCAGCGAGTCAAGATCGCCCTCGGCCAAGGCACCGCCGAAGGTGATGATCACGAGCTACGGCAGGATGAGCTTGCTGCCCGCGCCAAGGAGGCTCTGGCGCGGGTGCAGGGCGAGCCTCGACGACACCGCCGCGTCAAGACCGCAACGACTCGCGACTCGGCTCGGGGGTCGCGGCGGTACGGGGTTCGGGCGTTCGTGGTGACCTGGAGCGACCTGTTCGGGTGGGCCGACCACTACGACCCTGCCGAGATCGGCCCCGCCCTGAGCGCCGAGCAGTGGGCCGACTTCGAGGCCACCGTCGAAGCGACCATCACCTTCGCCGACGCCGCACGGCTCGCCCGCGATACCTGACCGCCCTGGCGGGTGGGTGGTGTGCACCTTCCCGGCAACTGCTGATCGTCCGCTGTTGTCGGGAGCCCATCCATGTCGCCCGAATCGTCGTCTCGTCGCCTGCTGGTCATGGCCGTCATCGGCGGCATCGTCTTGGTCACCTTGGTCGGCGTCGGCATCTATGGGCTGATCGTCGGGCCACCCGATCACGATCACCACGGGACCCCGACGACGATCCCTCCGTCGGAGAGCACGCCGGGCGGGCCGAGCCGCCCGGTGTCGTGGGAGGACTTGCCCGCTCTGCCGAACACTGGCGACCCGATCCGCTATGCCAGCTCGGTCGCCGAGGCGTTGCTGACGTGGGACACGATGTCGGGGCTGGCGCCGATCGACTACGCCCGCCCGGTCATCGTCGACGCCGACCCCTCGGGCTATGAGACGCCGGGGCTGGTGTCGGATGTGGCCAACTTCGTGCCGACCGATGCGGTGTGGCAGGAGCTGCGCCACTACTCGACCCGCCAGAGCATCACCATCGACGCCGCCTTCATCCCTGACTCGTGGGAGTCGATCGTCGCCTCGGCGGCGGCGGGTGAGCTGCGTGAGGGCACCGTGGCGGTGACGGTTGAGGCGACCCGCCACCGGGCCGGGGAGTGGTTCGACCGGCCCGCGACCAGTGACCACGCGATCACCTTCACGGTGTTCGTCGCCTGCCAGCCGACGTTCGATCGTTGCCACACGTTGCGGCTGTCGCTTCCCGACCAACCGTTGTCATGAAGCGGATGCTGATCGCCGGGGCGGCGGCGGTGCTGTTGCTGCTGCCGAGTGTGCCGCTGCTGGCGATGGCGGTGGTGATGAACCCCGCCGCTGATGCGTCGTGCTTGAACCTGACCTCGATCGTGGTCGGCGACGTTCCTGACAGCCTCCAGGCCACCACGGCGAACGGTGAGACGATCACCCTCAACCGGACCCAGCTCACCCATGCTCGAACGATCACGGTGATCGGGTCGCAGACCGAAGGTGTGGGTCACAACGGCATCCTCATCGCGCTGATGGCGGCGTTGACCGAATCGTCGTTGCGGATGCTGTCCAACACGTCGGCGTATCCCGAGTCGGCCAACTACCCGAACGACGGGGACGGCAGGGACCACGACTCGTTGGGCCTGTTCCAGATGCGCCCTGTCGCCGGGTGGGGGACGGTCGCCGAGCTGATGAACTCGACTTATCAGGCCAGGGCGTTCTACGGCGGTCCTGATGGTCCGAACAACGGCTCGCCCCGCGGGCTGTTGGACATCCCGAACTGGGAACGCCTGTCGTTCGGCGAGGCGGCGCAGGCGGTGGAGGTGTCGGCGCATCCCGACCGGTACACCAACTACGAGCCGGTCGCCCGCACGATCCTGTCCGCGCTCACTGTCTCCGGTGCCGGTTCGGGGGTCGCTGAGACCAGTCGGGTGGTCATGCCGATGGCGGCGGGGACGTACACGATCACGTCGGGGTTCGGGATGCGTGACGATCCGCTCAACCCTGGCACCGAGCGGATGCACTACGGCCTCGACTTCGCGGCCCCCGACGGCACCCCGATCCTCGCTGTTGCTGACGGCCAGGTGACTGCCGCTGGTCCTTCGGTGAGCGGGCAGAACCGGATCATCGTCGAGCACACGATCGCCGGTGAAGCCGTGGCATCGCTGTACCTGCACATGTGGGACCACGGCATCCATGTCGCTGAAGGCGACCGGGTGCTTGCCGGACAGCACATCGCCGATGTGGGATCACAAGGCCGCTCCACCGGCCCGCACCTGCACCTGGAGATTCGCCCCGGTGGCGCATCCGCCCCGGCTGTCGATCCCGAGGTGTGGCTTGCCAGCCACGGCGCCGGCCACCTCGACGCTCCCGGATCGGGAGGCCCCGGCTGCGACACCACCACTGTCGGTCTGCCGGGTGGTCCGGTTCCGTTCACCGGCACGCCCGGCGGGCAGGTGCCCGACCCCACCGGTACCGGCGGGTTCGTCACCCGTGAGATGGCCCATCTCATCGCCGAGACTCGAGCGGCCTTCCCCGACTCGTCGTGGTCGTGCTGGTCACCCCGACCCGGCACCGTCTCCGAACACCCCCTCGGCCGAGCCTGCGACGTGACCTACGGCAACCGCATCGGCGTGTTCCCCACACCCGAGCAGGTCGCCGAAGGGTGGCGGATGACCAACTGGCTCCAAGCCCACGCCGACGCCCTGTGGGTCCAGTACCTGATCTGGCAGGGCCACATCTGGAGCGTCGCCCGCGACGCCGAAGGCTGGCGACCCTACGACGGCGGTGGGATGCACGACCCCACCCACCCCACTGGCGGCCACTACGACCACCTCCACATCACCACCCGCGAGTAGCCGGTGACCGGGCAGCGGTGGTGCACCTCGGTTGATGTCCCCCGTGTCTCGATCGAGGAGCTGTGATGCCGATGCCCCGCCTGCTCGTCCTCGCCAGTGTGGGTCCCGACTTCGGTGGGGTCGGCGGGTCCAGCGCGCTGACCACGATCGTCGGGGCGCTGCTCACCATCGTGTTGGTGGTGTCGGTGCTGATGCTGGTGGTCTGCGCCATCATGTGGGCGATCGCCTCGTCGGCCGGGAACTACCAGGCCGCCACCCGCGCCCGCGCCGGATTGTGGGTTGCCATCGGTGCCGCCGCTCTGGCCGGGGCCGGTGTGACGTGGATGAACTTCCTCCTCGACCTCGGCCGCGATCTCTAACCCCACCGGGGCCGAGCGCGGTGGGTGTGCGGGGCGTACCTGTGCTGTGAGCCCGCCCGTCCGTTGCGGGCCACAGCGTTGAAGGAGCCCCATCCGATGTTCGACACCCTTGTGACCTTCGATCTGCCCGCTGTTGCTCAGGTGGTGGCCCAGGTCGACATCTCCCCGAACGACACCGGGCTGCCCGGTATCGCCTCGTTGCGCACCATCGTCGGCGCGGTGATGACCATTGGCCTGGTCCTGTCGGTCCTCGCCCTCATCGTCTCCGCGGTGGTGTGGGGCTTCGGCTCCAACTCGTCCAACCCTCATCTGGCAGGGCGGGGCAAGGTCGGCGTGTTGGTGTCCTGCGGTGCGGCGATCATCACCGGCGCCGCGGTGACGCTCATCAACTTCTTCTGGACCGTCGGCCAAGGCGTCTCCTGACCTCGCGTCGGCTGACTGTCTGGAAGGGAGAGCTCGATGGGTGTCTGTGATGTACCGCTGATCTCGACCGTGTGCGACGTGGCGGGTGAAGCTGCCGCCACGCTGGTGTCGGCACCGTTCGACTGGCTCGCCTCGGCGATCGGCGCAGCCGCGGGGTGGATGTTCGAGTCGGTGTGGGCGATCTTCGATACGACCACGTTGGTGGACGTGACCAGCCCAGCCTACGTCGGGGTCTACAACATCTTGTTCGGCGTCGCGGTGTTCTTGATGCTGATCTTCTTCTGCTTCCAGCTCATCGGCGGGCTGGTCCGACGCGACCCCAGCGCGCTGTCCAAGGCGGCGTTGGGCTTGGCGAAGTCGGTGCTCGGGTCGTTCCTGGTCATCACCCTCACCGCCACCTTGCTGGAGATCACCGATCAGCTCTCGGTCGGCATCGTGCAGGCCACGGGAACCACGATGGAGGAGATGGGCGGGCGCATCGCAGCTCTCGCCATCGGGCTGACTGCGGTCAACATCGCCGCGCCTGGCGCGGGTGCCATCGTCACCATCTTCCTCGCCGGTCTCGCCATCTCCGCGGCGGCGTTGGTGTGGTTCACCCTGCTGATCCGCAAAGCGCTCCTGCTTGTCGCGATCGTCATGGCACCGATCGCTCTGTCGGGGTTCTCGTGGGAAGCCACCCGCGGCTGGTTCACCAAGTGGGCGTCGTTCGTGCTGGCACTGATCTTCTCGAAGCTCGTCATCGTCGTCGTCTTCCTGGTCGCCACCGCCCAGGTGTCAGCACCGATCGACTTCGACCTGGCTTCGATCGCCGACCCGATCGCGGGGATCGTGTTGATGTTCGTCGCCGCCTTCGCCCCCTACATGGCCTACAAGTTCATCTCCTTCATCGGCTTCGACATGTACCACTCCATGTCCGTGGAGCAGGAGGCCAAGGGCGCGCTCAACCGGCCCGTGCCGGTCAGCGGCGGCCCCCGCTCCGATGGCGTCAAGAAGGTCCTCGACGGAGACGACACCGCCACAAGCCGGGGCCAGGGGTCACCGGCTGGTGGACCTGGCTCGCCGGGCAAGCCGGGCGCATCGCCCACGGGTGGGACGGCAGGCAAGCCCGCCGCTGGCGGCTCAACCGGCGGCGGAGCCGGGGCCAGCGGGGGCGGTGGTGCCGCCGCGGGTGCGGGCGTCGCTGCCGGTGCTGCGGTGGCAGCGGCCAAGGCTGGTCCGAAGGTGGGCAAGCAGGTCGGCACCGCAGCCGAGGAGCACACCGACGCGGGCCAGCAGGCCAGCGATCCGACGCCGACCCCACCGGCACAGCCCTCTACGTCGCCGCGTCGCAACCCGTCGAGGTCGGAGGGAGGGGCGTCGAGCGCACCCGCGGACCAGCCTTCGCCACGGTCAACCTCACCTGAGCGTCCGACGCGACGCCAGCCGCCACCGACCGTCGAGCCGCGCCGAACCGATCCGAAGCCGGGAGATGGCTCGTGAGCCGCACCCGAACCTCGACCGACGACGCGGGCGGTGACGTGGAGGCGGTGAAGTTCTCCCGGCTCACTCGCCGCGGTGTCCTGCTCGGCCTGTCCACTCCACAGGTCGTGACCGTGGCCATCGCCGTGGTGACGTTCGTGGCGAGCCTCTACCTCGTCGGCGCCCGAGCGCTGCTGCTCACGTCTCCGGTGTGGACCACCGCGCTGGCGGTGACGTGGCTGCCGATCAACGGTCGCAAAGCCGTCGAGTGGCTGCCCATCGCCGCGCAGTGGGCATGGCGGATCACGGTGCGCCAGGCCATCTACCGGCGGCGGGTGGTCAAGCCCCGCCCCGCTGGCACGCTCGCGCTACCGGGTGACGCCGCCGCGATGCGCTCCTACGAGGACCCCGAGACCGGGACGGTGATGGTGCATGACCCGCATCACAACCGGCTCATCGCCATCGCCGAAGTGACCCACCGCTCGTTCGTGCTGCTCGACCCCGCCGAACAACAACGCCGCGTGACCGGCTGGAGCCGTGTCCTGTCAACTGCGTGTCGGTCCAGCCGACTCGCCCGCCTCCAGGTGCTCGAACGCACGCTGCCCGACAGCGGTACCGGCCTGTCGCGCTGGTGGGCCGAACACGGCACCGACGACGACTCCTGGGTCGCTCGCACCTACCGCGAGCTGATCGACCGCGCCGGTCCTGCCGCCGAGCGCCACGTCACCACCATCTCCATCGCCCTGGACATGAAGGCCGCTGGCCGTGCGATTCGCTCCGCCGGCGGCGGGCTGCGCGGGGCGGCGGCGGTGCTGCGCCAGGAGATGCACACCCTGTCCACGGCCCTCGGCTCGGCCGACCTCAAACCAGCCGAATGGCTCACCCCGCCCCAGCTCGCGATCGCGCTGCGCTCCGCGTATGACCCCCAAGTGGCTGCCACGCTGGAACGCTCCACCATCGGTGCAGACCTCGCCACCGCCGGGCCGGTGGCGATCAACGAGACTTGGGACCTGCTGCGCTCGGACTCCGCCTACCACGCTGTGCTGTGGATCAGCGAATGGCCTCGCTCGCTCGTCTATCCGGGCTTCTTGGCGCCGATCCTGCTGTCGTCGGGGATCAGACGTGCGTTCAGCGTCGTGTGCGATCCGGTGCGGGCCGATGTGGCGGCGCGGGACATCCGCAAGAAGAAGACCGAATACATCTCCGACGCGGCGCAGCGGGCCAAGATCGGCCAGATCGAAGACGCCCAACAGACCGCCGAGTACCACGACGTGCTCCAACAAGAAGCCGACCTCACCGCTGGTCACGGCGTCCTTCGCTACACCGGGCTTCTCGCCGTCTCTGCCCCCACGCTCGACGACCTCGACGCTGCCGTGGCTGAGATCGAGCAGGCCGCGATCCAGGCGTCGTGTGAGACGCGGCGGCTGGTCGGCCAACAGGCCCAGGCGTTCGTCGCGGCGGCGCTGCCGTTGTGCCGAGGCATCTGAGGCTGGCGGGCCAGGCGCACCTACCGGGCAGATGACGATGCCCGAGCGAGCGGAGGTGCCACCGATGGTGACGTTCAACGATCCGAGAGCCGATGCAGATGAGGCCCGTGAGGCGCTGCGTGGGCTGGCGCACGCCACCCGCATCATCGACGAGGCCGGTGACACCTATGCGGTGTTGGGAGCCTTGTCGGCGGGATTGGCGTCGTTGGGCCAGTCGTTGGATCAGCTCGCCGAGTGGCATCACCGCAATGCCGACCGGGCCGTGACCGACACTGGTTCGCGCGACGCCGGTCGTCGATACGCGGTGGAGGTGGCGGATGATCTGCACGACGCCGCCACGCTGCTGGAGCGGGTGCGGGCAGTGGTCGATGAGGCGTGGAACGCCAACGGACGCATCGCCTGGCACCCCGCACCGCTGCCCGCGACACCCCGCCCGGTTCGGCGTCTGGCCGAACCGTCGCTGTTCGGCGCCGGGACATCTAGGCGGGCCGTCGACGGCCTGGCCCGCTGACGGGGGCAGGCGTCATGGCTGAGTCGTCTCGGGGCAAGGTGCATTCGTCGGTGCTGGTGGGACCGGCCAAGGAGCATCGTCGGAACAAGCGGCAACGCCGCCGGGCCGCGGCCCGCGTGTACGCCGCCGACGCTGCGGCTCGCAAGGCTGCCGTCAAGGCCGAAGCCGCGGCCGAGCGAGCCGAACGCCGCGCCACCCACTACCTGCCAGCCACCGGTGAGCCCGGCCCGGCTGGGCTGCGCACACCGCGCCCGTTCCGGGTGCCGGTCCACCAGGACACGTCCGCGGCCCTCGCCGGGGCCTACCCGTTTCTGGCCGAAGGCGGGCTCGGCTCAGATGGGGTGTTCGTCGGCCAGGACCTCTACTCGGGCGGCAGCTTCGTGTACGACCCGTGGGTCCTCTACCAGCGCGGGGTCATCACGGCGCCGAACGTGGTGCTGGCTGGCATCGTCGGTGCTGGCAAGTCCTCGTTGGCCAAGTCGCTCTACACCCGGTCGATCCCGTTCGGCCGCCGCGTCTACGTTCCCGGCGATCCGAAGGGTGAGCACACCCCTGTGGCCGAGGCGGTCGGCGGGCGGGCGATCGTGCTCGGCCACGGCCTGCCCAACCGCTTGAACCCGCTCGATGAGGGCCACCGTCCCTCGGGGGTGTCGGACGTGGAGTGGGAGATGCAGGTCGCCTCCCGCCGCCGCGACCTGATCGGCGCCCTCGCCGAAACGGTCCTCACCCGGTCGTTGACGCCGTTGGAGCACACCGCCATCGACATCGCCCTGCGCGCCACGGTCGCCACCTGCGACGTACCGATCCTGCCGATGGTCGTCGATCGCATCCTCGACCCGCCGCACGGTCCCGACTACGACGAACGACTCGCCGAGGACGGCCGGATCGTCGGCCACGCCCTGCGCCGCCTGGTCGCCGGTGACCTCCAAGGGCTGTTCGACGGCCCCTCGACGGTGCGGTTCGACCCCAGCCTGCCGATGATCTCGCTCGACCTGTCACGGGTGGCGGAGAACTCGACGCTCATCTCCGTCCTGATGACCTGCTCGTCGGCCTGGATGGAATCAGCACTGCTCGACCCGGCTGGTGGGCGGCGGTGGGTGATCTACGACGAAGCCTGGCGGCTGATGTCCCACCCCGCGCTGCTGCGCCGCATGGACGCTCAGTGGCGGCTCGCCCGCCACTACGGGATTGCCAACATGCTGATCTTCCACAAGCTCACCGACCTCGACACCGTGGGCGACCGAGGCTCGGCCATGCACGCTCTCGCCTCGTCCCTGCTGGCGAACGCCGAAACGCGGATCATCTACCGCCAAGAGACCGACCAGCTCGGCACGACGGGCCAGGCCCTCGGGTTGACCGGCACCGAACAACGCCTGCTGCCCGGCTTGGGGACGGGGCAGGGGTTGTGGCGGATCAAGGACCGCTCGTTCGTCATCCAGCATCAGCTCCACCCCGACGAGCTCGACGCCTTCGACACCACCGCCCGGATGGTCGCCTGATGCGCCAAATGAACGCTCGTGAGCCTCGACCCTGGGACGTTCCGGTGGTGCGTGCGCTGAACGCCGCCGAGCGGCTGCCCGGTTTCGCGCCCGAGCACGTCGAGTGGCACGGCTTCCGGTTCTGGGCGACTGGGCTCGACGGCCCGATGCACACGGCCACGATCTACGCCTTTCCCGCCGGCGAGGACGACTCGGCGTTCGTGCGCTTCGGCGTGGCCGGTTCAGGGTTCACGGCGTCCGGCCAGGACGGGCGTGTGATGACCGCGCGAGATGTCGCCAACCTGCTCGATGTTCCCGTCGACAGCGCCATGAAGGTCGCCGCATCGCTCGGCTCGGCGCTGCGGGACGCGCTCAGAGTCTTCAACGCCGTGCACTACCCGCGCACCACCAGGCCAGCGGCCCCGACGCCCGGCCGAGGCCCCATCGACTCCCGGCCTCGAACCAACCAGCCGCGCTCACCGGGCATCGACTTCTGACCCATGCCGTACCGACCTGCCCCCGAACGTCACCACAACAAGGAACCCGTAGCAGTGGAGACACGATGATCGGCCACCGGCCGCGGCTCGAGCAGACCGACAACAGCGCAGGCGTCTCGATCGTGCCCGTGGTCCTGCCCTTGGTGGTGGTCCGTCCAGGCGGCACCGACACGGTGACCATCAGCGTCGACGGCCACGACCACCCTGAAAGCCCGCAACGGCGCGACCGGCTCGGCGATGCCCTCGCCCGGATCGCGCACGAACAGGACTGCGCGATCCGCGTCGAGGTCCACGACCCCGACGGGACGGTCTACGCCGACATCATCGACCCACCCCCACGGCCGCTGCCCGTCCCCGACAAACCCGAAGGATCAGATGTCGGGGCGGTTGGGGTGGAGGTGTCGGCGGGCGGGTTCCTGCCCGGTGAGCCCGTCCACATCGCCGTTGCTGTCACGACAGAGACTGCGGACCCTGCCGGTCGGCTCACCGCGCACCTCGACCCCTCGCAGCTCGGTGGAGGGGCCGTGGTGGTCGTGTTCGGCGCCGTGTCAGGGCTCACGATCGTTCAGGAGCAGTCGTGAACGGCCCCGCCCGGCCGGTCAACGACAGCCTGGCCAACCTCGGCATCGGCCTGCTCATCGCCGCCTTCACCACCCTCGGCTTACTGCGGCTGGCCGCCAGCATCGCCACCTGGGTCAGCGGCCTATCCCAACCCACCGGCGGCATCACCAACGCACTCGGCGTCTTGGCCGATCCCCTCAACCCCGGCTCGGCGCTTGGTGCCCCCGACCTCAACCCGGTCATCTACTGGTCGATCGTCGCCCTCCTGCTCGGGGTGTTGGCAACGGCCGGATGGGCGGTGTGGCGGGCAACCCGCAACCTGCGCGGCACCACTGATCCCCGACGCCTCGCCGGAACCGCCACCGCCGCCGAGATCGCCCGGACCGCCTCGGCGCGCAGCCTGCGCCGCCGCGCCAAGACTCTCCGACCCTCGCTCACCAACCCCGGTCCGACCGACGTGGGGTATCTGCTGGGGTCGGCCAAGGGACGGGCGGTGTGGGCCACCGTCGAGGATTCGATGCTGCTGATCGGCCCACCTCGGTCGGGCAAGGGCCTGCACATCGTCATCAACGCCATCCTCGACACGCCCGGCGCGGTCATCACCACCTCGACCCGCCCGGACAACCTCACCGCCACCCTGCGCGCCCGCGAACAGGTCGGGCCGGTGGCGGTGTTCGACCCCCAACACCTCGCACCCGGTCTGCCCGCCGGTCTGCGGTGGTCGCCGGTGCGGGGCTGCGAGGACCCGCTGACGGCGATGATCCGTGCCACCGGCCTCGCCTCCAGCACCGGGCTCGGCTCTGGTGGGGTGGACAACGGCGGGTTCTGGGAAGGCAAGACCCGCACCGCCATCCAGGCCCTGCTCCACGCTGCCGCCCTCGACCACCGTGACGCCCGCACCCTCTACCAGTGGGCGCTCAACCCCACTGCCGCCGCTGACGCCGTACGCATTCTCCAAACCGACCCCCGAGTTGCGGGCGGGTGGGCCGAATCGCTGGATGCGATGATTGAGGCTGACCCGCGCACCCGCGACTCGATCTGGCAGGGCGTCTCTCTCGCCTTCGCCGCCCTCGCCGACCCACGGGTGATCGACGCCATCACCCCACGGCCTGGCGATGCGTTCGACCCCAAGTCGTTCCTTCAAGACAACGGCACCCTCTACCTGCTCGCCACCGGGGCTGGCGCTGGGGCATCCGCGGCGCTGGTGGCGGCGTTCATCGAAGACCTCGTGGAAGTCGCCCGTACCCTCGCCGCGAGTTCGCCCGGCGCTCGGCTCGATCCGCCGTTGCTGATGGCGCTCGATGAGATTGGCAACCTCGCTCCGCTGCCGTCGCTGCCTACGCTGATGGCCGAGGGTGGAGGCACCGGGATCACCACGATGCCGGTGTTGCAGTCGATGGCTCAGGCGCGAGAGAAGTGGGGCGACAACGCCGCCGGGGCGATCTGGGATGCGTCGATCGTCAAGATCGTCCTTGGTGGTGCGTCCAACAGCCGCGACCTCCAAGACCTCTCAACCCTCATCGGCGAGCGCGACGAGCGCACCGACTCCACGAGCATCGACGCCTACGGCGGACGCTCCCACCAACGGTCCATCCGCCGCGTCCCCATCATGGCCCCCGACACGCTGCGCACCCTTCCGTTTGGGACCGGCGTGATCCTGCTGCGCACCGCCCGGCCGATCGTGACCGACCTGCGCCCCTGGACCGACCGGCCCGACGCCAAGATCCTCCGAGGTCATCGCGGCGAGGTCGAGGGACTCCTGCGCACCGGCGCCCGGTAGCTACGGGGACGGGGTTCGCACCTTCCCGATGACACGCCACAAGGCGTGCACCGAGGAAGGAGCATCTGATGGCCATCCGCACCCAAGAGTCCCTGTCGGGGTTCATCGCCGGAGACCCGGAGCTGTCGTTCACCTCCAAGGGTGACGCCCGGTTCTACGTGCGCGGTGGGCAGAACCACTACCGGACTGAAGACGATGGGTCGTTCACCAAGACCGATACGACCTACTTCAACCTGGTGGCGTTCCGGGCCACCGCCGAGCGGGCCTACGAGCGGTTCCGCAAGGGCGACAACTTCATCGCCGAGGGCTACGTCCGCACCTACGAGCACGAGGTCGAGGGCCAGGTCCGTGAGGTCGAGGAGTTCGTCGCCCGCCGCATCGGCCACGACCTGGCCATGACCCGCTACGAGGTCGACCGGACCCCGCAGCGCAGCGGCCCCGGCCAGGACCGAGCCGTCGAGCGCGAAGGGCTCGACCAGGCCGCCGCCGAGACGCCAGAGCGGCGCGGGGGCGAGACGGCGCAGCGGCGTGACCAGCTCGCCGACATCAACCCACCCGACACCCGTCGCCGCGGCCCATCGGCGCGTGCCAGCGCGGTGTCGCTCTGAAGGGCGGTCTGACGATGAGCTTTCCTGACGACCCCGACACCGCCGACGACTTCGACGAGCCGCCCGGCGACGGCCCGCTGTTCGATCCCGCTGCCATGTCGCTGCCGGACCCGCCTCGGCCGATCAACTGGAACCTGCTGTCGGCCGACGACGCCGAAGTCGAGTGGCTGGAGCTGAATGCCTGGGTCAACTGGCTGCGCCGTACCTACGGGCTACCGGCGTCGGTCATCCCGCCCTACTGGCACCACCATCCCGAGCTGGTGTGGGAGCTGTCTGCGCTGCACCTGCACTGGCTGGGCGCCTACGACCCCGAACAGAACGGCTCCGCCCCGATCGGCTGGCACCGTGACTTCGCCGATGCCCGCGAGCGGCTCCGCGAGTGGGTCGCCGCATCCGGCAGCCGCCTAGACCGTGACCGGCCCACCCGTCAGACCCTGTGGCCGGGCGAGGAACCCGACCCTGACTATCCGGCAACCGGCGAGGAGGAGGTCATCACCGATCGCGACCGGGACTTCGTGCAGTTCGTCATCGCCGACGTGAACCGCCGCCAGGCCGCCGAGGACGCCTTCCACGCCCGCCACGACAACACGGACGATGACGGGTCGGGTTGATGGGCCGCTACGTCAAGAAGACGGCCCAGCGCCGCTACGAGGACCGCAACATCTGGGTACGGCCGGTGCACCGGGACCCCCCGGACCTGCACAAGCTGGCCGAGGTGCTGATCCGTCTCACGTTGCAGGAGACCGGCCGCACTCGAGCGATCCGCCGGGCCAACGAACCGCCCGAGACCCTGCGGACGGTCCCTCGCTCATCCGGGGAGGGCCGCTAGAATGGCGACATCTCGCGCCGAGCGTGAGGTGTTGTGGTCTACAGGAACCGGCCGTGCGAACGGTCGGGCGAATGCGAGGCACGGCCGTTCAGCCGGTCGGTCCTCCAGCCTTCGGGCTCTCTCACAGTCAGCACTCACAGGCTTCGGCCAGCCGGTGCGGGGACGTTGCCGCCGAGTCGTGAGAGAGAGCCCATGTCCACCACCACCGCCGCCGTTCGCTGCGATCCCGTGAGCAGCCTCATCAGCCCGCCGACACCGGGTACCGCGCTGGCGGTGTCCTATCTGCGTGTATCCACCCGCGAGCAGGCAGAACGGGGCGGCACCGACGAAGGGTTCTCGATCCCGGCCCAGCGCGAGGCCAACTTGCGCAAGGCCCAAGCCCTCGGGGCGACGATCATCGAGGAGTTCGTCGACGCCGGCGCGTCGGCGAAGTCGGCCGATCGGCCCGAGCTGATGCGGATGATCCAGTTCGTCAAGGCCAACCGGGTCGCCTACTGCATCGTGCACAAGGTCGACCGGCTCGCCCGCAACCGGGCCGACGACGTGACCATTCACATCGCGCTCCAAGAAGCCGGTGTGATGTTGGTGTCGGCGACGGAGAACATCGACGAGACGCCCTCGGGGATGCTGCTGCACGGGATCATGTCGACCATCGCCGAGTTCTACAGCCGCAACCTGGCCAGCGAGGTCGTCAAGGGCATGACGCAGAAGGCCACCAACGGCGGCACCGTGGGCAAGGCCCCGATCGGCTACCTCAACGTCCGCACCCGCGACGCCCAGGGCCGCGAGATGCGCACCGTGGAGATCGACCCCGAGCGTGCTCCGCTGGTGGAGTGGGCGTTCAAGTCCTACGCCTCCGGCGACTGGACCCTCAGCCAGCTCCACGAAGAACTGACCGCCCGCGGACTGACCAGCCTGCCCACCCCGAAGCGCCCGGCCAAGGCGCTCGCCGCCTCGTCGGTCCACCGGATGCTGACCAACCCGTACTACAAGGGCGACGTCACCTACCAGGGCGTCACCTACCAGGGGGCGCATGATCCGCTGGTTCCCGCCGAGGTGTGGTATCAGGTCCAAGCCGTGCTGCGGGCCAACAAGACCGCTGGCGAGGCCACCCAGGTCCACGACCACTACCTCAAGGGCAGCGTCTACTGCGGCCGCTGCGGGTCGCGGCTCATCATCTGCAACGCCAAGAACGCCCAGGGCAACGTCTACCCATACTTCGTGTGCGGCGGCAGGCACGCCAAGCGGACCGACTGCACCCGCTCGGCGTTGCTGATCGAGCACGTCGAGGAACTGATCGCCGACTACTACCAGCGCATCCAGATCACCCCCGCCATGCGCCAGGCCCTCGCCGGGATGCTGCACCACGAGTTCGACCGGCTCATGTCCGCCGAGGCCAACGAGCTAGAGAACCTGACCGCCAACCGCAACCGCCTGGAGAGCGAGCAGACCAAGCTCGTCCAAGCCCACTACGCCGACGCCATCCCGCTGACAGTGCTCAAGCGCGAACAGGACCGCATCCTCGCCGAGCTGGACCAGGTGAACCGACGCATCGACGCCCACCACGGCGAGTACGCCGACGCCCGCGTCCACCTCGACGACGCCCTCGACCTGCTCGCCAACTGCGCCGACATCTACACCCGCTGCGACGACGCCAACCGGCGCCTGTGCAACCAAGCCTTCTTCACCCGCATCTACCTCGAAGACGACGACGAGGAGCAACTGCGCGTCGAGCACGCCCGCCCCTTCGACATGCTCCTCGACCCCGGCGTCCAAGCCGACGCCGCCGGGTGGGCTGGCGGCGACACCCTCACAGCACACGAGGCCCAAACCCCGCCAAATCATGGATCAGGCGAAAGTTTGAACCTCGTGCGTCGGGTGGGCCATGAGGGAATCGAACCCCCGACCTCCTCCGCGTCATGGAGGCGCTCTAGCCAACTGAGCTAATGGCCCGTGGGCCGCCAAGACTAGCACCGGGAAGTGCGATGGCGGCACGAGCGCGGAGCGGGATTCGAACCCGCGAATCACGGCTTTGCAGGCCGCTCCCTTGGACCACTCGGGCATCCGCGCCGGGTAGGGACACCCTAGCGCCCGCCGCGCCCGGTCGCGAACCCCCCTCCCGAGACCGGCCCCGAGCGCGGTGATCAGCCATGTCGAACGGTAGGTTGTTCGAGATTATGCGAGGCTGGGCGTAATGCGTGAGAGCTATACGGCGTGGAACGGGCAGGACTACCGTTGGCCGCCCCCGAGCGGCTGGTACGAGGCGGTCGACGGGCGGTGGTGGGCCCCCAACACCGGCCCGGGGCCGGCTCCTGGCCCGACCGCGGCCGGACCGGGTCCGGCTCCTGGCCCGACCGCGGCCGGACCGGGTCCGGCCGCGCCGATTCTCCAGCCGAGCACCGATCCGAACCAGCCCCCGTCGACGTCGCCGGATGGCCGCGGCCATCAGGCCCACCCGGCGGGACCGTCCGGGGTCAACCCGTTCGCGTCGGGCGCCGGCGCACCGGACGCCGGCGGGACCTCCATGGCCGGGCCCGGCTCTGAACCGATGGCGGGTCACCAGTTCCAGTCGCCGCCCGATCGGCCCACCCATGTGAACGGCAGTGGGCCGTCCGGGCCGTCCGCGGCGTCGGTGCAGGCCCACCCCGCCGGTTCAGGGACATCCGAGGCTGCCTCGTGGCCCCAACCCGGTGATCATCGACCGGGTCCGGACGTCGGCGTGGCCGGCCCCGCGGTCGACGAGACCCTGGCCACGGCCCGGATGCCGGTGCTCGATCACGAGCGCGTCGCCGCCGAGCACGCCGACCAGACTCCCCCACCGTCGAACCCGGCAGTCCCCGCCTTCGCTCCCCCGCCGGGAATGGGCCCGGGCCCCCGGCCGGCCGAGGCGTCGAACAGCCCGGTCCGCCTGATCGCGTTGATCGGTGCCGGCATCGTGGCCCTGCTCGTCATCGCTCTACTGGCGATCTGGCTCCGGGGTCGGGGCGATGACGGCGACACCACCGCAGCCACCGACACCTCGGCCGCTGAGTCCACGACCACGAGCCCCGATGGGGTCCCGTCGACCCAACCCAGCTCCACAACCACCACCTCGAATCCGGCGCTGTCGAGCACCACGACGACCAGCAGCCGCGATCAGAGCACCACGACCGCGGACACCACCGAGCAGATCGCGATGTTCCGGGACCTCCTGGAGGAGAACGGCCTGACCAGTGACGAACTGAGCGACACCGACGTGGTCCAGTTCGGCACGTCGTTCTGTGCCCTGGCCCGGTTCTCCGACGCCGACACCTTCGACGACTACCGCAACCAGGCGATCAACGAGACCGAGAACAGTGAGCTGAACGACGACGAACTCAAGCTCGTGATCGACGCCGCCGTACTCTCCTTCTGCCCCGACGAGGCGGAACGGCTCGGCATCGAACTCTGATCCCGGGGCCCGCCGGTCACCGCTCAGGCGGCGCCCTGCACCGTCTCCCGCC
Source organism: Acidimicrobiales bacterium (assembly GCA_047971245.1). Classification (GTDB taxonomy): domain Bacteria; phylum Actinomycetota; class Acidimicrobiia; order Acidimicrobiales; family SZUA-35; genus CADEDH01. The sequence continues at coordinate 21,140 of JBKDZN010000049.1, forward strand.
GGAGCGCCCACTCGATGTAGGCCAGCGTGGGTAGGGCCGCTTCCCCCTTGGCGAACATCTTCTCCGCCAGATCCCGGGCCCAGGCCCGACGTTCCTGATCCCCGGGCAAGGTGCCCCGGTAGGCGAGATACAGCTGATCGATGTCGGCCATGGCCTGATGGAAAGCAAGGGGTGGCACGTCGTTGTCCTCCGTAATAGATCCTGCAGTAAGCGTGCCGCGCACCGCCGCGGCGTAGGCGTCGAGGAACTCGCTCCACGGGAAGCCGAGGCCGGGGTCGGACCGCCGGCCCGGATCGAGCTGCCCGTGTCCGACGAAACCCGGCCGGCCGTTGCGATAGTCAGCCGCGCTGATCCAGCGAGCGGGAATCGTCACCCCGACGGTGGCGTAGACCCAGCGGGCCATGTTGGCCGCCTCCGCCGCCCCCTGGGCCAGGGCACCGAGGAACCAGCGCTCGGGCACCACCGGCCACTGGGCCGCCTCACACGCGAACGACAGGCCGAGCGACCACCGGTTGCCGCCGGTTCCCTCGTGGAACATCTCCCACTCGTAGCGTCCGACCCGGACCACCGAGTCGGAATCGACCACCGAGTGGTAGCTCCCACTCGTGGTCCGCGACGCGATGAACGAAGCCACCCGCTCGGCTCCCGTATCCGGTGGGGTCAGGTCGGCGGGCACCTCGGCGGTGTGCAGCACAATCGCCCCGGTCACCGCGGCGCGCCGCGTCGCCCGGTATTGGGGCACGGCCGGCGGATGCTCCTCGAGGTAGATGCCCACGCACAACCTCCATGGCGCAGCTCGATGAATCGACAGGCGACACTGTAGGACGTCCAACTGCACGGGTGGGGGAAACCCCCTTCCACTAGGAGCAGCGCCCACGCTCCCAGCGACACACCGGTGTGGCGCCGTTCACGTCGATCGGAGCACCGAGCGGCACCCACCCGTCCTCGTCGATCTGGAAGGCGAGCACCCGCCCTCCTTCCACCGGGTAGGCGTCGTCGGTGCCCGACATGGTGAACCGGATGCCGTCGGCCAGGAGCGGATGGTCCAGGTCGAGGCCACGAGCGGCCAGCGCCACGTTGGTCCGGCTGAGGCCTCCCGGCAGGGCATCGGCGACACGGAGCAGTTCCACCAGCGCCCATCCGTACTGGCCGTAGCCGGCCACGACCCGTGGATCGTCCGGATCGAGCCCGGCGGCCACGAGATCGCTGCGGGCCACCGCCGTGAACCGTTGGTCGGCCATCGCCGGATCGGTCAAGGACTGGACCCCGCCGTCGATCACCACGGTCCCCTGCGCGCCCGGTCCGAGACGGCTGGTGACCTGCCCCTGACAGCCCGAGGCGAGGATCCGGGCCCGGACCGTCGGCATCCGATCGGGGGTCGACCCCGCCACGGCGTCGGCGCAGGCGTCACCCGAGGTGGCGATAATCAGTACGTCGGACTCGGCCGCGGCGAGCTCCTCCAGTCGGGCGGCGACGTCGGGCTCGTCGGGCGCCTGACGGGTCGACACGACCGACCCGACCACGTCGGGATGGTCCTCGGCCCAGGCCTCGAACCCAGTCAGGTAGGTGCGCCCGAAGTCGTTGTCGATGGCGAGCACCCCGACCCGCAGCGGCCCCGCCGCGCTCTGGTCGCGCTCCAGCCAGCGGCCCCACAGGATGGCCTCGGTGGTGATCGCCCGGTCGAAACCGCTGGACAGCGGGAACTCGACCGGGTCACCGAAGGCCGGGTGGGAGGACCCGACGAACGGTTGCGGGACGCAGGCCGCCGCCAGTGGAGACCGTTCGGCCAGCGCACCGGGGGTGCCCACCCCCGAAACGAGGAACGGCGCCTCCGACGCCAGGACCTGGCCGATCGCGGCCACCGCGGCCGGAGCCTGGTACTGGTCGTCGACGACAACGAGCTCCACGGCCCGGCCGCCGACGCCGCCGGTGCGGTTGACACTGTCGAGGTAGGCGGCCATGCCGTCGGCGACGGCCCGGTCCGCGCCCTGAGGTCCGGTGGTGGCGACACTCAACCCCACCAGGATCCGGGTGTCGGTCAGGCCGCCGGTGTCGCTCCAGTCGTCACCACAGTCGGCCAGCCCGGCCGCCAACTCGGGTGGCACCGCCACCTCGGCCGTTCCGGCCGCGGAGGGCTCGGCGAGCCGTGCCACCATGGCGGCACGGCCTTCGGCCCAGTCGGCATCGAGGGACGATCTCGCCTCGGCGAGCGCCACCACGTCCGGGTCCACGGTCGCCAGCGGGACCGCCGCTTCATCGCCGGCGGCACCCCGGTCGACGTCCCCGGTGCACCCGACCAGCAGGGCCAAGGCGACCAGGGCGACAACGACCTCGACCCTCCACCGACGTCGACCCATCGACGGTCCACCCTAGTTGAGCCCGGTTGCCGGTACCTGCCGGGTGCTGCTTGGCCTTCCACCTGCGGCGGCACCGTTCGTGGGGCGGTCAGGACGGGCAGTGCCGACCGAGAAATCCCTCCAGGGCGGTGATCACCGCATCGGCCGCCTCCCGATGTGGCCAGTGGTCGACCCCCTCCAGCAGGACCGTCTCGACCGTCGAGCTCGACAGACCGACCCGGAGACGCTCGACCTGTTCGATGGTGCCGTACCGATCGTCCCGTCCCTGGATGATCAGGGTCGGGCATCGAACCGCGGACAGTTCGGCGTCGATCGTCCACGATCGGAACCGCTCGGAGAGCCACACCTCGGTCCAGGCGTCGATCAGGGCTCCGGCGTGGTCATGGTGACGGGCCAGGCCCCGCCGGACCCGGCCTCCAGCGGGGAAACGCAGGGCCCGGATCGCGGCCACGGTGACGTCCTCGACCATCACGTGGGCCGACATCGACACCACCGCCGCCACCGCCACCCGGCCCGGCCCGGCCTGAGTGGGCTGGAGCAGGGCGATGCTGCCACCGTCACTGTGCCCCCCGAGCACCACCCGCGCGAGTCCCACGTCGGCCAGGAGGTCGGCCAGCCGCCGGGCC
>JBKDZN010000050.1:0-6489 GCA_047971245.1 Acidimicrobiales bacterium
GCGACCACCGAGCCGCCCACCTGATCCTCCGCCCCGGCCACCGGGACCGGACCGAGGATGACGGTCGGGAGGAAATTCTGTTCAGCGCGGAACCGGGCCTCGTGCCGTCGTCGTCGGAGCGGGCATGAAACGACGAATCGTGATCCCAATGCTCGCCTCCCTGGTGGTCATGGGCGCCTGCAGTTCCGAGACCATGGTCTCCGAGAGCGCCACCGGCGAGGCCGCCGACGAGGCCGCCGCCACCACGGCCGCCCCACTCGCCGACGCCGCCCCCGGGGCGCTGCCACCCCAGGTGTACGAACCCGGGGTCACCGACGACACCACCTTCGACGACGCCGGGGACACCGGTTTCGTCCCCACCTCCACCGACCCCCAGTCCACATTCGGCATGGACGTCGACACCGGCTCCTACACCGTGGGTCGCCGCCTGATCTCCGAGGGCTATCTACCCCCGGCGGACTCGGTCCGGCCCGAGGAGTGGATCAACGCCTTCGACTACGACGATCCGGTCCCCACCGACGACGACTTCTCCATCACCACCACCGTCGGTGCCGCCCCGTTCACCGATGACGGCACCCTGCTGGCCCGTATCGGGCTCCAGACCCGGACCATCCCCGACGAGGACCGACCCCCCGCCGCCCTCACCTGGGTGATCGACACGTCCGGTTCGATGGACATCCGGGAACGGCTCGGTCTGGTCAAGGAATCGCTGGAACTGCTGGTCGAGTCGCTTGACGACGACGACACCATCGCCATCGTCACCTATGGCAACGACTCCCGCCCCCAGCTCGAACCCACCCCCGTGTCCGATGCCGACGCCATCTACGACGCCATCGACGAGCTCGAAGCCGGTGGGGGCACCAATATGGAGGCAGGCCTCCTGCTCGGCTACGACCAGGCCCGGGAGGCGTACCGGGACGACGCCGTCAACGCGGTCATCCTCGCCTCCGACGGGGTGGCCAACATCGGCCTCGACGAGGGCGAACCGCTCGCCGACCGGATCCGGGAGGAGGGCAACGACGGTATCCATCTGGTCACCGTGGGGTTCGGCATGGGGAACTACAACGACGCCCTGATGGAGCAGCTCGCCGACACCGGTGACGGGATGTACGCGTATGTCGACACCATCGACGAGGCCGAGCGCCTGTTCGTCGAGGACCTGACCCCCACCCTCACCCCGGTGGCCGGCGACGCCAAGGTCCAGGTCTCCTTCGACGCCGATGTGGTGGCCTCGTACCGGCTCATCGGCTACGAGAACCGGGCCCTGGCCGACGAGGACTTCACCGATGACACCGTCGACGCCGGCGAGCTCGGCGCCGGCCACGCCGTCACCGCCCTCTACGAGATCCGCCTCCACGACGGCGTGGACCCCGGAAGCGACCCGGCACTGGGCGACGTGTCGATCCGCTGGGAGTCCGTGGCCGACGGTGAGGTCCACCAGCTCGACGAAACCCTGTCGACCGCCGGGGACGCCGAGACCGATCCCGCCTGGATGCTCGCCTCCACCGTGGGGTTGACCAGTGAGGTGCTGCGGGGCAACGCGGACGTCAGCGGCCGCCGGATCACCCTCGACATGGTCCGGGAGCGGGCGGAAGACCTGCCCGGCGACCAGGGCGACGAGCTGCGGCAGCTGCTGGACGACGCGTCCGAGGCCGAACCGTACTGACCGGACGGCAACCGGGCCGGGGTGGCCCGGCCCGGTTGTGACCGACACCACGCCGGCGGTGGCCGAGGGTTCCCGACCCGGCGCGGTACGTTCGAAGGACCAGGTTCTATGAACGTTCCCCGTCTGCTCGCCCCCGCCGCCGTGTTCGCGGCCGCGGCCGCCCTGGTGGCCGCCACCTTCCTCACCGGCGACGACCCCGCGCTGGTGGACACGGCGAACGTGGTCACCACGACAACCGGCTCGGCGGAGACCGGGGCGTCCGACACCGCCGGGCCTCCCTCCCCCACCGCCGAGGCCCCGCCCGACGGTCCGAGCCGGGCCCGGATGGCCCCCCTCCAGGTCGCCAACGAGTCCATGACCATCGGCGACCCCAACGCACCGCTGATCATGGTCACCTTCGAGTCCTTCGGCTGCGGCTGGTGCGGCCATTTCCACCAGCTCACCATGCCCCAGGTCGTCGAGAACTGGGTCGACACCGGGCAGCTCCGTATCGAATCGCGGATGATGCCCTACGAGGAACGGGCCACCCCGGGTGCCCTGGCCGGTGTGGCCGCCGGCATGCAGGGCAAGTACTGGGAGCTGGCCGACATCATGTACCCCTACATCACCGCCGGCGGTGAACCCCTGTTCGACCGGGACCCGACCGACGCCGAGATGGACGCCTACCACGAGCGCCAGAGCGAGGCCGCCATGCTGGCCGAGGTCGAGGCGGCCGCCCCCACCATCGGCCTGGACTACGAGCGGTTCGTCACCGACTTCCGCTCACCCGAGGCCATGGCCTCGATGCAGACCGACACCCAGCTGGGTTACGCCCTCGGGTTCACCGGCACCCCGGCCATCGTCGTGAACGGCGTCCCCCTCGGTGGTTTCGCCAGCTACGAGCGGTTCGACGAGTTCCTCGTCAGCGTGCTCGACGCCACCGTCGACAAGCCGTGAATCTCTCCGGCGACGTCGGCTACGTCGTCGCCCTGGTCGGCGGGGTCCTGGCCCTGCTCAGCCCGTGCGGGGCCCTGCTCCTGCCCGCCTTCTTCGCCTACGCCTTCGACCGGCCCGCCCAGCTGCTGTCCCGTACCGGGGTCTTCTATCTCGGGCTGATCACCACCCTCGTCCCCCTCGGCGTGTCGGCCTCGGCGGCCACGATCTTCGTGCGCACCCACCAGCAGACCGTGATCACCATCGCGGGGCTCGCCATCATCGTGCTCGGCGTGATCACCGCGTTCGGCGGCGGCTTCGTGCTCTACCGACGCTCGAACGCCTCGGCCGAGGTGGGCACCAACCCGGCCGCCGTCTATGCCCTGGGCCTGGCCTACGGGCTCACCGGATTCTGCACCGGCCCCATCCTCGGGTCGATCCTGGTGCTGGCCGCCGCCGGTGGCCAACCGGTCCGGGGTGGCCTGCTGCTCGCCGTCTACGCCCTGGGCATGGTCGTCCCCCTGATCCTGCTCGTCCTGGTGTGGAGTCGCCTCGGCCAATCAGTGACCCGATGGCTTCGGGGTCGGCCCATCGCCCTCGGCCGGCTCACGCTCCACTCGACGTCACTGCTCTCCGGCGTCGTCCTCGTGGCCGTCGGGGTGTTCATGCTCGTGAACGGGGGGAACCTCGTCGAGTCGAACAGTCTGGCCCTCGCCGGTGCCCGGGCCGAGGAATGGGCCGCCGATGTCGGCACCAGGGTGTCCGACGAACTGCTGGCCGTGGCCGCCCTCGTCGCCGCCGGCGTGTGGCTGATCGTGAGATGGCGCCACGACCCGGCCGAACCCGGCGACTGATCCCACCGGGCGCCCGCGCCGGCCCACACCCGGCGCCGCCCTCCCAACACCATGTCGATCATTGTTGAATGTGCGACACGATATCTGGGCGATCTATCCCGAAGTGCGTCCGTCTTCATACCCAAAATCACCGATCGTGAATTGGTGTAAATATGCTCCAATTCACGATCCCACGAATTTTGTTCTCATTGTCTTGTGTCGACAACTGATCACCCACGATTGGGTGAGCAGATCGAGCAGGCGGGCTTGGGTACGTTCCGGCAGGAGCGGCCGGCCTCTTCTTCGGATCACACCCATCCACAGGAGGGCGACCAATGAACAACGGCACCACGAACGAACCATCCGGCGCCCGGCCCGCCGGCGACAACCGGCGGCGGGCCGGCGCGGTCGCCGCGCCCGGGCGGACCATGTCCCGCCGGGAGCTCATCCGCCGGGCCGGGCTGTGGACCGCCGGCCTGGCCATCCCGCCCGCGGTCCTGGCCGCCTGCGGCACCGCCGACGACGCTAATTCGGCCGACACCGGCAGCGGGACCGATTCATCCGGATCGGCCGGGGAAGCCACCGACACCCCGCCGGCTGCGGCCGGCAGTGATGCCGGCTCGACCATCAAGGTCGCCACCTACGGGGGCTTCTTCGAGGAGAACTTCCGGGAGCTCTATCCCCGCTTCACCGAGGAGACCGGTATCGCCGTGGAGTCGATTCCCGAACCCGACGACAGCGAGTGGGTGGTCCAGCTTCAGCAGGCCGCCCAATCCGGCACCACCCTCGCCGACGTGTCGATCCTCAACAACATCAGCCTGCAACGGGGGATCAAGGGCGACATCATCCACAGCTACAACATCGCCAACGTACCGAATTCACAGTATCTAGCCGATGGTTTTGTGGTCACGGGAACCGACGATGATGTGGTAGGCATTGGTGCCTTATCTTGGTATTACACCCTGGTTTCCAACACCGAAAAGGTGCCGGAGAGTCCCACGTCGTGGGCAACCCTGTGGGATCCGATCTGGAACAACCAGCTCGCCCTGATGACCGGCCCATACCCGTCGTTTCTGCTCGATATCACCGCCGCGACCTGGTATCCCGGCGAAGGCATGCTCGACACCCAGGCCGGGATCGAGGAGGTCATGCGGAAGCTGGCCGAACTCAAGCCCAACGTGAAGCTCTGGTGGCGCGACGAATCCACGGCCCAACCGGACTACAACTCGGGCGAGGTGAGCATCGGCCAGTTCTTCCACGACATCGCCAGTTACGCGGCCGATGAAGGGGAACCACTCCGGAGCGTGTTCCCGACCGAAGGGGCGGTGCTGGACTCGGGTCTGTGGGCCATCTCGTCCACCACCGCCGCGCCCGAGGCGTCGGTCGCCTTCATCGACTGGATGTGCCGGCCGGCCATCCAGGAGGAGCTCGCGTTGACCCTGGGCACCTCGCCGACGGTGGCCAAGGAGCACATGGACCTCACCGACGAGGATTACGAGGCCATCTCCGGACCCGGACCCGAGGCCGCCATCCAGCCGAACTTCGGCATCTACGAGGAGTGGGAGTCCTGGGTGAACGAGAAGTGGGCCGAGCTGATCTACGCCGGCTAGCTCCGCCATCGTCATGACCTCCGCCGTACCGCTCTCCCTCCGGGGTGTCACCAAGCGCTTCGGCGACCTGGTGGCCGTGGACGACGTCTCGGTCGAGATCCCCGCCGGGGCCCTGGTGTCGTTCCTCGGGCCGTCCGGTTGCGGCAAGACCACGGTGTGCCGGATCGTCGCCGGTCTGGAACAGCCCTCGGCGGGCACGGTGCACCTGGACGGCGCCGACATCACCGACCAACCGACCCACCGGCGCCGCGTCGGCATGGTCTTCCAGTCCCTGGCCCTGTTCCCCCACCTCGACGTGGCCCGGAACATCGGGTACCCGTTGCGTGTCGCCGGCCGGAAACGGGCCGACATCCGCCGCCGGGTGGACGAGCTTCTCGACCTGGTCCGGCTCCAGGGCTACGGCGGACGGTCGGTCCAGAACCTCTCGGGCGGGCAACGCCAGCGCGTCGCCATCGCCCGGGCGCTCGCCGGTGAACCCGCCCTCTTCCTGTTGGATGAGCCCATGTCGGCCCTGGACGCCAACCTGCGGGAGACGCTGCAGGTCGAACTCCGGTTGCTCCAGCAGCGGCTCGGGATCACCACCGTCATGGTCACCCACGATCAGCGGGAGGCCATGACCATGTCGGATCTCGTGGTGGTCATGAACCAGGGCCGCATCGAACAGACCGGCCCCCCACTCGAGGTGTACCGCCGGCCGAGCACCGCGTTCGTGGCCCGGTTCATGGGGGCCACCAACCTGCTGGCGGCCAAGGTGGTCGACCCCGACACGGTCGAGATCACCGGTGGACACCCACTGGGCCTCCCGTCCGCCGCGCACGGCCGGGCGCCGGGAGGGAAGCTCCTGCTGTCGGTCCGGCCCGGGGACATGACGGTCCGCCCCGGCACCGGTCCCGAACCGGCGAGAACCGTCGACGTGCTCACCGGCGAGATGGTCTTCGTGCGTGATCTCGGCTCCACGTTCGAGTGTTTCGTCGACTGCGGCCTGGAGGATCATCTGGTGGTTTCGGGGTTCAGCCGCGACCTGCCGGCGGTCGCCCCGGGCGACCCGGTCGAGCTGCAGCTGCACCCCGACCGGTGTGTCGTGGTGAACCCGTGAACGCCCCGGCCACCCGGCCCCGGCTGACCGGTCGGCAGTACGCCATCATGGGTGCACCCCTCGTCGCACTGGTCGTGTTCTTCCTGGTGCCGTTGACCATGATCGTCGCCACCAGCTTCTACCGGAACGTGGACGGCGGCTTCTACGAGCCGGCGTTCGTCATGGACTCCTGGCGGCGCCTGCTCGGCCCTTACTACCTCGGCCGGATCGTGTTCTCGGTGGGGGTCTGCCTGGTGGTGGCCGCGCTCACCACCCTGGCCGCCCTCCCGTTCACCTGGTTCGTGACCCGCACCACGCCGCGTCGTCAAGTGGCCCTGCTGGTGGTGGTCCTGGCCTCGATGACCTTGTCGGAGGCCATCGTCGGGTTCAGCT
>JBKDZN010000051.1:0-23198 GCA_047971245.1 Acidimicrobiales bacterium
CCGCCCGCTGGGCCGGGGTGGTCGCGTACGCGATGGGAACGAAACCGGTTTCCAGGCCGACGATGTGGACGACCGGCCATTCGAGCCCCTTGGCCCCGTGGAACGTGGCCAGCTCCACCGCATCGTCGTCACCGGGATCGTCCGCCCCGCCCGCCGGTCGGCCCGCCTGGCCGTCGGGATCGGCGGCCTCCGACGGGGTCGGCGGTTGGGCCGGATCGTCGTCGCCGGCGAACCGGATCCGGGTCGGTATCGAGGCCTGCTGCAACACCGCCTCGAGCAGGGTCAGCTGGGTGTTGGTCCGGGCCAGCACCGCCTGGTCCGACCAGGATCCGGCCACCGAGCGGGCGGCCCGCACCCGGGCGGCCACCCCGGCCGCCTCGGCCTCGGCGTCGGGATAGGCGCTGATGGTGGGGGCCGGACCGTCGGTCCGGGTCGGCACCAGCCCGTGATCGGCGGCCGCCGCGGCCACCGCCAGGACCTGGGGCCGCGACCGGTAGTTCTCGGTGAGGCGCACCACCACACCCCCCGGTTCCCGCCGGGCGAACCGGTTGAGGAGTTTCGGGTCGGCTCCGTTCCAGCCGTAGATGGCCTGGTTCGGGTCGCCGACCACGAACAGGTCGGGCCGTTGGCCCCGCCATTGGGCCAAGAGTTCGAACTGGAGCGGGCTGACGTCCTGGAACTCGTCGACGTGGAGGTGCCGGTAGCGCCACCGGATCGCCTCGGCGTAGCCGTCGTCGGCCCGCAGGTCCCGGATGGCCAGGATCAGCAGGTCGTCGAAGTCGACCGTCCGCCGCCGTCGCTTCTCCTGCCGGTACCGGTCGAGCAGTTCGGCCACGTCGGCCAGGGGCAACGGTGGCCGACGTCCCGCCTCGGCCGCCGCCGCCGGGTACGCCTCCGCATCGATCAGGCGGGCCGCGGCCCAATCGATCTCGGTCACGATCTCCCGGGCCGGGATCCTCGCCCGACCCGACGCCAGGCCACGCACGATCCGGGCCCGGGACCCGACCAGGGTCGGCGGGGTCACCTGCCGCTCCGCCCACCGCTCACGGAGCTGGACGTAGGCGAGGCGGTGGAAGGTGCCGGCGTGAACCCGGCCGTGCAGCCCGAGCACCCGCAACCGGTCGCCCAGTTCGGCCGCCGCCTTCCGGGTGAAGGTGACGGCCATGACCCGCGCCGGGTCGACCTCGCCGGTGGCCACCCGGTAGGCGATGCGGCGGGTCAGGACCCGCGTCTTGCCCGTCCCGGCCCCGGCCAGGACGACCACCGGCCCGCCGGTGGCCACCACGGCATCGAGCTGGTGCTGGTTGAGCCCGGCCACCACCGCGGCCGGGTCGTCCACGAGACGCACCCGCCCGACACTATCCCCACGCGGCCGTCACGGCCCGGGGTGATCGACGGGCTCAGCCCCGGGCGCCGACCTCGTCGATCGCCACCTGACGGAGCCGCTTGTAGTCAACCTTGCCGTTGGCGGCCCGGCTGATCGAGTCGACCACCACGACGTTCCGGGGTGCCTTGTACGCGGCCAGGGCGGTACTCACATGGTCACGCAACTCCCCGGGGTCGATCGACGCCCCGTCGTTCGCCTCGACCACACCGCACACGGTCTCGCCGAACCGGTCGTCGGGGACGCCCACCACCACGGCGTCGCGTACCGACCCGTGGGTCTTGAGGGCCTCCTCGACCTCTTCGGGGAACACCTTCTCACCGCCGGTGTTGATGCACACCGAGCCCCGGCCGAGCAAGCGGATGGTCCCGTCCGCGTTGACCTGGGCGTAGTCACCGGGAATGCTCCAGCGTCGGCCCTCGTAGGTGCGGAAGGTGGCCGCTGACTTCTCCTCGTCCTTGTAGTAGCCGACCGGGATGAACCCACCCACCGCGATCTGGCCGATCTCCTCCGACCCGGGCTCCACCCGGGTGCCGTCCTCCATGAACACCGCGTTGTTCTCGGTGACCTCGAACCGGGCCGTTTCCTGCTCCAGCCCGTTGGCCGAGACCGACGAACCGAGCCCGACCGCCTCGGACGATCCGAACGAGTCGTACAGGAGAACCTGGGGGATGTGGCCGAGCAGGCCCTGCTTGTTCTGCTGGCTCCACATGACACCCGACGACGAGATGACCACCAGGCTGGAGAGATCCCAGCGGTCGGGCTCGGCGTCGAGCGCGGTCAGCATCGGGCCGGCGAAGGCCTGACCCACGATGACGACGTTGGTGGCCCGGTTGGCCACGATGGTGTCGAACAGCTCCTCGACGCTGAACTGCCGGCTCGGCAGCGACACCACCGTTCCACCCCCGATCATGGAGATCAGGGCCGAGAACTGGCCGGTGCCGTGCATCAGGGGGCAGGCCACCACCATGACTGGCGGGGCCGCGGCCGTGGCGGCCCGATCGGCCAGCTCGTCGAGCGATGCCACCGGCTCGGTGCCGAGGAACGGGTTCGCCCCGGCCCCCAGCACGTTGAACAGATCGTCCTGGCGCCACATGACGCCCTTCGGCATCCCGGTGGTCCCGCCGGTGTAGAGCAGCAACAGATCGTCACCGGACCGGCCCGCCCGCACCTCCTCGGGGAGGTGGGCCCCGGAGGTGGCCACGGCCTCGTACGGGGTGGCCCAGTCGGGTACCTCACCGTTCGCGGTGTCGTCGTCGACGAGGTACCAGCGCTTCACCTTGGGAAGCCGGTCGCGGATCTCGTCGATCAGGTCGGTGAACACCGCGTGGAACACGATGGCTTCGGCGTCCGCGTTGTCGAACAGGTAGACGACCTCGTCGCCCCCGTACCGGTAGTTGGTGTTGACCGGCGACATCGAGGCCTTGAACGCGGCGTTCACCACCTCCATGTACTCCGGGCCGTTGTAGAGGTAACAGGCCACCTTGGCCCCCCGACCCAGGCCGGCGTCGATCAGATCGGCGGCCACGGCCTCGGCCCGGCGATCGAACTCGCCCCAGGTCACCGTCCGGTCGCCCTGGACCTGACACGGACGATCCCCGATACGGGCCGCGATGGCCTCGAACGCGTCGGCGATGTTCCAGTCGGTCAGGGTCCCAGTCGTGTCGCTCACGCGCCGGACGCTACCACGCTGCCCCGCGCCCACTCGAAACGTCGCGGTGAGCGCGCCATCGTGTTGTCTGCTGCGTCCGGTGGGGCGCAGTGTTGTCTGCTGCGTCCGGTGGGGCGCAGTACGCTGTCGGGTATGCCCTTGCCCCGCGGCCATCTCAATGCCGAGGAGGAGATCGTTCTCGATCTGCGCCCCCACTGGTGGTTCTTCTCCACCCACCTGGCCGTGATCACCGGCCTCCTGGTGCTGGGCTTCCTGGCCCTGCTCTTCAGCCTGTCGGGCTGGATCCAGGGCGCGGTGGCCGTGGCCCTGGTGGTCGTCCTGCTCTTCACCGCCTGGCGCTACCTGCGCTGGACCACCACCAGTTTCGTAATCACCACCGACCGCCTGATCGACCGGTCGGGTATCTTCCACCGGTCCGGTATCGAGATCCCCCTCGACCGGGTCAACACCGTGTTCTTCAAGCAGAGCTTCTTCGAGCGGCTCATCGGCTCGGGTGATCTGGTCATCGAGTCGGCGGGGGAGCGGGGGGCCCAGACCGTGGTCGACATCCCCAATCCGACCCAGGCCCAGAACGAGATCTACCGGCAGATGGAAGCCAACGAGAACCGCAAGTTCGATCGGGCAGCCGGCGGCCGCACCGGTGAGCCGTCCATCCCGGCCCAGATCGAGAAGCTGGCCGAACTACACCGGTCCGGTGTCCTCACCGACGCCGAGTTCCACACCAAGAAGCAGCAGCTGCTCGATCGCATGTAGCCCGCGGTCCCGGTTCCGGGTGATCGGCGGGAGGCGGATCGGGGGCCGATGGGCAGTAGCTTGCCGCCATGGCCCCTCCACCAGCAGCGCATTTCTCGATCAACCTCCGGCTCCGTCTCGACAACCACCCCGGGGTGCTCGGTCATCTCGCCACCGCCATCGGCGACGTCGGCGGCAACATCTTCGCCATCGACGGTTTCGTGGCCAAGGGGCCGACCCTCGAGCGTGACCTGGTCGTCAACTGCATCGACGCGGAGCATCAGCAGACCGTGGTGGATGTGGTCAGCAAGGTCGACGGGGTGGAGCTGCTCGACTGGTGGGACCGCACCTTCCGGATGCACGAAGGCGGCAAGATCGAGGTGCTGCCCCTGTCGCCGGTCGGCGACCGTGACGATCTGTCCATGGCCTACACCCCCGGGGTGGCCCGGGTCTGCCTCGCCATCGAGGCCGACGAGGAGGTGGCCGACTCCCACACGATCCGCAAGAACACGGTGGCCATCGTGTCCGACGGCACGGCTGTTCTCGGTCTCGGCGACATCGGGCCCAAGGCGGCGATGCCGGTCATGGAAGGCAAGGCCCTGCTGTTCAAGGCGTTTGGCAAGGTGGACGCGTTCCCCGTGTGCGTGGATGTGTCCGATCCCCAGGAGCTGATCGACACCGTGGAGCGGATCGCCCCCAGTTTCGGCGGGATCAACCTGGAGGACATCGCCGCCCCCGCCTGCTTCGAGATCGAGGAAGAGCTCAAGCGCCGGCTCGACATCCCGGTCTTCCACGACGATCAGCACGGCACCGCGGTGGTGGCCCTGGCCGGGCTCGAGAACGCGGCCAAGATCGTGGGCAAGAACCTGGCCGACCTGACCGTCGTCGTCTCCGGGGTCGGTGCCGCCGGGATCGCCATCGCCAAGATCCTGCGCTCCGCGGGAACCACCGACATCATCGGGGTCGACCGGGTCGGCATCATCCATCAGGGCCGCGACGGCCTCACGGCCCCCAAGCAGTGGATGGCCGACCACACCAACCCGCACGGCCGCACCGGCAGCCTTCATGACGCCATGGTCGGGGCCGACGTGTTCCTCGGCGTCTCGGCGCCCGGCCTGCTCACCCCCGACGACATCCGAGCCATGGCCGACGACGCCATCGTGTTCGCCATGGCCAACCCGGTCCCGGAGATCCTCCCCGAGGAGATGGAGGGGCTCGCCGCGGTGGTGGCCACCGGTCGCAGCGACTACCCCAACCAGATCAACAATGTGTTGGCTTTCCCCGGCATCTTCCGGGGGGCACTGGACGTCCGGGCCACCGACATCACCGAAGGCATGAAGCTGGCCGCGGCCGCCGCCATCGCCGGTTCGGTCACCCCGGCCGAGCTCGCCTCCGACTGGATCGTCCCGTCGGTGTTCGACACCCAGGTGCCGATGACGGTGGCGGCCGCCGTACGCCAGGCCGCGCTCGACGACGGCGTGGCCCGCGGCTGACCCGAGCGTAGACTTCCGATGGTGCCGCCGATCACCGTGTTGCTTTACCACCGGGTGGACGGGACGGGCTCCAACCTCGCCACCCCGCCCGAGGTATTCCACAAGCACCTGGCGTGGCTGGCCGCCAAGGGCTTCTCCACCCTGACCGCCGCCGAGCTCGATCGGGCCCTGGGCGACGATGGCGTCGCCCTGCCCCGCCGACCCCTGGTGCTCACCTTCGACGACGGCACCGCCTGCCTCGAACAGCAGGTCGTGCCCGCCCTCGACCGCTACGGGTTCACCGGCATCGGTTTCGTGATCACCGGACGCACCGATGACGACACCCCCGGCGACCTCACCTGGGACGCCGTCCGCCGGCTCGACCGGGGCGGTGTCATCGAGATCAGCAGCCACAGCCACAGCCACCTCCGGTGGCCGCTCCGGGCCGACGAGACCGGGCCCGTCCTGGACGACCTGAACCGGTCCCGCCGGCTGCTGGCCGAGCACCTC
The DNA here is from genome assembly GCA_047971245.1 of Acidimicrobiales bacterium. Taxonomy (GTDB): domain Bacteria; phylum Actinomycetota; class Acidimicrobiia; order Acidimicrobiales; family SZUA-35; genus CADEDH01. The sequence continues at coordinate 5,771 of JBKDZN010000051.1, forward strand.
GACCGTCCCGAAACCTCGTTCACCCACCTGGCCTGGCCGTTCGGTCGCACCTGCACCGCCTGGGAGGCCGCGGCCACCGAGGCCGGCTACACCACCCAGTACGTGGTGCAACGCGGCGCCATCACCCGCCGCCACCAGAAGACCCGGCTCCCCCGGCTCATGGCCGACGGGATGTCGACCAGTGAGCTGGCCTCCTGGGTCACCGTGCTCAGCCGGTCCGGCGGCGCCCGTCTGGGCAATCAGGTGTTCGGCCGAGTCCGGGAATCCCGTCAGGGTGCCGCCTACCGCTGAGGAGCGTCGATGTCGCCGCGAGTCACCATCTTCCAACGCCGCCTGATCGGCTACCGGGTCGAGTTGTTCGACCGGCTCCGGTCGGCCTGCGCCGACCGGGGCATCGAGCTCCGGGTCGCCTACGGCCCGGCGTCGCCCACCGACGCCAAACGCAACGATGCCGCCCACCTGGCCTGGGGCGACGAGCTCGACGCCCGCTGGTTCTCGGTGCGGGGCACCGAGATGGTGTGGCAACGGGTTCCGGCCGACATCCGGGCCAGCGACCTCCTGGTCATGACCCAGGAGAACAAGATCCTGTCCAACCTGCCGTTCCTGGCCCGACCCCACACCAAGGGTCGGCGTATCGCCTACTGGGGCCACGGCCGCAACCTCCAGGCCACCAACCCCGACAGTGCCAGCGAGCGGTTCAAGGCCCTGTTCACCACCCGGGTCGATTGGTGGTTCGCCTACACCGGGCACACCGAACGGATCCTGCTCGAGCAGGGCATGCCCGCGGACCGCATCACGGTGCTGGCCAACGCCATCGACGAGGAGACCTTCCTGGCCGATCTGGCCGCGGTCACCGACGATCAGCTCGCCGGGTGCCGGGCCGAGGCCGATCTGGCGGTCGGCGCCCCGCTCGGGTTGTACTGCGGGGCGCTCTATGCCGACAAGAAGCTCCCCCTGCTGGTCGGTGCGGCCGAGCGCCTCCACGAGGCCGACCCGTCGTTCCGCCTGGTGGTGATCGGGGACGGTCCGGCCCGACCCGAGCTGGAGGCCCTCATCGCCCACCACGACTGGGCCCACTGGGTGGGGGCCCAACGGGGCGTGGCCAAGGCCGCCTGGTTCCGGTTGGCGTCGCTGCTGCTCAATCCCGGTGCCGTCGGCCTCCACATCCTCGACGCCTTCGCGGCCGGTGTTCCCCTCGTCACCACCACCGACGACAACCATGGCCCAGAAATCGACTACCTGATCTCGGGCACCAACGGACTCCTGGTCGACTCCGACCGGGCCGAGGTGGTGGGCCGCGCCGCGGTCGCCCTTCTGACCGATCGCGACGAGTACCAGCGGATCGTGGCGGCCGCCCTGGCCGACGCCAAGCGCTACACCCTGGGGGCCATGGTCGACAACTTCGCCTCGGGCATCGAGGCCTGCCTGTCCCGCCCGCCGCGTTGACGGTACGTCGGCGGCCGTTCGCCGGGTGGACCGCCCGGTCGGAACTCAGTCGTCGTCGCCGGGGGCAGGGGACTCGCCGGGTCGATCCGGGTACCGGGCCGCGACGGTCTCGGCCCGTCGGGCGTACACCGGATCGTCGGTGATCTCGGCCAGCCGGGTGAGCTGGGCGTGGACCGACCGGGCATGGCGGCGCTCGGCGGGGTGGCCCGCGGGGGCCAGGCCGAGCGCCTCGGTGGTGCTGGCCAGCGCGGCCCGGAGGGTGTCGACGTCACCGGTTCGCTCGAACAGGGCGGTCAGCAACGATCCGTAATGGCCCAGGTGGGCGTGCCGTTCGGGGTCGTCGTCGCCGGCGGCGATGAGGGTCTGCCTGGCGGCGGTGATGGCCAGTCGGAGATCCTCCTCGGTGTCGGTGAGGCGATGGAGGTCACGCAGACGCCGCGAGTAGTTGGCCAGGCCGCGGGCCCGGTCGGGACTCCAATCGGGGATGGTCGACACGGCGAGCCGGGCCGCCTCGACCGCTCGGGTGATGTCGTCGGGGTTGCCGGCGCGGCGGTACCGGTCGGTGAGATGGATCGACAGGTGGTGGAGGATTTCCGGTCGAGCCGGGTCATCGTCGGCGAGCCCGGTCGCCGCCTCCTGACCGAGCTCGACGGCCCGGTCGATGTCGGACGGGTGGCCAGTGGCCCGGTACCGGCCTGCGCCGGCCAGGGCGGTGGTGAACAAGGCGAATGGGCGGGCGCCGTCGGCCGCCGCCAGCAGGGCGATGGCCTCCTCACCGTGGGCGACGGCCTCGTCGAGGTGGGCCGGGTCGTGGCTGTACTGGTGGAGCTCCCGGTAGTTGATGCAGAGGTTGTGGTGGAGCAGGGGACGCTCGGCGCTGGTCGATGGGGTGGCGGAGATCAGCGCCAGGCCCTGTTGGATGGCGGTGATCAAGACGTCGGCCATGGGGGACGCGTTCCTTCGTGGATCTGGTTGCCCGCCGGCTCTCGAATCGGCCCGGCGGCGTTCCCCATTAGTCGTTGATTCGACCCACAAAGTTCCTGGACATGGCGGGTACGCCACCGAGAGATGGCGGTACGCCGCGAAGAGGCTGTGCCTCAGGTGGGATACTGGTCGGCCAGATCGTCGGTGTCACGATCGATGGTCTCCAGCAGACCCCGGCGGGTGATGAACACCAGCGCGACGATCAGGAGGATCCAGCCCGAGGCGATGACGGTGAGCTGGGGGCCGATCACGTCGGCCAGGGACCCCTGGATGAGTGAGCCCACCGGGAAGGCGAGGGTGAACCCCATGACCCGGGCCGACATGACCCGGCCCCGCATCTGGTCGGTGACGATCATCTGGACCGCGGTGTGGGTGACGGCGATGACGGCCAGGAAGCCGGCCCCTACGGCCAGTAGGGCGATCAGGCCGAGGATCCAGTTCGGTGCCGCTCCGAAACCGATCACGGCCAGGGCGTACAACGGAAGGCCCCAACGGACCATGGTGGAGCGGGGGACACGGGTGTCCCAGGTGGACAGCACCGGAGCCATCATGATCGCCCCGGTGCCGACCGCGGCGGCCAGGACCCCGAGCACCCGGGGCCCGGCGTGGTAGACCTGGCCGGCGAACACCACCGTGAACTGGGTGATCGGGTTGCCGAAGAAGGCGACGAGGATGGCGCACAGGATGCTGACCAGGACGCCGGTCTGGCTGCGGATGTACACCAGGGCGGAACGGAGGCTCTGGAGCACGCTCTCGGCCGGTCCCTCCGCGCCGGGGTTGGTGGTCGTCCGGGGTCTCACCACCAGCAATGAGGCGATCACGGCGAGGAACGACACCGCATTGAGGAAGAAGGCCCACCCCGGCCCGGCCACGGCCAACAGGACGCCGGCCAGGGCGGGGCCGACGGCGCGCGCAGCGTTGAACTGGGTGGAGTTGAGGGTGATGGCCGACGAGAGATCGTCCTTGGGCACCAGGGCGGGGACGAACGCCTGCCAGCTGGGGATCATCAGGCCGGAGAACACCCCGGTGGCCGCGGTGATGGCCAGGATCAGGTAGGGCGAGTGCCATCCGGCGACCCACACCCCCCACAGGGCCAGGGCGGCGATGGCCATTGCCGCCTGGGTGGCGATCAGGATCCGGCGCCGGTCGCGCCGGTCGGCCAGGGAGCCGCCGAGCGGTCCGAGGAGGAAGGAGGGGATGAACTGGGCGAATCCGGCCAGGCCGACCCAGATCGACTTCTCGGTGAGCTCGAACAGGACGTAGGGGACGGCCAGGTTCTGCAGCCAGGTACCCGAGTTCGACGCCAGCGCTCCCAGCAGGAAAATCCTGAAGTCGCGATGACGGAGCGCCCGCATTCCGTACCGGAACCCACCCTGTTGCTGGGTCGACACCGGAGCACCGGGACCGGTGCCCTCGGGTCCGCCGAGGTTGCGGTACCCGGGTTCGTGATTGACCCCTTGAGTGGGACGGTCGGCCTGGTCGGGCGAAACCCGACGCGTGCTCACGTCGTCACCATCGTTAGAGAGACTAACGGGTCCTCCTCGGGCGGCCCAGCTGGAGTGACGGCCGACCGGCGACCAGGGGTAACGGGTCAGCCGAGGGCGGCGATGGCATCCGCCACGGCCAGGACCCGCCGGGCGTTGTCGACATGCAGGTTCTCGATCATGCGACCGTCGACGGTGACCACACCCCGACCGTCCGCCTCGGCCTCGGCGAAGGCGGCGATGACCCGCCGGGCGTAGTCGACCTCGTCGGGGGTCGGAGCCCAGACGGTGTTGGCCACCTCGACCTGGGAAGGGTGGATGAGGGTCTTGCCATCGAAGCCGAGTTCGGCCCCCTGGCGGCACTCGACGGTGAACCCGTCCGCGTTCTTGATGTCGTTGTAGACCCCGTCGAGGATCACCTTGCCTGCTTCCCGGGCGGCCAGGATGGCGGTGGCCAGATGGGGGAGCAGGGGGCCCCGATCGGGGACCGGAACGGCCCGGAGCTCCTTGGCCAGATCGTTGGTGCCCATGACCAGCACCGCGACGCGATCGACCGCAGCGATGGCACGGGCGTCGAAGATCGCGGTCGGTGTTTCGATCATGGCCCAGATCCGGGTGTGGTCGGGGGCCCCGCCCTTTTCGAGGGCGGCGGTGATCCCGGCCAGGGTGGCCACACTGTCAACCTTGGGTACGACCACGGCGGCCGGTCCAGCCTCGGCCGCGGCGGCGAGATCGTCGGCCCCCCACGGGGTGTCGGGGCCGTTGACCCGGATCGTCACCTCCCGGGCGCCGTAGTTGCCCGATATGGCGGCCTCGACGGCCTGGCGGCGGGCGTCGGCCTTGGCGTCGGGGGCGACCGCGTCCTCCAAGTCGAAGATGAGGGCGTCGGCGGGGATCGTGGCCGCCTTCTCAAGGGCTCGGGCGTTGGCCGCCGGCATGTAGAGCACACTGCGACGGGGTCGCAGGGTCGGATCGGATGCGGCGGTGCCGCGGTCGGCGGCGGCGCTCATGACGCCGCCCCGTCGAAGCCGTAGACGGCGTTGAGGTCGGGATCGCGCTCGGCCAGGGAGCGAGCCAGGTCGACCACCACATGGCACTGTTTGACCGAGGCGTCGTCCTCCATCTTGCCGTCGAGCATGATGGCGCCGGTTCCGTCGCCCATGGCCTCGATGACCCGTTGGGCGTGGGCCACCTCGGCCGGATCGGGGGTGAAGACCCGCTTGGCGATGTCGATCTGGACCGGATGGAGGCTCCAGGCGCCGACGCAGCCGAGCAGGTAGGCGTTGCGGAACTGGTCTTCACAGGCGGTGGTGTCGGCGATGTCGCCGAAGGGCCCGTAGAAGGGGAGGATGCCGAAGGTGGCGCAGGCGTCGACCATGCGGGCGATGGTGTAATGCCACAGGTCCTGCTGGTAGGTCGTGCGGGTGGCCTCCGGTTCGGCCGGGTTGGGATCCTGGCGGACCAGGTAGCCGGGATGGCCGCCGCCGACCCGGGTGGTCTTCATGCGGCGGTTGGCGGCCAGGTCGGCCGGGCCGAGGGAAAGGCCCTGCATCCGGGGTGAGGCCCCGCAGATCGCCTCCACGTTGGCCACCCCCCGGGCGGTTTCGAGGATGGCGTGGATGAGCAGGGGCTCGGACAGGTTGGCCTTGGCTTCGAGCTGGGCCAGGAGCCGATCGACGTAGTGGATGTCCTCGGGGCCTTCGACCTTGGGGATCATGATCACGTCGAGCTTGTCGCCGATCTCGGTGACCAGGGTGGTGAGGTCGTCCAGCACCCATGGGGAGTCGAGGGAGTTGACCCGTGTCCAGAGCTGGGTGCTGCCCATGTCGACCGTCTTGCCGACCTCGACGAGACCGGCCCGGGCGGCTTCCTTCTCGGACGCCGGCACCGCGTCCTCCAGGTTGCCGAGCAGGATGTCGACCGTGGGGGCGATATCGGGGACCTTGGCCACCATCTTGGGGTTCGACGGGGGGAAGAAGTGGATCATGCGGCTGGGCTTGACCGGAATCTCCCTGGCGGGGAGCGGGGCCCCGACGGCCAGCGGTTTGAAGAAGTCTCTCGGGCTTCGCACGGCAGCCACGGTACCCACGGGACCCCGAACGCGTCGATCCGGCGATACTGGTGGGGAGTGGGGCCGGGGCGGCCCGCGGCAAACGGCCCGGCCTCTATCCTGCGGCACGTGAGCCTGGGGGACATCGAGGTCAGCCTGGAGGCCGTGATCGTCGCGGTGACCGATGGTGCCCCGCGCCTGCTCACGGTGGCGGGTCCCGGGGGGCTGCCGGCGTTGCCGTCGGGACTGCTGGAGGCCGGCGACCGCACCCTCGAAGTGGGGCTCCGCCGGTGGGTCCAGGGCCAGACCGGTCTCGCCATCGGCTACGCCGAACAGCTCTACACCTTCGGTGACCGGGTCCGGGGCCTCCCCGGGCAGGCGATCGGTGACGGTGAGGCCTCGGAGCCGGTCGATCCGGTGGTGGCCGAGCCGGTGCCGGCCGATCGGGGGTCGACCGGCCGGGGTGGGGCGGACGGGATCTCGTCGGACTCGAACCGGCGCCTGTCGATCGCCTATCTGGCCCTGGTGCGTGAGGGGATGCCCCAGCAGGGTGCGTCCTGGATCGACTTCTACGACATCTTCCCCTGGGAGGACCACCGGACCGGCCGCCCGGCGGTCATCGAGGAGCAGATCGTGCCCGCACTCGGTCGTTTCGTGAGCGCCGACCCGGCTCAACGGGCGGCCCGGACCGAACGGGTGGCGATCGTGTTCGGGACGGGCGCGGTCCCGTTCGACGGGGTGCGGGTGCTGGAACGGTATGAGCTGCTGTACGAGGCCGGCCTGTTGCACGAGTCCGGCCCCGGTCGCCGCAACGGCGGTCGTGACCTGCTCGACTCGCGGCCCATGTACCTCGACCACCGCCGCATCGCGGCCACGGCCCTCGGCCGGCTGCGGGGCCAGCTCAGCTACCGACCGGTGGTGTTCGAGCTGCTCCCGGCCCGGTTCACCCTGCTCCAGCTTCAGATGGTGGTGGAGGCCCTGGCCGGGGTGCGGCTCCACAAGCAGAATTTCCGTCGCCTGGTCGAGGGAGCTGGGCTTGTGGAGGGCACCGGCGAGCTGACCCCGACCGGAGGCCGCCCGGCCGAACTGTTCCGGTTCCGTCGCGAAGTCCTCCGCGAACGCCCCCGCCCCGGCGTCGGTACGCCGTGGGTACGGAGCTGAGCGGGAGTTGGTCGGAGCGGTGGGTCGCTCCGGGCGATGAGGCCTTGGCCGAAGAGCCGATGGTGGAGAGCTGACCTGCGGGTGAATGGATGGTGACCAATGGCCGCGGGTCTGGATGGTGCCCGTCGCCGTCACCGGATATGCTCACACTGAGAATAACAATGCTCATCCTGAGCATAAGTGGTTCAGACTGATGCGGTCGGGTCGATCCCACCAGCCCGGTGGATCGGATCCCGAACGGTGAGGAGCTCGTCATGCCTACCCACAGCCGTCCCTCGTTGCCGGTAACCGCCGCCCTGCCGGCCGAGGAGCTCGCCGCCCTGGAGCCCACGATCGCCGCGATCGAGGCCCTCAAGGCCGAACGCAACGCCGTCGTCCTGGCCCACAATTACATGACGCCGGACATCTACCACACGGTGGCTGACATCACCGGTGACTCCCTGGCTCTGGCCCGGGCCGCGGCGGAAACCGACGCCGAGGTGATCGTGTTCGCCGGGGTGCACTTCATGGCCGAAACGGCGAAGATCACCTGCCCGGACCGCACCGTGCTGATCCCCGACCCCGAGGCCGGCTGCTCGTTGGCCGAGTCGATCACCGGGGCCGACGTGCGGCGGCTGCGGGCCGAGTACCCGGGGGTACCGGTCGTCAGCTACGTCAACACCTCCGCCGAGGTGAAGGCCGAGGTCGACCTGTGCTGCACCTCGGGGAACGCCGTCGCGGTGGTCGAGTCGCTCGACGCCGACCGGGTGCTGTTCCTGCCCGATCAGTACCTGGCCCGATGGGTGGCGACCCAGACCGACAAGGAGATCATCACCTACGACGGCAGTTGCATGGTCCATGAGCAGTTCACCGGGGCCGAACTGCGGGACTACCGGGGCAACTACCCGGGCATCAGCATCATCGCCCACCCCGAATGCCCGCCCGATGTGCTCAACGAGGCCGATTTCGTCGGTTCCACCGCGGGGATGATCGCCTGGGTCGGACGGGAACAACCGGCCCAGGTCGTGATGGTGACCGAGTGCTCCATGTCGGACAATGTGGCCGTCGAACATCCCGACGTCGAGTTCGTGCGGCCGTGCAATCTGTGCCCGCACATGAAGAAGATCACGCTCGAGAAGATCCGGCACTCCCTGGAGACGATGACCCACGAGGTGGTGGTGCCGGCCGACGTGGCCGAACGGGCCCGGGCCTCGGTCGACCGGATGCTGGCCATCACCGCACCGCCGACCCTGGCCGCGGCTCGATGACCGGGCCGGGGCCGGCCGGCGGAGGAACGATCCCGGGTCGAGGCCCGGTGTCGGCCCGTGACGGATCCGGGACGGCCACGGTGACCGTCGGCGGTCAGGTAGTACCGGTCGGGCGCCGACGGGTCGTGGTTGTGGGTTCCGGCGTGGCCGGGATGTCCACCGCCCTGGCCCTCGGGGCCTGCACCCTCGTCACGGCCGAGTCCGCCCTGGGCGACGGCGGTTCCAGCCGCTGGGCCCAGGGCGGGATCGCCGCGGCCATCGGGCCCGACGACACCACGGCCGCCCACGCCGTCGACACCGTGGCCGTGGCCGTCGGGATCGCCGATCCCGACATCGTCGCCGCCATCACCGCCGGGGGACCGGCCGCCATCGATGCTCTCGTGGCCCTCGGCGCGCCCTTCGATCGGTCCGCCGACGGGCGGCTGGCGCAGGGTCGTGAGGCCGGCCACTCGGCCCGCCGGATCATCCATGCCTCGGGCGACGCCACCGGTGCCGCGGTGGTGGCCACCCTACGCCGCGCGGTGGAGACCCACCCTGACATCGAGGTCCTGACCGGGATGAACCTGGTCGACCTGGTTCGCCGGGACGGGACGGTGGCCGGGGTGGTGCTCGAACCGGCAGCCGTCCCGGATCCCCGGGGCGATACCCGCCCACTGGTGCTGTTGACGTCGGCGGTCGTGTTGGCCACCGGAGGGTACGCCCACTGCTTCTCGCGGACCACGACGCCCGGTGAGGTCATCGGGTCGGGGGTCGTCGCCGCCGCCCGGGCGGGGGCCGTCCTGGCCGACATGGAGATGGTGCAGTTCCACCCGACGGCGCTCGACGTCCCGGCCGGGGACCGGCTACCGCTGCTGACCGAGGCCCTGCGGGGAGAAGGGGCCGTGCTGATCGACGAGACCGGTCGACGGTTCATGCCCGGTGTCCACCCCGACGCCGAGCTGGCCCCGCGCGACATGGTGGCCCGAGCCATCTACCGTCATGCCGCGGCCGGACACCGGCCGATGCTGGATGCCACCGAGGCGGTCGGCGAGGCCTTCGGGGCCCGATTCCCCACCGTCGATGCCCTGGCCAGGGCGCACGGCTTCGACCCGGCGCACGAACCCCTGCCGGTCACCCCGGCCGCCCACTACTGCATGGGCGGCGTCGCGGTCGACCGTTCGGGGCGCACCTCCCTTCCCGGCCTGTGGGCGGTGGGCGAGGTGACCTCGTCGGGCCTGCACGGGGCCAACCGCCTGGCCTCGAACTCCCTGCTGGAAGGCCTGGTCGCCTCGCAGGCGGTGGCCGCCGACGTCCGGGCCGGGGCCTGGTCGTCGAGGCCGGGGACGGACGCTCGGTCCGACCGGATCGACATCCCCCCCGATGCAGTCGTCCCCCGGCGGCTTCCCGGCCCCGCCTCCGGAACGGCCGGTCCGACCGTGGCCGCCCCGGAGTCGGCCGCGGTGGCCGCCGATCGGGCCCTGGCGCAGGCCGTCCGGGAGCTGCTGTGGGCCCACGCCGGGGTGGAACGGGACGGGGCCGGCCTGGCCGCGGGGCGGGAGAGGCTGGCCCGGTTGGTGCCGGCACCGGCGGCGTCGACCGCCACTCGCACCATGCACCGGATCGCCGGGCTCGTGTTGGACGCGGCCCTGGCCCGGACCGAGAGCCGGGGGGCGCATCACCGGTTGGACCACCCCGGGATCGACCCCGACCAGGCCGTCCGCCGCCGCCAACGGTGCGCTCCGGTCCCCACAGTGAGCGTGCGTGTCCCCGCCCGGTCCCAACTCCGGCTGGCTTCCTGATCCCGGGCCTCGGGAACCCCGCGTCCTGAACCCGCCCGGCCCGGGTCCTGGGGGCGTCGGGGCTCGCCCGGAGGCGATGCCGTCCGTCCGCTGGCCGCCACGGCAGGGCGCGATCTACGGTGAGGGGCCATGGGACCTCTCCAAGGCATCACCGTGATCGAACTGGCCGGCATCGGCCCCGGCCCGTTCTGCGCCATGATGCTCGCTGACATGGGCGCCGACGTCATCCGAGTCGATCGGTCCGGTGCCGTCTCCGGCGGCGATCCGTCGAACCCGCCCAAGGACTCGCTGACGCGGGGCCGCCGCTCGATCGGTGTCGATCTGAAGAACCCCGACGGTGTCGAGGCCGTGCTCAAGATGGTCGAGTCCGCCGACGTCATCATGGAGGGCTTCCGTCCCGGGGTCACCGAGCGGATGGGCCTCGGCCCGGAGGACTGCCTCGCCCGCAACCCCCGGATCGTGTACGGCCGGATGACCGGCTGGGGCCAGGAAGGCCCCTACGCCCAGGCCGCCGGGCATGACATCAACTACATCTCGCTCGCAGGCGCCCTGGCGCCCATCGGCCGGCGCGGTGAGGGGCCGGTGCCGCCGCTGAACCTGGTCGGCGACTTCGGTGGCGGCGGCATGTACCTGGCGTTCGGCATCGTCTGTGCCCTGCTCGAAGCCAAGTCATCGGGGCAGGGGCAGGTGGTCGACGCGGCCATGGTCGACGGCGCCGCCTCCCTCATGAACATGTTCTGGACCATGAAGACGGCCGGTCTCTGGCGGGACGAGCGGGGCACCAACATGCTCGACACCGGCGCCCCCTTCTATGACGCCTACGAGTGCGCCGACGGTGAGTACATCTCGATCGGTTCGATCGAGCCCCAGTTCTACGCCGAACTCTTGGAGCTCTCGGGCCTCGGGGAGCAGCCGGATCTCGCCCCCCAGATGGATCGGAACCAGTGGCCGGCCATGAAGGAACGGGTCACCGCCCTGTTCAAGACCAAGTCGCGCGACGAGTGGTGCGCCATCATGGAGCACAGTGACGTTTGTTTCGCCCCGGTGCTCTCGATGGAGGAGGCCACCAAGCATCCCCACAATGTGGCCCGTCAGACCTTCGTCGAGGCCAACGGGATGACCCAGGCGGCCCCGGCCCCCCGGTTCAGCCGCACCAGCCCGGAGATCAAGCGGCCCGCCCCCCACGCCGGCCAGCACACCGACGAGGTGCTCGGCCAGTTCGGGTTCGACAGTGACGAGATCGCCAAGCTGCGCACCACCAACGCCGTGGCCTGAGCGACGCCCGCCCGCCCGAACCGGTTCTGACCGTGGGTGCTCCAAGTTCTCGGAGCACCCACGGTCAGAACGGTGGGTGACCGGGGAGCAACCGTAGGACCGGCGGCACTAGCGAAGGTCGATCTCGGCCCGGTCGATCAGGGGAGCGTCGAAGCCGTCGAGCGAGCCGACACCGCGGAACACGTGTGACCGGCCGTCGGAGCGGACCAGGATGGCCGGACCGGTGAAGCTCCCCTCGGGCCCGTCCATCTCGAGATCGTACGGGGCGACATCGAGCACCCAGGGCCGACTCGACCGGTAGACGAGCTCCCAGTCGAGGTCCTGGTTCTCCTCGGTGGCGGCCACGATCAGGTCACCACCGACCTGGGGTACCAGGCGACCCGACGTGCGGAGCGACTCGATGTAGTACCTCCGGTGACGCATCGCACAATGCTCGCACCAATCGGCGGCCGCAGCGAACTGGGAATGAGAACCGTCCGTCAGAGCGGGATCAGCCACCTCGTTCGTGACCTGCCGCCGGTACCCTCCAGGCCGTGGTGTTCGACCTCCACGTCGCCGTGGCCTGGGTGTTGGTGATCAGCAACGCGGTCGCCGGGATCTGGGCCCTGCTGGCCAACTGGTATCCGGCCCTGCGTCGCCGGGAGTTGTGGTGGGCGGTCGGATTCGCCCAGGTGTCGGTGGCGGCCCAGGCCATCCTCGGGGTGCTGGTGCTCCAGCAGCACGATCGGGCCTACGACCAGCTCCATGTGGTCTACGGCTTCGTGTCCCTGGCCACGGTCGGCATCATCTACAGCTACCGCCAACAACTCGAGCACCGCCTCTACCTGTTGTACGGGTTGGGCTGCCTGTTCTTGATGGGAATGGGGATCCGGGGGATGATTCTCACACCGGCGTAGTCCGACGCTGACCGTCGATGCGTCGGCCACCGGGGGGTTGTATGGCCGGGTGGGACCACGACGTAGACCCGTTCGAGGAGCCGGTCGAGCTGGTCGACCTGGAGCGGGATCCGGGGGCGGACGCGGCGCGCCCGTCCCCGGGGCCGGTGCTGGCCGGGCTGGTCGCGTTGGGGCTGGTGGCGGTGGCTCTGGTGGTGCTGGGCCGGCCGGCCGCTGAGGTGGAGCCGGTGGTGCCGTCGACCCTGTTCATCCCGTCGCCCACCCCGCCGCCGGTCCGCCCCGACGTGGTCGATCCGGTTGGTGACGGGCGGCGTGTCCACCCGATCCCGACCTTCGACGAGCACCTGCCGCTCATCGGCGGGGTGCTCTCCGGTTTCACCAGCGACGGCTGGCTCGTCTCGGTCGACCGGGCTGCGGTCGCACCGTCCGAGGTGGATCTGGCGCCGGCGGCGGGTCGTGGGGAGGAGGCGGCCAGCGTGCTTCACATCGACGGTGCTCCGCCCGTGGCCTTCAGCCGGAAGGTCGTCATCGACGGCGACGCGATCGTCGCCGGACTCGGCGAGCGTCGCACCCGGGTGCCGCTCAGCCGGATCCTGCCCGACGGTGGTTCGATCCTGCTGGTGCAACGGAGCGCCGGTTCGGTCCCGGTGGAGGCCACCGCGGTCGACGTCGCCCCGGACGGTGGACGAGCCGGTGGTGCGGCTCACGGGCCGGTTCCGGTCACCGCCGCACGGCACTGGGAGGTCGAGGGGCCGGCGGTGCGGGTGTGGGGACGCTGGGCCGACGAGCTGCTGGTGGGCCGGGGCGACCGCACCTGGTTGCTGGGACGGGATGGATCCGCCCGGCCCGTGGCGGTCGGACAGATCCTCAGCTTCGACGGGCGGTGGCTGGTCAGCCACGATTGCACGGGCCCGGCGGTCTGCACGATCGCGGTGGGTACACCGGACGAGCCCGACCAACGGACGATCCCGCTCCCCGAACCGGTCGTCCGGCTCGACGTGGAGGCGTGGGGACCGGCGGTGGCGGTGTCGCCGGACGGGAACCGGTTGGCCACCGCGGTCGACAATGGGGTGCTGTCGTTACCCCTGCTCGTCGAGCTCGACACCGGAACGTACGTCCTGCTGGGCGACGGCATGAACCCCGGCACCCCGGTGGTGTGGGCCCCGGACGGGTCGGCGATTGCCTACACCTACTCCGACGATGTCATGGTGTGGCCGGTCGCCGGACTGCGGTCGTGGCGGGTGTCGATCGACCGGCCCGTCCAGGCCCTCGTGTGGCCCTGATCGGCGATCGCCTCCCGCGCCCCCGATGCTGCCAGACTGGGGCCATGGCGCAGCACGGAAGACGGCATGGGTATCGGTGACCGGGCCCGGGCCCGGGCTTTGGGGAGGGTTCCCGGACCGGTGCTGGACGGTATCGGTACGGCAGTGCTCACCGCGGTCGACGAGGCGGTGGAACGCCGTTGGGATCAGGCGTTGGCCCGCGCCGAGGCCGCGCCGGGACTGACCCTCGACCAGCGGGTCGACGCGGTGAGCCGACGGTTCTCCCGGGAGCTGACCCGGGTGGGTGCCGTCAGCGGCGCGGCCGCCGCCATCCCGGGCGTGGGCACGGCGGTGGCGGCGTCAGCCCTCGGCGTCGATCTGGCCTGGTTCGCCCTGCGATCGACCGATCTGATCATGACCATCGGTGCGCTCAACGGGCGGACGGCGGCCGCCCCGGAGGAACGGCGGGCCTGGGTGTTGTCGGTATTGGCGTTCGGAGAGCAGGCGGCCGACCAGGCCGGTCTGCTCCTGGATGACGTGGCCGCCTCCAGCCGGGGTGGGGAGCGGGTGGCCAGCCTGCTAGCCGGCGTGGCCGGCGGTGACGTGGCCGCGCTCGACGCGGTGCGGCGGCTCAACACGACCATGGCGTCGCGGGTGGTGACCCGATTCGGGACCCGGAAGGGTCTGCTCGGCCTCGGTCGGCTGGTGCCCTTCGGCGTCGGCGCGGCGGTGGGGGGTGGGGTCAACTGGGCCCTGATGCGCACGATCTCGCGTCAGGCGTCGAAGCTCTTCGCCGATTACCGGCTGGGCGCGGCCTCGGGAACCCTGGCCGGAGGCCGGGGGACGGTGGCTCCGCCGGCCCTGGAACGTCGTTCGAGGTGACGGGCCCGGGCCGGAGGCCCATCGCCTCGGGCCCGACTTCAGGCTCCGGGCTTCAGATCTTCGGGCGTCAGGCCATCGCCTCGGGCCCGGCGTCAGGCTCCGGGCGTCAGGCCCCGGCCCGGGCCCCAGGTCTCGGGCTCGAGGTCTCGGTGGCGCGCCCCCCGGGCCCCGGGCTCGGGGAGGCATCCGGCTGGTTCGCGGCCGGGTCACGGCGCTGGTCCCGCAACCCCGCGGGGACGGGGCGACGGTGGCTGGTGTGCATCGCCGCCCCCATGCTCTCTACGGTACGGGCGTGGCCGGGCGGGGCGTCCGTTCCGGGCGTCCGGTCGATCCGATTGGCCAGCGCCGCCAGTTCCGTCACCCGCTCGGACAGGCCCACCGGGATGGGCACGCCGGTGGCCTCGAACAGGCTGACCCACCGGTGAGCCCAGTCGTGGCACCGCAACGCGGTGGCCACCTGGTGGGCCCGGAGGCCCGCCGCGGACGAGGTGACCAGGGCGTCGATCTGCTCGACCGCTTGGTCGGGATCGGTCGACAGCGGGGCCACCAGGGTGCGGCCGGCCAGGGCGATCTGGTCGTCGGTCGCCGGCGGTTGACCGATCATCAGGGTCCCCGCCGCCATCGCCTCGAAGAACCGGCCCGGGATCTCCCGGGCTCCCTGGGTCACCTTGGGCTGGTCGTACTTGGCGAAGTTGGTGAGCGCCACCTTGGTGCGGGCGTAGGTGCCGGCCAGGTAGCGACGGTGCTCGGTCGGATCCATGACCCGGCCGCCGGTCAGGGTGTCGTACTGGTAGAAGCGGCCCCTGGCCTCGGCCCACCGCTGGAGGTGGCGGTGCAGGATCTCGTCGCGGCGGCCGATGCCGAGCACATCGATGGGGCGACGGTCCGGGTGGTCACCCGCGGGGTCATCCGGGTGCCGGGGCGGGCAGAACCCCACGGTGTCAACGGCCGGCGGAAGGTAGTGGACGGGCCGGTCGGTGGCCCGGCTGAGCTGCTCGACCGCCGGCCACATGCCGATGAAGTGGGCGTCGGCCCGGTGGAACGGCTCGAACCGCAGCCGGGGGTTGTCGAACTCGCTGCGCCAGGCCTCGGGCAGCCAGACCGCGACCCGATCGGCGTTGCGGCACACATCATCGAGCGGTTCCAGCAGGCTGGAGTCCCAGAGGGTGAACCCCAGCAGCATCACCAGGTCGTAGCGCCGACGGGGGATGCTCCGCGAGGACGCGCCGTGACGGCGGCGGGGGAGGTGTTCCTGCAGCGCCCGCCCCGCGCCGTCGCCGAGAAAACGATGGCCCAGGCCGGTGACGGCCCGGCGGACCCGGATGTCGATCGAGCGCTGGGTCCAGTCGATCATGACCACATCGGCGTTGGCCGCGGCCAGCAGGATGTCCTCCGCCTCCGCGAACGCAACATGGCCGGGCTGGCGGCCGAAACCGTCGGGTCGGTGCCGCTGGCTGACCACCAAGACGCTGGGGCCGCTCATGGGTGCCTCAATCGCGGTATGTCCCGCTCATCTTCCCTCACGCCGCGAACGGTAGTCAGCCTGCTTCCCCGACGAGCAAGTTGCGGGAGAATCGACTCAGCCGCCCCGAAAAGCGTACCGGGGCGGCTGAGCCGTGTGTTGCTGCAGTTTTCTGCGTCGACCTACGGGTTTGGTCGCTAGGCGATTCGCCGGTATCTGGCCGGCCGGGCCGCTGAATTAGCCGGCAAGTCGCTCGTCGAGACGGTCAAGTTCACCCAGGAGGCGAGCGGGGAGACGATCACCGAACATCGCGTAATGATCCCGGATGAGGGCGACCTCACCCTGCCACGAAGCCGGTTCCACCGCGGTCAGCTTGGTCATGGTGGCGTCGTCCAGGTCGAGGCCGGATCGATCGATGCCGTCCACGGTCGGGACCATCCCGATTGGGGTTTCAACCGCATCGGCGGCGCCGTCCAAACGCTCGAACACCCACTTGAGGACGCGGGAGTTATCACCGAATCCGGGCCAGAGGAACGAACCATCCTCGTCCCGCCGGAACCAGTTCACCCAGAACAGGCGAGGGAGCTTGCTGGTCTCGCCCTTGTCGCCGATTTCGAGCCAGTGCTCGAAGTAGTCGGCCATGTTGTAGCCACAGAACGGGAGCATGGCGAACGGGTCGAAACGGACCATTCCGGTGGCACCGGCGGCGGCCGCGGTTTTCTCGGAGCTCATGACCGAGCCGAGGAACACGCCGTGCTGCCAGTCGCGGGCCTCGGTGACGAGGGGAACGTTGGTGGCCCGACGCCCGCCGAACAGGATGGCGGAGATCGGAACCCCCTTGGGGTCCTCCCACTCGGGCGAGATCGACGGGCACTGGCTGGCCGGGGTGGTGAAACGGGCGTTGGGGTGGCTGGCCGGCGTGTCACTCTCCGGGGTCCAGGCGTTGCCCCGCCAGTCGGTCAGCCGGGGCGGGACGTCCTCGGTCATGCCCTCCCACCAGACACTACCGTCGGGGGTGGAAGCCACATTGGTGAAGATGCTGTTGCCCTGCATCAGGGTTTCCATGGCGTTCGGGTTGGTCTCGTCTGAGGTGCCCGGGGCCACGCCGAAGAATCCGGCTTCGGGGTTGATGGCGTAGAGCTGACCGTCGTCGCCGAACTTCATCCAGGCGATGTCGTCGCCGATGGTCTCCACCTGCCAGCCCGGCAGGGTGGGGATCAGCATGGCCATGTTGGTCTTGCCGCAGGCGGAGGGGAAGGCGGCCGCGATGTAGCGCTTCACACCCTTGGGGTTGGTCACCCCGATGATCAGCATGTGCTCGGCCAGCCAGCCGTCGGCGCGGGCCATGGTGGAGGCGATCCGGAGGGCGAAGCACTTCTTGCCCAGCAGGGCGTTGCCGCCGTAGCCGGATCCGTAGCTCCAGATCTCCTTGGTCTCGGGGAAATGGACGATGTACTTGTTCTCACCGTCACATGGCCACGGCACGTCGGCCTCGCCCGGA
>JBKDZN010000052.1:0-9915 GCA_047971245.1 Acidimicrobiales bacterium
GCACCGCCTTCAACGCGGACTTCGACGGTGACCAGATGGCGGTCCACCTGCCCCTGTCGGCCGAGGCCCAGGCCGAGGCCCGGGTGCTCATGCTGTCGGCCAACAATGTGCTGTCCCCGGCGCATGGCCGTCCCCTGGTCACCCCGACCCAGGACATGGTGATCGGCTCGTTCTACCTCACCGAGATGGTCGACGACGATCCCGGGGGTGGGGTGTTCCGCCGGGTCGACGAGGTGGAGCGAGCGTACGAGTCCGGCGCCATCGGCCTGCACGGACCGATCGAGTTCCGCCATCCCGACCTGCTCGAGACGCCGGCCAACGGTCAGGCCGCGGTCTACACCAAGACCACCGCCGGTCGGGTCCTGTTCAACCAGGCCCTGCCCGAGGACTTCCCCTACATCAACGAGGTGGTCCGCAAGCGCGACATCGGCCTCATCGTCGACAACCTGGCCACCGGCTACCCGAAGGCGGAGGTGGCGGCCAGCCTGGACCGGATCAAGGCCCTGGCTTTCCAGTTCGCCGCCCGCTCCGGGTTGACCGTCTCGATCGACGACGTGTCGACCCCGCCGGACAAGCAGGAGATCCTCGACCGCCACGAGGAAGAGGCGGAGAAGATCGAGGGTCAGTTCCGCCGGGGCATCATCACCGACGGTGAGCGACGCCAGAAAGAGGTCGAGATCTGGACCGCGGCCACCGACGAGGTGCGGCGAGCCATGGAGGTGAACCTCCGGGCCCGCCAGTTCAACCCCATCGACATGATGGTGGGCTCCGGCGCCCGGGGGAACATGATGCAGGTCCGGCAGATCGCCGGCATGCGTGGTCTGGTGGCCAACCCCCGTGGCGACATGATCCCCCGGCCGATCAAGTCGAACTTCCGTGAGGGTCTGACGATGTTGGAGTACTTCATCGCCACCCCGGGGGCCCGGAAGGGCCTGGTCGACACCGCCCTGCGGACCGCGGACTCGGGGTACCTGACCCGCCGGCTCGTCGACGTGGCCCAGGAGGTCATCATCAACGACCGGGACCCGTTCGGCGAGGGCCGTCCGGTGCGGGGCCTGTTCATCGACGACGTCAAGCCCGACGGGTACTACAACCGGGTCACCGGTGCCGCGGCCGGTCCGGGCGACCCCGACGCCGTCATGGTCCGGACCTACCTGGAGACCCGGCTCTACAGCCGGGTCCTGGCCGACGACGTCACCCTCAGCGACGGCACGGTCTACCCGCGGGGCACCATGGTCCGCGAGTCGG
This sequence comes from Acidimicrobiales bacterium, assembly GCA_047971245.1. Classification (GTDB taxonomy): domain Bacteria; phylum Actinomycetota; class Acidimicrobiia; order Acidimicrobiales; family SZUA-35; genus CADEDH01. The sequence goes on from JBKDZN010000052.1 coordinate 1,249, forward strand.
AGATGAACGCCCTGCGCGACGATCCCGATGTCAGCCGGGTCAGGGTCCTGTCGCCGCTGACCGACGACTCCCCGGTGGGGATCACCGCGGCCAGCTACGGCATGTCGCTGGCCACCGGCATCGATATCGAGGTCGGTGAAGCGGTCGGTGTCATCGCCGCCCAGTCCATCGGCGAGCCGGGCACCCAGCTCACCAGGCGGACCTTCCACACCGGTGGTGTGGCCGGTGGCGCCGACATCGCCGGTGGTCTGCCCCGGGTCGTCGAGCTGTTCGAGGCCCGGAGCCCGAAGGGCAAGGCCACACTGGCCCGGATCTCCGGCACGGTCCGCATCGTCGAGGACGAGGGCAAGGGCAAGGCCGTGACCATCATCGGCGACGACGGCAGCGAGGACGACTACGTCGTCCCCCTGGCCGCCCGTCTCGAGGTGGTCGACGGCCAGGAGATCACCGCCGGTGATCCGATCGTCGACGGTCCCCGCGACCCGAAGGAGCTGTTGGAGATCCGGGGTATCCGGGAAACCCAGCAGTACCTGGTGGAAGAGGTCCAGAAGGTCTACCGGGACCAGGGCGTGTCGATCCACGACAAGCACATCGAGCTGATCGTGCGGCAGATGACCCGCCGGGTGGCCATCCAGGAACCGGGCGACTCCGACTTCCTCCCCGGGGAGCGCTGCGACCAGTGGCAGTTCGCCGACGTGAACCGCCGCCTCGTCACCGAGGGCAAGCGGCCGGCCGAGGGTCGTCCCGAGATCATGGGGATCACCAAGGCCTCGCTGGCCACCGACTCCTGGCTGTCGGCGGCGTCGTTCCAGGAGACCACCCGGGTGCTCACCGAGGCGGCCATCGAGGGCCGCTCCGATTCCATGATCGGCCTGAAGGAGAACATCATCATCGGCAAGCTGATTCCGGCCGGCACCGGCCTGATGCGGCACCGGGAACTGGCCACCTCGGCCCCCGACTATCAGCCGATGGCGTTCCTCTCCCGGGAGGGCGAGGAACAGGATCCCGCCCGCTGGTTGGCCTCGATCGGGGCCGAGCAGGCCGGCAACGGGGCCGATGTGACCCCCATCGGCGCCGGCGGCAACGACGAGATCGGCTGACCCGCCGGGCCCGAGCCGGGTCTGATCGGTCAAGCTCCACCAACGACGGCCCACCGGCCACGCCCGGAGAACGGGGTGGCCGGTGGGTGTCGTTTTCGTCCCCGTTTCGGTCGCGGCCGGTATCGTCCACCGCCCTGCCGGTCGCGACCATGACCCTGTTCTTCGCCCTGTTGGCGATGCTATGTCTCGGCCTCATCGTGGTCGTGATCGTGTCGTGGCTGTTCGACCGGACCGACCGGTGGGGGATCAGGGCCTGGATCCGCCCCTTCGCCGTCCCGGCCGCGGCCGCCGTCGCCGTCACCGCCACACTCGGTTCCCTGTACCTGTCGGAAGTCGCCCACTACCCGCCGTGCCAGAACTGCTGGATCCAGCGGGGATTCATGTATCCGGCCGCCCTGGTGCTGGTGGCCGCCGCGATCACCCGGCGCCGGGCCCTGGTGATGCTGGGCGGCGCCCTGGCCGTCGGCGGTCTGCCGGTGTCGATCTATCACCGCTACGAGCAGATCACCGGGAGCACCGGATTCTGTGATCTCGGCAACCCGTGCTCCACCGTCTGGGTCCGGGAGTTCGGGTTCATGACCATCCCGACCATGGCGGGCATCGGGTTCCTGACCATCATCGTGTTAACCGCCGTATACCTGACCGGGAGGCGACCATGACCAATCCGACCAAATCCACCCCGGGTTCCTCGAATCTCGGCTTCATCGCCGCCATCGCCGTGATCGTGGTGGGGGGATTGTTGTTCGTGGCCTATCTGGCCACCAGCCGTGATTCGGCGGTCGACGACCTGGCGGAACCGACCGGTGAGGTGACCATTGACGGTGAGAGCCTGCCGGCCATGCCCGAAGGGACCAGTGTCAGCGATCCGGCCACCGATCCGGCGGCCGGTCTCGTCGCCCCCAACCTGACCGGAACCGACCTCTACGGAGAGCCGATCAGCATCACCAACGACGGTCGTCCCAAGGTGATCTACTTCGTGGCCCACTGGTGCGCCCACTGCCAGCGGGAGGTGCCGCTGGTCCAGTCCATGGTCGACGACGGCAAGGTGCCCGAGGGTGTCGACATCTACGCCGTGTCCACCGGCGTGATCCCCGATCGGGGCAATTTCCCTCCCGGCCTGTGGCTCCAGCAGGAGGGGTTCTCGTCGCCGATCATGCGGGATACCACCGACTCCAGCGCCTATCAGGCCTACGGCGCCGGTGGGTTCCCGTTCGTGGTGTATCTCGATTCGGAGAACGAGGTCGTCGCCCGCAGCTCGGGCGAGTTGGAGGAGTCGACCATCGAGTCCCTGTGGCAGGCCACCGCGCCGAGCGCCACGCCGGACAGCTGAGCTGCTTGAACCTCGATGGTGGCCTGGCCACACGCCCGACCGGTGCTTGCACCTGAGTAAATACACCCGAGGTGACTCTCCTCAGGTCGGGGCTCGAAGCGGTCCTGCTACGTTCCCAGCCATGACCCGTAGGCCCCCCGTCCGTACTGCTCTTTTTGTCGCTGCCGGGATCATCCCTTTGGTGGCGTTGGCCTCGCCGGCCCTCGCCGATGACGAGATCGTGGTGGCTGCTCCAGAGGAGTCCGTGTCGGGCGAGCCGGGTTCGGTGCATCATGTCGCCTCCCAGGCCGTGCCGGCCGAGCTGGTCGGTACGCCCTGCGATGTGCGGGTGATCGCCAGCAACAACGGTTCGATCCATCCCGGGAACGTGCTGCTGGTCAGCACCGGAGCCTCATCGGCCGAGATCGCCGGGGTGGAGGATGTCGCCGACGGTCAGGTCGTCGAGCGGGAGCGGGTCACCCTCGGGGAGACCATCGAACTGGACCTGCGTCTCGGCGACGAGGGCCTCTCCAGCATGGGCTTCACCGTCGGGGTCGAATGCACGCCCGATGAGCTGCAGCCCCCGATCGTCCCCCAGGTGCCGAGCACCACCACGCCGCCCACCACCCAGCCGCCGACCACCTCGGTGTCGACCACACCGACCACGGCGGGTCAGGTGCCGAGGACCACCCGGCCGCCCGCCACCATCCCCCCGACTTCGGCGCCCCAGATCGCGGTGCCGGTTGCCCCGCCGGCCCGGGCCACCCCCGCCACGCCCACCTACACCGGTTGAGGCCGTTACCGCGCCGAGTCCAGCCCGGGCTGGTCGGCGTCGCCGCCCTCGCCCTGCTGCTCGGGGCCTGCGGGAGCGACGCCTCGGCGGGCCCGGCCCCCCTGGCCGCGGATCCGGCCGGGGCCGAGACGGGACCGACGGTCAGTGTCGAGTTCTCCGACGACGGGTCGGCGTCGGGAACGATCGTCCCGACCGCCGATCACAGCCTCATCGCCACCGCGGTCGGTTCATCCGTGGTGGCCTTCACCGAGCCGGGGGGCGACGTTCCGGCCGCCGAGCTGGCCAACCCCATCGCGAGTGGGGCCCCGCTCACCCTGCTCGTGCTCGACGACGGCACCGGGCCCTGGATCAAGGTCCTGCTACCGGTCCGCCCGAACGGAACCGTCGGCTGGGTGGCGGCCACTGACGTCACCCTGGCTGCCACCTCGTACCGGATCGAGGTCGATGTGTCCGACCACCAGCTCCAGGTCTTTCGGCAGGGGGAGCCGATCGTTACCGCTCCGGTGGCCATCGGGACCGGGGAGACCCCGACCCCCCTTGGGTCGTTCTACCTGATCGAGCTGTTGCAGCCCCCCGACCCCGAGGGGGATTACGGACCGTACGCGTTCGGCTTGTCCGGGTTCAGCGAGTCACTCGACCGGTTCAACGGGGGTGCCGCCGTCATCGGGATCCACGGCACCAACCAGCCGGAATCCCTGGGTACCGACGTCAGCCACGGCTGCATCCGGGTCGGCAACGACGTCATCACCGAGCTCGCCGGCGTGCTGCCGCTGGGCACCCCCGTCGTGATCCGCGCCTGAGCAACCCGGCCCAGCCCGACCGGGCCGCCGCCACCCAGCCCGAATTCCAGAGCTTGTGGTCTCCGTCACATTTCGGCCACCATGTGGGGGCTTCGGTGCGAGGTGGCACCGGAACACCGGGCACAGGACAAGGGGAGGGCCGCGGTGGCTAGCAAGGTGGCCAGGTTGTTCGCGCTGTTGGGGGGGTTGGCCATGGTGGCCGCCGCCTGCGGTGCGTCGTCGGGCAACGACGACGCGGCCGAACCGGCGGCAACCTCACCGGACGTCTCGGCCGCTCGGGCCGAGGGCGAGGCCACCGGGGCCGACACCCGGGAGGCCGGTGAGCCGGTGCGGGGCGGGACGCTGGTGTACGGCATCGAAGCCGACTCGGCCAACCCGTGGACGACCTACGGCACGTCCTGTGCCATCAGCTGCAACATGATCCTGGCCGTCGTCGGCGATCCCCTGTTCATCACCCAGGACGACGGCGAGGTGGTCCCGTACCTGGTCGAGTCGGTGGAGACCAGCGAGGACCAGCGGGTGTGGACCCTGACCATCCGCGACGGGGTCCTGTTCCACGACGGCACCCCGGTCGACGGTGAGGCTGTCGCCTACAACATCGAGGCCTGCCGCACCAGCGCCCTGCGCAGCTCGCGGTTCATCGGCCTGGAGAGCGTCGAGTCCGAGGGGCAGACCGTCACCCTGACCTACGCGGAACCGGACGCGGCGGGTCCGAAGGCCAACCTCCGGGACGGGGTCTGCGGCTACCAGTTCTCCAAGGCGTGGCTGGAGACCCTCCCCACCAACCCCCTGCTGACCGACGAGGAGAAGGCCGCCGCCACCGGTGATGTGGCCGCCCCGGTGGGGTCGGGTCCGTTCAAGTTCGTCTCCTACACCCCGGGCAACGGCAACGCCTTCGTGGCCGAACGGTTCGAGGACTACTGGCGGGGTGACGGGCCGAACTCGGTGACCGGGGAGGGCCTGCCCTACCTGGACCGGATCGAGATGGTCGTCGCGGTCGACATCCAGGGCCGTTCCAACGGGCTGCAGGGCGGCCAGTTCGACATCGTCCACACCGCCAACGCCGACGAGATCGCCAAGTTCGAAGGCAACCCCGACTTCTACACCATCCAGGCCAACGACTACGGCGAGACCAATTACGTCCTGCTGAACGTGGCCCAGGGGGAGAACCCGACCCTGGCCGAGGCCCGAGGCCTGTCGAGCCTGGAGATGGACCCCGCCGGGGCCAACGCCGCCAACCCCCTGCTCCACCTGAGCTGCCGCAAGGCCTTGGCCCACGCCATCGATCGTGACCGGTTCGCCCAGGAACGGGAGGCCGGTCTGTCCACCCCGGCCAACGGGCCCTTCCCGCCCGGCTCGATCGGCTATCTGGAGGACTCTGGCTACCCCGACTTCGATCTCGACGCCGCCAGGGCGGAATGGGAGACCTGCAAGCAGGACGTCGGCACCGTCCCGGTCAGTTTCACCTTCAACACCACCAACGATGCGTTCAACGTCGAGTCGAACGAGCTGACCGCCTCGATGTGGCGGGACGCGTTCGGTGAGGAGGTCGAGGTGAGCATCACCCCGATCGAGCAGGGCCAGTACATCGGCCTGGCCCTGGCCGGGAAGTTCCAGGCCCAGGGCTGGCGGAACCATGGTGGGGTGGACCCGACCGAGCAGTGGTTCTGGTGGAGCTCCCTCACCGCCAACCCGATCGCCCCCGACGGGTCCGAGCTGGCCCTCAACTTCGGCCGGTTCCAGGACCCCGAGATCGACGCCCAGCTCGAGATCATCCGCCAGAACCCCGATCCGGCGGCCCGAAAAGCCGCCGCCGAGGCCATCAACCGGAGCTTCGGGGCCAACGTGTGGAACTTCTGGTACACGTGGACCCTCTGGGGGATCATCGCCAATCCGAACGTGCAGAACATCACCTCGACCTCGATCCCCGACTACGGGATGTCGATGCCGGTGATCAGCGGCACCCACAGCCTCAACCAGATCTGGTGCCTGGAGGGCAGCTGCTGATCGGCCGAGCCCCAACCCATGGAGAGCTCCACGAAGACGTTCATTGATCAATGATCAATCGTTTCAATACAAGTTCGACTAGTGAAGACAAAAACCAAAGGGGAGGTCGCAGTGAGGACTGCGGTATTGGTAAAAGCGGGTGTGTTGTGGTGTGCGTTGGCCCTGGTCGCTGCGGCGTGCGGGGCCTCCACGTCCAACGATGAGGCGTCGACCGAGGAGACCACCTCGGACAGCGCCGGCGAGGTGGCCACCGACCGGGCGGAAGGGGACGCCCTCGGCAGCGACAACCGGGAATCCGGTGAGCCGGTGCGGGGCGGGACGCTGGTGTACGGCATCGAAGCCGACACCGCCAACCCGTGGGCCCCGTATTCGGCCGCCTGTGCTATCAGCTGCATGATGATCCAGGGGGCCGTGGCCGACCCGTTGTTCATCACCCGGGAGGACGGCGAGGTCGTGCCGTACCTGGCCGAGGCGGTCGAACCGAGCGAGGACTACACCGCCTGGACGATCACCATCCGTGACGGCATCACCTTCCACGACGGCACCCCCGTCGACGGTGAAGCCATCGCCTACAACATCGACGCCTGCCGCAACAGCCCGTTGCGCCGCTCCCAGTTCATCGGTCTCGACACCGTCGAGTTCGAGGGGCAGACGGTCACCCTGACCTACGCGGAACCGGACGCGGTCGGCCCCAAGGCCGTGCTGCGGGAACAGGCGTGCGGTTGGATGATGTCGAAGGCGTGGTTGGAGACCCTGCCCAACAACCCGTTGCTGAGCGACGAGGAGAAGGCCGCGGCCACCGGTGACCCGACCGCTCCGGTGGGGTCGGGTCCATTCAAGTTTGTCTCCTACACCCCGGGCAACGGCAACGCCTTCGTGGCCGAGCGCTACGAGGATTACTGGCGGGGTGACGGGCCGAACTCGGTGACCGGGGAGGGCCTTCCCTACCTGGACCGGGTGGAGCTGGTGGTGGCGGTCGACATCCAGGGCCGCTCCAACGGGCTGCAGGGTGGCCAGTTCGACATCATCCACACGGCCAACGCCGACGAGATCGCCAAGTTCGAGTCCAACCCCGACTTCTTCACCATCCAGGCCAACGCCTACGGGGAGACCAGCTACATCCTGATCAACTCCGCCCAGGGGGAGAACCCGACCCTGGCCGCCCTGCGAGGTGAGCCCGTCGTCGAGATGGACCCGGCCGGCGCCAACCTGAGCAATCCGCTCATCCACCTGAGCTGCCGCAAGGCCCTCGCCCACGCCCTCGACCGGGACCGTTGGGCGGCCGAACGCGAGGCCGGGATCGCCACGCCGGCCAACGGCCCGTTCCCGCCGGGGTCGATGGGCTACCTCGACGACTCCGGTTACCCGACCTACGACGTCGAGGCGGCCCGGGCCGAATGGGAGACCTGCAAGCAGGACGTCGGAACCCCGCCGCCCATCAAGCTCCAGTTCAACACCACCAACGATGCGTTCAACGTGGAATCGAACGAACTGACCGCCTCGATGTGGCGGGACGCGTTCGGTGACGAGATCGAGGTGAGCATCACCCCGATCGAGCAGGGCCAGTACATCACCCTGGCCCTGACCGGACAGTTCCAGGCCCAGGGCTGGCGCTCACACGGCGGGGTCGATCCCACCGAGCAGTGGTACCGGTGGACGTCGGCCACGGCGACGCCGATCGCCCCCGACGGTTCCGAGCTGTCCCTGAACTGGGGCCGGATCCAGGATCCGGAGATCGACGCCCAGTTCGACATCATCCGACACGATCCCGATCCCGAGGCCCGCAAGGCGGCCGCCCAGCAGGTCAACCGGCTGTTCGCCCAGAACGTCTGGAACTTCTGGTACACGTGGACGCTTTGGGGCGTGATCGCCGATCCGGCGGTGCAGGACATCACCTCGATCTCGATTCCCGGCGAGACCGAGATGTCGGTGCCCATCATCGCCGGCGCCCACCGCCTGGCCCAGGTCTGGTGCCTGGAAGGCACTTGTTGAGCGGCCCGTCGTCGATCCTGGCCGAGGCCGTTGCCCGACGGTCGCAATGTGTCCGTCGGGCAACAGCTTGGTCGCGAACCATGGCAGGACGGGAGCAAAGTTGTGCCGCCCGGCCGGTTCGGCCACCATTGCGTGACCCAGGGCACGTGCATCCCAGAGCACGTCCGTATCCGAAGGGAATGGGCTGTACATGGTGAGATCGACGACGACCAGAATCGTTGCGTTATTAGGGGCGCTGGCAATGACCGCCGCCGCCTGCGGGGCGTCCAGTACCAATGAGGAAGGCGCCTCGTCCGGGGGAAATACGGACGTTACGACGGAGTCGGGTAGTGCGACCGGCACCGATTCCCGTGACGACGCGGGCGAACCCGTCCGCGGGGGCACGCTGGTGTACGGCGTCGAGGCCGACTCGGCCAATCCGTGGGTTCCGTACGCCACCTCATGTGCCATCAGTTGTCGCATGATCCTTGGGGCCATCTCCGATTCGTTGTTCATCACCCAGGAGGACGGGGAGATCGTCCCCTACCTGGTCCAGACGGCCGAACCCAGTGAGGACTACCGGCAGTGGACGCTCACCCTGCGTGACGGCATCACCTTCCACGACGGCACCCCGCTCGACGGGGAAGCGGTGGCCTACAACATCAGGACCTGCCAGGCGAGTGCCCT
>JBKDZN010000053.1:0-23922 GCA_047971245.1 Acidimicrobiales bacterium
CACCGGTCGCCCCCCCGCCACGGCCGGAGAGACCCGAACGACCTCGTCGACCGGCCCCACCGCCAACGATCCGACCGCTCCCACCCTCCCCGAGACCGCCGCCGAGCACTCGGTCTCCACCGTTCGCCCGCCGGCGTCGGTACCGGCACCGACGCCGCCGTCCATGGCCGGCGGCGGCACCACCGATCACCATCAAGAGCCCCGGCCGGGGGCCTCGATCTCGGCCGACCCGGTCGACCGCGGCCCGGGTGGGGAAGCGCCGGCCTACCATGGGAGGCGTGAATGACGGCGATGACGCCTTCGGAGGATTCCTGCCCTTCGACCTGAACGCCCTGTTCTCGGGTGGAGCGGCCGATCCATGGGCCACCGCATCCCAGATGGCGGGCGCCGTGGCGTCCGGCGGGAACCCCGACCCGAACCTGGAGCCGTTGACCCGGATGGACCTGGAGGCCCTGGCCCGGGTGGCCGAGCTCCATGTCGCCCAGGCCGCCGGGGTCAGTCTGCCCCCGGCCACCACCATCGTCCCGGTGACGAAGACCGAGTGGACCCGTCGCAGCGTGACCGCCTACCGCCCGTTCTTCGAGCGTTTCGGTGAGGCCCTCGGCACCGCGGTCCGGGCCGAGCGGGAGGCCGCCCCCGGCGACCCGCTCGGGATGATGCTCAGCCAGATGATGGCCTCCCTCGGCCCGATGCTGGTGGCGGCCAGTGCCGGGTCCATGATCGGCCACCTGGGGAGTACCGCCCTCGGTCAGTACGACCTGCCCGTGCCCCGGCACACCGACGATGTCCTCGTCGTCCCGTCCACGATCGACGCCACCGCAGCCGAGTGGAACGTCCCGGTCGAGGAGTTGCGACTCTGGGTGCTGATCCACGAGCTCGCCACCCACGCCGTGCTGTCCACCCCCCACGTACGGCGGCGGCTCGAAGGGCTGCTGATCGATTTCGCCGCCGCCTTCCGGCCCGATCCCGAGCTCATGGCCGACCAGTTCGATCTGGGTGACGGCCCGCCTGACCTGTCCCGGCTCCAGGAGCTGACCGAACAGCTCAACAATCCGGACGCCATGCTGTCGATGATGCGGTCGCCCGCCCACGACCTGCTGGTGCCCCAACTCAACGCCCTGCTGGCCGCGGTCCTCGGGTTCGTCAACCACACGGTGGCCCGGATCGGCGATGGCCTGGTGGCCTCACAGGCCGTCATCGCCGAGGAGTTCCGCACCCGCTGGGTGAACGTGGCCCCTGCCGACCGCATGATGGAACGGTTGCTCGGCCTCGACATCACCGACACCCTGCTCGATCGGGGCGACGCGTTCATCGCCGGGGTGATCGAACGAGCCGGGGATGACGGTCTGGCCCGGCTGTGGGCCGATGATCTCGATCTCCCCACCGCGGCCGAGGTCGACGCCCCCGGGCTGTGGCTGACCCGGATCGGTTTGGGCGAGCCGGAGGATGCCTTCGACGGGGAGATCCCCGACGACCTGTCGGGTCTGGCCGAACTGGGCGGATGGGGCCTCGACGACGGGACCGACGGTGACGTCAGCGATCCTGGCCGCGGGGACCTCGACGATCCCGACGCCGATGACCCCGACGGCGCCGACCCGGCCTGACGGGTGTCACCCCGGCGGGCTGGAACGCAACGGGTTCCGGATCCGCCGCTTGACCTGGGCGGCCAGGTCCTCATCCTCGATCAGTAAGCGGGGGTCGGGGCGGCGGCCGTACCAGAACATGGCCGCCACGAACGTGGCCGTGATGGCCACGACCAGGTAACCGGCCCGGGCCGGGATCGGGATCACCACCGGCAGCAGGGCTCCGACCACCCAGAAGAGCTGGAAGCGGCTCTCGAACCGGCTGAAGCTGCGGCCGAGGTCGGCGGCGGGGGCGTCGCGCTGGACGATGGCGTCGAACGACTGCTTGCCCCCGGTACCGGCCAGGGCCACCGCGGTCCCGGCCACGAACGCCCCCAGCACCCCGGACGACAGGGCGGCCAGCACGGTCAGGGCGGCCAGGCCGACCAGGGCGAAGGCCAGGATTCGTTCCTCCGGGTAGCGGGCCCGGAGGCGGGGCACCAGCAATGATCCGGCCAGGCCCCCGACGCCGACGCCGACGAGGGCCACCCCGAAATGCCACGGTGGGGCGCCGCCGGTGGCCAGGTCGAGGCGGGGCAGCCCGAGCCCGGTCCGCACCCGATGCCCGATCGCCACGCCGGTTGCCGTGGGACCCGGATCCACCCCACCCCGCAGGGAGAAGGCCAGCAGCAGGGTGATGAACCCGGTCACCCCCCGGAGGTAGCCCATGGCGCTGGCCGCCAGGACCACCCCGGGGGCCCGCAGCTCCGCCCGTTCCTGGTCGTCCGGGGAGTCGGTGGCCACCCGGGTGGCCGGAATCCGTAGACCGAACAGGGCGGTGAGGACGAACACGGCGGAGCCGGTGGCGAGCACCGCTCCCGAACCACCAACCTGGAGCAGCCCGGCGGCCACGGCTCCGGCCACACCCCCTCCGATCCCGCTCAGCACCGAGAGGCGGGCGTTGGAACGGACCAGTTCGTGCTCGTCGTCCACCAGGGTCGGCACGAGGGCACTCTTGGCCACCGCGTAGGTCTTCCCCATGACCAGCATGGAGAAGGCGAGCGGGAACAGCAGTGGGGTGTGCACATAGCGGACGAGGGCGGCCATCAGGCCCGCCCGTACCACCGCCGACAGGACGACCATGAACCGGTGGCCGCCCCGCAGGCGGTCCATGGCCGGTCCCAGCAGGGGGGCCACCACGGCGAACGGGGCCAGGGTGAGCAGCAGGTAGGCGGCCACCTTCCACCGGGCGTCGTTCGGGTCGACGGCGAAGAACAGGGAGTCGGCGAGGGCCACGGCGAGCATGGCGTCGCCACCCGCGGAACAGATGTGGGTGCGGGCCAGACGATGGAACGGGGTCGAACCCCGCACCGCGTCACGGGCCGCGGCCCGGACCGGGTCGAGGCGCCCGGTCACGACCGCGAGCGTTCGAACTTGTAGCCCAAGCCCCGAATGGTAACGATCCGGCTCGGGGCCGAGGGCTCATCCTCGATCTTTGACCGCAACCGTTTCACATGCACGTCCAGGGTCTTGGTGTCCCCCACATAGTCGTGGCCCCAGACCCGCTCGATCAAGGCGTCACGCGACAACACCAGCCCGTTGTTCTCCATGAGGTAGAGCAGCAGGTCGAACTCCTTGAGGGGCAGCCGGACCGGCTCCCCCCGCACCGTGACCTCGTGGCTGGACGGGTCGATGGCCACGTCGCCGACCACCACCGCCGAGCTCGACTCCGGGGCGGCACCCGCCGACGCCTCAGCCCCCGCCTGGGGGCCGGTGCGCCGCATCACGGCCCGAAGCCGGGCCACCAGCTCCCGCATCCGGTACGGCTTGGTCACATAGTCATCCGCGCCGACCTCGAGGCCGACGACGGTGTCCACCTCAGCGGAGCGGGCGGTCACCATCACGATCGGCACCGATGAATGTTGACGGATCTGGCGGCAGACATCGAGTCCCGAGACCCGGGGCAGCATCAGGTCGAGCAGCACCAGGTCGGGTTGGAGCTCGGCGAACCGCTGGAGGGCCTCGGCTCCGTCGCGGGCCGCCTCGACCCGGAACCCTTCGCGGGCCAGACCGAGCGTCAACGCGTCCACGAAGGCTTCCTCGTCCTCGACCACCAGGATCAGGGGTTGGGCCACGGGTCCAGTATCGCTCATGGGATCGCCTCCTACGACGGTTCGGGCTCCGCGGCCGGCAGCTGCATCGTGAAGGTCGAGCCGACCCCCTCGGTGGACCGCACCGACACCGTGCCCCGGTGGTTGATGGTCACATGCCGAACGATGGACAGGCCGAGGCCGGTACCGCCGGTCTGGCGGCTGCGGGCGTCGTCGCCCCGGTAGAACCGCTCGAAGATCCGGCCCAGGGCGGCGTCGGGGATCCCGACCCCGTCGTCGGCCACCGAGATCACGCATGAGCTGCCGGTCCGGCGGACGGCGACGGTGACCGTCCCGTTCGGATCGGAGTACTTGATGGCGTTGTCGATCAGGTTGGCCACCGCGGAGACGATCTGGCGCCGGTCACCGTCGACGGTCAACGGCTGCCCCCCGTCGGGGTCCGGCAGCGAGACGTTGACCCGGATCCCCCGGGCCGCGGCCGCCGTGGTCGCCCGCTGGTGGGCGATCTCGACCACCTCGGCCAGGTCGACCCGAACCGGTTCGTCGACCTGGCCGCTCTCCAGCTTCGACAAGGCGAGCAGGTCGTCGATCAGGTCGCCGAGTCGGATCGCCTCATGGTGCAACCGGCCGGCCAGCCGGTCGACCGCCTCCTGGTCGTCGGTGTCGCACAGGGTCTCGGCCAGCAGGCCGATCGCCCCGACCGGAGTTCGGAGCTCATGGCTCACGTTGGCGACGAAGTCGCGGCGGACCCGGTCGATCTCCTGGGCCCGGGTGATGTCGTCGATGACCACCACCACGCCGGCCACCCCGTCGGGGCCCTGGATCGGGGTGGCCCGGACCACGAGGCTCCGGGCCGGTGGGCCGAACAGGTCGAGGGGCCGTTGGGCCGCCCGACCCGACCGGGCCTCCTCGATCCCCTCCTCGATGGCCGCCTCCACCAGGGCGTCACCATGGCGGCCCCGCTCGTACCGGCCGGCCAGGGCGGTGCGATAGCGGATCGTGCCGGCCGCGACGGCAACCACCACCCCGAGGGGCAGGGCGTCGAGGACCCGGTCGAACCGATCGGCCCGGACCCAGGCCAGATCGCGCACCGGGGCGTCGCCGCCCGACCCGTTCGACGACGGGACCGGGAGCGGGTCGACACCCGCCAGCCGCCCCCCGGGGTCGGTCCGGAGCTTGGCCACCACGGCCAGATTCTCGGCGAACATCGTGGTGGGCGCAGGGCTGGCGGCGGGGGCTAACGACTCGGCGGCGGCCGGTCCGCTCGGCCCGGTCGGCGGGGAGGTCCATGCCGACTCCAGCACCGCGGCCGGGTCGACCTCCCCCGGGGCTGCGCCGTCCGGCGCCGTGCCGCCCGGCGCCGTGCTCTCCTGGGTCGTGCCGTCCTGGTTTCTGCCAGCCGGGGTTGTGCCGACCTGGGCCGTCCCGGCCCGGTCGGCGGCGGCCGTCGCCCCGTCACCGGCAACCCTGTCCGGGGCGGGCGGGCGCTGATGGGTCGGGTTGCCGACGAACCGGACGCCGAGGAGGGCGCCGACCCCGCCGGAGACCAGGCCGACGACGAGACCGACGATCAGCTCCATCGGGACCCCGGGCGAAGGCCGGAGGACCGGGGCCGGGCGGTCACCGAGGGTCGCTTCCGGGGTCGGCCCCGGATCCTCCGTCCGCCGCTTCGAACCGGGCCCGCAGCTCCTCCCGGTAGGCGCCGAGTTGCTCGGGCAGCCACCCGGTGATCATGTAGGTGACCCGCTCCCCGATATTGACGGCGTGATCACCGATCCGCTCGTAGTACCGGGCCACCAGGGCGAGCTGCACGGCCGCGCCGAGGTCGATCCAGCCGGCCGAGTGGGCCTCGAAGATCGCCTGGACCATGTCCCGGTTCAGTTCGTCGAGCTCGTCGTCGATGTCGGCCAGGGCCGCGGCCACCGCCGCGTCCTCATCCGCGTAGGCGTCGAGGGCGAGCCGCATGAGCCGCGACGCCTCCTTGGCCATCGAGGAGACCAGCCCCCGGATCCGGGGGCTCATGGTGGTCCCGTGCATCCGCCGTGACGTCTTGGCCACGTTGATCATCAGGTCGGCCGACCGTTCCAGCTCGGCGACCAGCTTGACGACGGTGACGATCTTGCGCAGTTCCCCCGCCTTCGGGGCTTCCCGGATCAGGATCGAGTAGCACTGCTCCTCGATCTCGAGCGAGAGCTGATCGATCGGGTCGTCGGCGTCGATGAGTGCCTGGGCGGCGTGGAGATCACCGGCGAGAAGGACCTCGGTGCCGGCCGGGATGGTCTCGCACACCATCGCCCCCAACCGCATGATGTCGCGGCTCAGCCCGTCGAGGCTCTGGTGGTACTGGGTGCGGAGCTCGGAATCGGACACGGTCGGCCCTCCTAGGCCGGGGGAGCCGTGACCTGGGGTCACCAGGCCACCTCGTCGGCCAGATGGGCCGGGTCCCCGGTGACGAGGTACTGCAGGCGGCAGGCCATCACCTGGGTGTGGTCGCCGATCCGGTCGAACGAACGACCGATGGCGATCGCCGCCAAGGCTACCCGAACCGCCTCGGGACCCTCCAGGGCCCTGAGTTCGTTGACCAGGCGGGCAGCCAGACCGGCCAGGGGGTCGGTCTGGTCCAACGGGTCGAGCAGTTCGACCGATCCGGCCGACCATCCGGCCCGCACCGCCTCGAATCGCTGGACGACATTGTCGGCCAGATCGAGCAGAACCTCGAACACGGCCGGATGGGCGGCGATCAGGTGCTGGTCGTCCACCGCGTTCGCCACTCGGAGCGACAGGTCACCGATGCGTTCCAGCTCGTGGAGCACCCGGATCACCGACACGACCAGGCGCAGGTCGGCGGCCACAGGGGCTTGCTGGGCCAGCAGCTGATAGCACTGCTCGGTCAGGGACACCTGCATCTCGTCGATGGCGTCGTCGCCGGCCACCATCTGCCGGGCCCGATCCGCGTCGCCGGTGGCCAGGACCTCCCGGGCCCCGAACACGGCATCGCCCACGCGCAACGCCATCAGCTCCATCTGGAGCCGGAGCCCCTCGAGGTCCTCGCTGAAGGCGGATCTGGCCACGGGTCTCGCCTCGTCCCGACTCAGCCGAACCGGCCGGTCACGTAGTTCTCGGTGCGCTCGTCGGTCGGGTTGGAGAAGATGGTCTCGGTGCGGTCGTACTCGACGAGCAGGCCGGTGCGCCGGTCGTTCTCGGAGTCCATTTCGGCGGTGAAGAACGCGGTCCGGTCCGACACCCGTGCCGCCTGCTGCATGTTGTGGGTCACGATCACGATCGTGTACTCGGTCTTGATCTCGTGCATCAGGTCTTCGATGTAGCCGGTGGCGATCGGGTCGAGGGCGGAGCACGGTTCGTCCATCAGCAGCACGTCGGGGCTGGTGGCGATGGCCCGGGCGATGCACAGGCGCTGTTGCTGACCGCCGGACAGGCCGAGGGCCGAATCCTTGACCCGGTCCTTCACCTCGTCCCACAGGGCGGCCTTCCGCAGCGACGACTCGACGATGTCGTCGAACTCGGACTTGGGTGTGCCGGCGATCCTCGGCCCGTAGGTGATGTTGTCGTAGATCGACTTGGGGAACGGATTCGGCTTCTGGAACACCATCCCGATCCGCCGCCTGACCTCCACCGGGTCCACGGCGGGATCGTAGAGGTTGATGCCGTGGTACTGGAGACGACCCTCCACCCGGGCCCCCGGGATCAGGTCGTTCATCCGGTTGAGGCAGCGAAGCACCGTCGACTTGCCGCAACCGCTGGGACCGATCATGGCGGTGATCTCGTGCTGGTTGATGGGCAGGTCGACGTTGCGCACCGCCCGGAAGTCGCCGTAGTAGACCGACAGGCCCTCGACGTCGAGCACCACCGGCCGGTCGAGGTCGGCGTCGGGCTCGTCCCCACGGTGACGGCCGGCCCGCAGATCGACGGTGCCGGCCACGGCCGGCACCGGGTCGGCCGTCGGGGAGGCAACCGTCCGCACGTCGGTGGCCGTTGGTTCCATCGTCATTTCCTCTCCAGGCTCGGCGCCGGCGGTCATGCCTGGCGCCGCTTCTCGTATCGGTTGCGCAGCAGGATGGCGGCCGAGTTCAGGACCACCACGAACAGGATCAGGACCACGATGGCGGCGGCCGCCATCTCCACCTTGAACTCCTCCTGGGGGCGGCGGCTCCAGGTGGTGATGATGATGGGCATGGCGGTGAACCGTTCGCGGATCTGGCTGAGATCCCACCACGACGGGATGTTGGTCAGGAACCCGGTGGTGGTGCCGACCAGGATCAGCGGGGCGGCCTCGCCGGCGGCCCGGGCGATCGAGAGCAGGGTGCCGGTGAGGATGCCGGGGGCGGCGTAGGGCAAGATGTGGTCCTTGATGACCTCCCACTTCGTGGCCCCGACCCCGTAGCCGGCCTCCTTGAGCGGTTGGGGCACCGACCGCAACGATTCGGCCGAGGTGATGATGACCACCGGCAGGACCAGGGCCGACAGGGTCAGTCCGGCCGCCAGGGGCGTGCTACCGCCGGTGATGTCGGAGATGACCGGGCCCTTGACGAAGATGGTGAGCCCGAGGATGCCGTACACCACCGACGGGACCCCGGCCAGGTTCCGGATGTTGATGTCGATGAAGCGGGTCAGCCGGTTCCTGGGGGCGTACTCCTCCAGGTACACGGCCGCGCCGATCCCGAGCGGGAAGGCGATGAGGGCGACGATCAGGCACAGGTAGAACGTGCCCCGCAGGCCCTGGGCGATACCGGACACCTCGGGTTGGGACCCGAGCCCGGTGGTGAAGAAGTCCGCCAGTCGGGTGGTCAGGACCGGCCACCCGTCGTAGACGACCTGGACCAGCAGGGCGACCAGGACCAGCAGGGTGACCAGCAGGGAGCCGAGGAGGGCGAGCCGGAAGAGGGACCCTCGAGCGTCGGAGCGTCGCCGCAGCCCACCGATGTCGGGCACCGTGGTCGACCGGCCGGCGGGTCGGCCGGTCACGTCGGGGATGGAGGGGGCAGTCATGAGCGCGTGGCTTCCCTTCTCAGTATTCCTGCCGGAACCGGCGCACGAAGACGTCCGCGATCAGGTTGAGCACCAGGGTCATGATGAACAGCAGCAGACCGACGAAGAACAGGCTCTGGAACGACGGTCCGGACCCGGCGACGTTGTCGGTCCCGGAGGCGACCGACGCCATGGCCGCGGTCATCGTCATCCCCGGGTCGAGCGGGTTGTAGCTCTTGACGGCCGAGTCGGCGGCACCACCGGCGATGAACACCACCATGGTCTCGCCGACGGCCCGGGAGACCGCCACGATGAACGCGGCGGTCAGACCCGAGATCGCGGCGGGCAGGACCACCCGCAGGGTGGTGGTCATCCGCCGGGCCCCGAGCCCGGAGGAGGCCTCCCGCAACGAGCCGGGCACGGCGGCCAGGGCGTCCTCGGACACCGAGGCCACCAGGGGGATGGTCAGCAGACCGACGCCGATCCCGGCCGCCACCAGATTGGCCGGCGCCGCGCTGGAGAACAGGCGGTCGACCACCTCGGGGGCGATGAAGCGGAGGGCGAAGTACCCGAGCACCACCGAGGGGATCCCGGCCAGGATCTCCAACACCGGTTTCAGGTAGCGACGGACCCGGGGATTGGCGTACTCGGAGAGATAGACCGCCGCGGCCAGCCCCAACGGGCCGGCCACGGCCATGGCGATGACGGTCACCCAGGCGGTGGCCACCATGATCGTCGGCAGATCGAACACGTTCTGCCGGGGCGCCCATCCGACCTGCCCCCAGAGCTTCGACCAGTCGACCTCACGCATGAAGGCGACCGCCTCGAACACGAGGGAGTAGATGATGAGGGCGCTGATCAGGACCGACAGCAGGGCGGCCCCGAAGGTCAGCCGGCGGATCCGGGCCTCACGGCGCCGACGCTTGGGCGTGCCCTGGAGCTTCCCGATGTCCCACGGTTCGAGGGTGGCCGCCATCGCCGGTTACCTCAGCGTCCGTCCCAGGCCGAACGGGTCTCGGCCTTGGCATCGTCGGTGAGCACCACATAGTCGGCGTTGGCCACGCCCTCGTCGAGACCCCAGCTCATGTAGTGGTCGACGTAGGCGGCCACGGCCGGGTTGTCGGCGGCGTTCGCCGTGTTCACGTAGATGAACAGGTCCCGCGAGATCGGGTACTCGTTGGAGGCGATGGTCTCCGCATCGGGCTCGACGCACTCACCGCCCGGCTCCTCGGAGATCGGGATCATCCGCACGCCCGACGCCTGGTCGGCGTACGCGAAGCCCACCCAGCCGAAGCTGGTGTCGTTCGCCGAGACCGTCTCGATGATCACATTGTCGTCGGCGGCCGACGAGTAGTCGATCCGGGTCGTGGGCTCCTGGCCCCGTTCCTCGGCGATGCCTTCCAGCACGATCTCCACGAAACTGTCGTAGGTGCCGGATTCGGCGCCGGGGGCGCTGATGACCAGCTCGCTGTCGGGGAAGTCCCCGCTCCCACCCAGCTCGGTGTCGAGGGCGTTGGCGTCGGACCAGTTGGCGAAGCCGTTCGACTCCGGGCCGACCACGGAGTAGAGGTCGGCAAAGGACAGGCAGCTGATGGCCTCGTTGCTCTCGGCGGTCATGACGGCGATCCCGTCGATGCCGACCTTGAGCTCCACGTACTCGACACCATTGCTCTCGCAGTCGGCGGCTTCCTCGTCCTTGATCGACCGGGAGGCGTCCGAGATGTCGGTTTCACCGGCGCAGAAGGCCTTGAAGCCGTCCCCGGTGCCGGGCCCGGTCACCGAGACGTTCACGTTGGGCTCCGCGGTGGCGAAGTCCTGGGCCACCTCGATGGAGATGGGCTCCACCGTCGAGGAACCCGACACGACGACCTCACCCTCGACCGCTCCGGCCGTGCTGTCGCCGGCGGTGCTGTCACCGCTGGTGCTGTCGCCGACGGCGGTGCTTCCGGTCGAGTCCGCGCTGGTGTCGTCGGCGTCGTCGCTCCCGCAGGCCGCAGCGACCAGGCCGAGGGCGAGCAACAACGCCAGCAGGCGCCGCAACGAAGAATTGATCACGAACCTCTCCTCGTGAGTGGTGCGGACGGGCGTTCCGTCCGGTGTCCTCCGGCCGACCGGGCCCCCACGGGGGTTCCGGGTCAGCCGTTGGGACTCACGGTAGGAAACGCGGGTAACGCGCCACCCCGGTGGAGCTGAACGTTGGGTGAACGGGAACCCACAACTCGGCGGCCAACCATCCCCCGAAAGGGGGAATCCTCCTGGCCGCCGGGTTGCGGGGGTGGCTCAGCGGTCCTCGTCGGCCAGGGCGATCTCGGCCGCTGAGAGCAGCGCCCGGTCGTGCTGGTAGGTGAGCAGGTCCTTGGCCTCGGCCACCGGCAGCCAGCGGATCTCGTCCACCTCCTCGTTGGCCCGGAAGCGGCCGCCGGTACGGCGCATCAGCCAGTACCGCACCACCTTCGGCTGCCCGTCCACCCGGTACCGGACCTCGGGGAGGTCGGCCACGATCTCGCCCCGGACCCCGGTTTCCTCCTCGACCTCGCGCACCGCGCAGGCAGCATCGGATTCGCCGGCCTCGACCTTGCCCTTGGGCAGGGACCAGTCGTCGTAGCGGGGCCGGTGGGCGACCAGGAACACCCACTCGCCGTCGATGGACCGCCGCACCACCACACAGCCGGCGGCCCGGATCGTGACCCAGGTGCTGTCGGGGGCGGCGCCCACCTCGAGCTCGCCCCGGCGGGCCTCGAACGGGGCCGCCCGCTCAACGGCGGCCGCCTCGAACCGGTCGTGGGCGTTGACCTCGCCCCCGAGGCGCCGATACCCACCGTCGGGTTCGAGCTCCCAGGCCAGGGCGGTGTCGGCCAGGTTGCCGTCGAGGATCTCCTGCAGGCGGGCCTGGGAGGCCAGATCGTCGACCCGGAGCAGGACCTCGACCCGACGGTCCAGGTTGCGGGGCATCAGATCGGCTGATCCGATGTAGTAGCGGGGCCGGGCGGCCTCGTCACCGTTGGCGAAGTAGTAGATGCGGGAGTGCTCCAGGTAACGGCCGACCAGGCTGCGGACCCGGATGTTGTCCGACAGGCCCGGCACTCCCGCCCGGAGGCAGCAGATCCCCCGGACGATGAGCTCGATCTGCACCCCGGCGGCCGAGGCGGCGTAGAGCCGGTCGATGACGCCCGGATCGACCAGGCTGTTCATCTTGAAGATGATCCGACCGGTGCCGGGAGCGGCCGCGGCCTCGTTGTCGATCAGGTCCTCCAACGGGATCCGCATCGCCCGGGGGGCCACCAGCAGCCGTTGGTAGCGGACGTCACGGCCGTAACCGGTGAGGAAGTTGAACAGCTGGGTGAGGTCGTCGCCCACGGCGTCATCCGCGGTGAGAATGCCGACGTCCTCGTAGATGCGGGCCGTCTTCGGGTTGTAGTTGCCGGTGCCGACATGGCAGTAGCGGCGCACCCCGTCCCGCTCGTCGCGGACCACCAGCGCCGTCTTGGAGTGGATCTTGAGGCCGGTCAGCCCGTAGACCACGTGCACCCCGGCCTCCTCCAGGCGCCGGGCCCAGGTGATGTTGGCCTCCTCGTCGAACCGGGCCTTGAGCTCGATCAGCGCCGCCACCTGTTTGCCGGATTCGGCCGCCCGGATCAGCGACTCGATGATGGGCGAGTCCCCCGACGTCCGGTACAGGGTCAGCTTGATGGCCAGGACCGACGAGTCGAGCGACGCCTGGCGGATGAACTCCGACACCGACGCCGAGAACGACTCATAGGGGTGGTGGACCACGATGTCGGCCCGCCGGAGCCGGTCGAACAGGTCGCTGCTGTCCTCCAGGTCCCGCATCCGCCGGGGCGTGATCCACGGGGACGACAGGACCTTCAGGTCGGGCCGATCGAGGCCGACCAGCTGCCAGTATGCGGTCAGGTCGAGCAGGCCCCGCAGGGTGTAGACGTCGTCCTCCTCCAGGTCGAGCTCCCGCAGGACGAGCTGGTGGGCCTCGGGCGGCATGGTGGCGTCGACCTCGAGACGGATGGCCCGACCGAAGCGACGTCGGCGCACCTCCACCTCGACCGCTTCCAGGAGATCGTCGGCGTCCTCGTCATCCAGGGTGAGATCGGCGTTGCGGGTGACCCGGAACGGCCAGCCACCCACCACGTCGAGACCGGGGAACAGCATCGGCAGGTGTTCGATGATCACCTGCTCGATGGGCACGTACCGGCCCTCCCCCACCTGCAGGAAGCGGCGCAGGGTGCTGGGCACCTTGATTCGGGCGAACCGCCGGGTCTCCATCTCGGGGTCGTCGACCAGGACAGCCAGGCTGAGCGAGAGGTTGGAGATGTACGGAAACGGGTGGCTGTGATCGACCGCGAGTGGGGTGAGCACCGGGAAGATCCGCTGCTCAAACTCGGCCGCCGCCGCCTTGGCCTCCTCCTCGGTCAGTTCGCTCACGGCCAGGATCTCGATCCCGGCCTCGGCCAGCTCGGGCCGGATCTGGTCGATGTCGATCCGTTCCAGCTCCTCGGTCCGCAGCAACAACTCGGCCCGGATGGCGGCCAGTTGGGCCAGCGGGCTCATCCCGTCCGCCGATGCCACCGACACCCCGGCCGCCACCTGCTCCTTCAGGCCCGCCACCCGGACCTGGAAGAACTCGTCCAGGTTGGAGGAGTAGATGGCGCAGAACTTGAGCCGTTCCAGCAGTGGCATGGCCGGATCGGTCGCCTGGGCGAGCACCCGGGCGTTGAAGGCCAGCCACGACAGTTCGCGGTTGACGTAGCGGGCCGGGTCGTCGTCGGCGACACGATCGAGCGTCGTCATGGGATTCCTCGCTCAGGCGGGTGGTGGCCGGCGTCGTGGCCGGGGCGCGGGTGGGACGGGTCGGGTCCTTGCCGTCGGACACCGCTCCATCGCCCTGGGGGCGGCGAAATCAAATGCCCGACCGGTGATCACCGGGACCGTGGGGTCGCGGTGGTGTGAGGGCGGGCCGGCTGACGCCGACCGATCTCATCCTCTCAGACCGGGATCCGATTCGCTCATCGAGGATCGATGTGGTGCGCACGCCGCCGTCCCGAGGAGGGCCCGACGATCGGGGCGGGTTCAGGGCCGACGATCGGGGCAGGTTCAGGCCCGGGCCCCGGCCCGGACCGTCGATTCGGCGTCGTCCTCGCCGAGATCCCAGTCGACGGCGATCAGCTCCCGTTCGGCGTCACGGTTGACCCGTTCCCGGTTCCGCCGGAACTGGGGGTCGTGTTTGGGGAGCAGGAGTAGGCGGGCCGTCACCCGGGCCCAGAACCGCTCCAGATTGTCCTGATCACCGAAATGGACGCGGTACTCCCAATGGGGAGCCACCGGGCCCGTGTAGACGATGGTCACATGGGCGACCGGCGCCTGCTCTTCTTCGGTCGGCTCTACCGCAGTCATCGCCTCACGATACCGGGCGGCGGCCGGTCAGCCGGTCGGCGGTGCCGGGACGGGCGGGGCGGGGGCGTTTGGGCCGATCGACCCGGGCCAGGTGACCGACGTCCACTGAGAAAATCTGGATCGTTCGGGAACCATCCGGCCGTCTGCTGCGTCTTACTGTGCATGGAGACGACCTGGATGGCCGACGGCAACTGCAACAACCACCCGCCGGCGGTGTTCTTCCCCAGTGATGGCGTTGGTGTCGAAGTGGCCAAGAAGATCTGCGCGACGTGCCCGGTGATGTCCGAATGTCTCGAGCACGCCCTGTCCGAGCGGATCGACCACGGTGTGTGGGGTGGCACCTCGGAACGTCAGCGGCGACGGATCCTCAAGGCCCGACGTGAACTCGCCGGCCCGGTGGCCTGATCACCCCCACCCCCCGATGACCTGAATCCATGACCTGCATGACTCGGCCCGCCGCGGCCGGGTCATTGTCGCGACCGGGCCCAGTGGCGGGACCACCGGACACGCCGGAGGGGTCCACGGGGCCGCCGCGACGGGAACGCGACGGTGCCGGACCACATCGGGGCTCGCGGCAACCCGGCCCCGGCAATCGCCGAGGTCGGTGCGGGGGTTGATCGAAACCCGCCGAAAGTGGCGGTGTCAGGCCGCCGAATCGTCGGTGTGGTCGGCCTTGGTGGCGGTCTCGGCGCCTTCGTCGAGGCCGGCCTTGAACTCGCGCTGGGCCTGACCGAGGTTCTTGGCCAGATCAGGCAGCTTCCGGCCGCCGAAGAGGACCAGGACGATCACCAGGATGATCAGCAGTTCTTGTGGACCTAAATTGGGCACGTCGTCACTGTAGCCCCTCGGTCAATACCAACCGGTGTCGGGGGCGTCGCGACGGCCACGCCCACGGGGCCGGGTGCGGGACCGGACCGGGTGACCGGTCAGCCGGTTCCGGTGGCCTGTTGGCGTTCGAGGGCCCGTTGGCGACGGATCCGGCGACGCTCACGTTCGCTCATCCCGCCCCAGATCCCGAACTTCTCGCCGTTGGCGAGGGCGAACTCGAGGCAGCCCTCCCGCACGACACAACCCCGACAGACCTCTTTGGCCTCGCGGGTCGAGGCTCCCCGCTCCGGAAAGAACAGATCAGGGTCGACGCCGAGACAGTTGGCGTACTCCTGCCAGGTCGTGTCGAGCATCAGGTGCTTCCGCCCTGGTCGCATGCTTCCTCCTCCCGCCGAGCAAGCTCGATGCGGAGAATCTGGTGGGTGGCTTGGTGCCGCCGGCGGGTTGGTGTTCGCCGACGCCGTTGACGCTCCCGTACGCCGGGGCGAACTCGCCCCGGTGCCCGTCCGGTCCACCCGCAACCGCGAGCCGGACCCAACACGACGCCGGAACGCGGCCTGATCGGAGTTGGTCGGCTGTAATTACAACACTGTAATCCCGCGCGTCACAACCCGAATCCACAAGAAACCGAGTCAACCTGTATCGACAAGAAGGTCGATACAGGGATGGCCTCGCCGGGTCCCCGCTCCGTCAGGCGGCCACCGTGCCGCCCTCAGGCCGTGCGGCGGCGCCCGGTGAGCAGCTTGCGCTTGTGCTCCATGAAGTCGACCAGCACATAGTCACCGAGGGTCTCGGGCGTGGTGAAGAAGGCTCGGCCCCGATTGAGCCGGGTCAGCCGCTCCACGAAACCCCGCAGACCCGAATCCGGGTCGAGCATGAAGGTGTTGATGGTGATCCCGGCCCGGGTGCATCGCATCACCTCGGCCATGGTCTGCTCGACGGTCTCCCGCGCCGGCGGGTAGCTGAAGAACGGGCTGCCGTTCGGCAGAAGATGGGCGGTGGGTTCACCATCGGTGATCATGATGATCTGTTTGGTGCCGGTCTGGCGGCCCAGCATCTGGCGGCTCAGCCGGAACGCGTGGTGCATGTTGGTTCCGTAGACGAAATCCCAGGACACCTCGGGCAACTCGGCCGCGGTGAGCTCCCGGGCCACCTCGCTGAAACTCACAATGCCCAGATAGTCGCGGGGGTACTGGGAGGAGATGAGCGAATGCAGGGCCATCGCCACCTTCTTGGCCGGAAGGAAGTTGTCCCGCATCGGCATCGACAGGGACAGGTCGAGCATCAGAACCGTGCTGGACCGCACCTGACGTTCGGTGCGTTCCACCTCGAAGTCGTCCGGGGTGAGTCGCACCGGGGTCCCGCCCCCGGCCCGCCGGATGGCGTTGCGGACCGTGCGTTCGATGTGGAGGTTGAACGGATCGCCGAACTCGTAGGGTTTCGTCTCGAAGTTGCGCTCGTGGCCGGTGCCGCTGGCGTCGATGTCGTGGGTGCCCATCTTGTCCGGCGCCAGCTTGGCGAACAGATCCCCCAGCGCCTGCTGGCCGAGACGGCGCAGGCCCCTCGGGGTGAGCTCCAGGCGGCCGTCGCGGGTCTGGATGAGACCCTGACGTTCCATCATGTCGGCCAGTTCACTGACCCGGGCGAGACTCTCGGCGCTCTCCTCCCCCAGCAGCCGTCGAACCTCGTCGAGGTCGACCTCGGCCAGCCCCTGGGGGGCCGTGGCCTGGCGGAGGAACTCCTCCATCTGGTCGAGCCGGCCCAGATCCTGGAGCATCTCGGAGGCATCGGCGAACCCCAGGGGATCGAACCCACTGAAGTCATAGCTCCGTTCCCAGCCGGCGTCGGGGAACATCTGCTGCAGGTTCTGACCCAGGCGATTGACCTCGAAGTTCAGGTCCATGTCTTCCAGCAGCTGTTCGGACAGCTCCATTAGCTGGGCCCGCTGTTCGGGGGTCATCGAGTTGAGCATGGCCTGCATGGCCGCCATGCGCTGGGCCATGGCCTCCAACAACTCGTCGAGGGTTTCGGGGTTCTCCGGGAAGAAGTCCCCGAACTGCTCCATGAACGACTCGAAGTCGGGTTCCTCACCGTTCGCCCGCTGTTCCAGCATCCGGTTGAGCTCGGACATCATGTCCTTCATCCGGGCCATGTCCTCGGGGGTCATGTTCTGCATCGCCCCGGTCATCTGATCGACCTGTTGCTGCATCAACTGCTGACGGAGCCGGTCGAGCAGGTCATCGAATTGTTGCTGGGCTTCGGCCGACTCGAACTCATAGTTCTGCAGGCCCCGAACCCGACCGGCGAGATCATCGGGCAAAAGATCGAGCTGCATCTGTTTGGTGGTGGTCGTTTCGGCGGCCAGCTCGGCCGAGCGGGCCTCGTCGGAACCGGGCTCGGCCTGGGCCCCCTCCATCTCGGCCAGGGTGTGCCGATCATCGAGGGTCTGCTGCTCGGTGGCCACCAGATCCCGGAGCTCCTCATTGATCTCGTCGTAGACCCCACCGAGATCGTGGTTCTCCAGCCGTTCGCGCCGCTCCTGACGGATCCGTTCCATCATCTCCCGGAGCCCCTGCACCCGCTCCCCGTTACGGTCCTCGAAGCCCTCCTGCATGAGGCGACGCAGGGCGGCCATGGGGTCGCCGTGGTACATCAGATCGTCGGTCAATTCCGACAACACATCGAAGGCGTCGAACTCGAACCCCTTCTGGGTGCCGTCCCACCGCGAGTACCGGAACCGCTGACCAACCATGGGGGAAGCCTAGTTGCCGACCCGTCAGGTGGGCCGATCGAGACCGGCCTCCCGCCGGGCGGCCGGTGCCGCGGACCGGTCCTCGACCCGGCCCACCAGCCCGCTCGCCTGCAGGTCCCGGACCTGGAGGTCGGTCAGCCCGGCCTCGAGCAACACCTCGACGGTGTCGTGGTCGAGGATCGGGGCCGGCCGCTCCGGCGGGGCGACCGATCCCGACAGGCGCAACGGGTAAGCGGGGACCCGATGCCGTCCGAACCGGGGGTGATCGAGGTCGGACCGGAACCCGTTGGCCGCCACCTGGGGGTCGTCGAGGGCCTCGTGGGGCAGGTTGAGTCGGGCGGCCGGGCAGCCCGCGGCGTGCAACCGTTCCAACCAGGCGTCGGTCGGGTGGTTCCGGAAGACGGTCTCGGCCTGGGCGATCAGCTCCGCCCACCCCGGATCCCCGGGGGAGACCCCGGCCTCCGCCGGGGTCGGCACCCCGGTGGTGGTGTGGAACCGGCGGCGCAGGGCCGGGCTGAGGCAGCCGATGGAGACGAAACCGTCCGCGGTCTGGAAGTGACGGAAGTACAGGCCGAGGGCGGCCGAATCGACCGTGGTCGCCTCATAGGCCGTGCGTTTCTCCTCGAAATCGGCCGCCGGGCCGGGGTCGGCGGCCGCCCATAGATCGGCCGAGGACGGCTCGGCCTCGAACCGGCTGATCAGGGGGGACATGAAGTTCAGGGCGGTGGCGAGCAGGGACGCCGTCACCGTCTGACCCCGGCCGTGGACGTCACGCTGGCGGAGCGCGGCCACCACCCCCAACGCCGAGAGCATGCCGGTCCCGAAATCGTTGAACGCGGGCCGGACCGTGGCCGGGTAGTGACCGCCGGGCGCGGCCCGGCCGGTGGTGACGGCCATGCCCGACATCCCCTGCATCAGGATGTCGTACCCGCCCTGGGCGCCGTAGGGGCCTTCGGCGCCGAAGGGGCGGTGGTCGAGCACGATCGTGGTGGGATCGTAGCGGTGGATGGTGTCGGCACCGAGGCCGTAGCGTTCGACGTCGTTCGGCTTGAGGGCCACCAACACCACGTCCGACCAGCCAACGAGCGGACGGATGGCGTCGGCGGCCTCCGGGTGGGCCAGGTCGACCACGATGCTGCGCTTGTTCCGGTTGACCACCGAGAAGATCCGCCCCTCGGGCGTCGCCCCGTCGGGTACCGGCAGGCTGGTGGTGAAGCGCATGGCGTCGCCCTCGGCCGGTTCCACCTTCACCACGTCGGCGCCCAGCCCGGCCAGCAACCAGCCGCAGTAGGGCACCGCGATGTTCTGGGCCACCTCCAACACACGGATACCGGCCAGCGGAGGCCGCGCGCCGAACTCGTCCCGATCCGCCATTGCGGTCCCCCTTGGTTCCGACAGTTCCGTTACAGCAACCGTGCCGCGCGACCACCATCCTGACCGGCCGGTTCCACGGGAGGGAAGTCATAGCGACGATCTCGTCGAGATACCCCCGTTCCGGGGCCCCGAACAGGGGGACAATGGACGGGACGGCCGCCGGCCGGACGGCCTGGCGGTCGGTCCCCGCCCGCCGGACCCGACCGGTGCGGACCCGTATGCTGGCGCCGATGATCGCCACCCCGAACCGGCGGCCGCACGCCCCCGACGACCGGTCCACCCCTGACGGCGCCGACCGCGTCGACGGCTCCGGTGGCTCCGGTACCCCCGACGGCTCCGATGGCTCCGACCGCAGGGCGACGGCCCGCCGTTCCGGCGGCGACCGCCCGTTCGGGGCGGGTCCGGTGGGAGCGGTGCTGACAGCGACCGAACTGGAGGGGATCGCCCCGGCCGCCGATTGGAGCCGCTGGGAGCGAACCGGCGCGGTCCCCCGCAGCGGCGACGGGGCCGGGTTCGCGGCCAACGCGGCCGACGATCTGGCCCAGCTCCGCGGTCTCGGCCTCGACGAGGTGGCGATGACCCTGGAGTGGGCCCGCCTGGAACCGCGTGACGGCCACTGGGACGAGGCCGCGGCCGAAGCGGTCGACGAACAGCTCCGGACGGCCCGGGCCGCCGGGCTGCGGGTGTGGGCGTGCCTGGTCGACGGGACCCTCCCCGGCTGGTTCGCCGACGACCTGGGCGGGTTCGGCGACGACCGGGCCCGGGGGCTCCGCTGGCCCCGCCATGTGGACACGGTCGGCGAACGGTTCGGTGATCGGGTCGACGGCTGGATCCCCCAGCGGGAATCGGCCCATTGGGCCCTGCGGCGTCTGGCCGGTCCGGCCGGACGGCCCGAGACGGTGCCGGCCGCCGAGGGGGCCACCGCGGTGCGTGATGCCCTGCTGGCCGACGGGGAGGCCTGGCGACTGCTGCGCGGCACCCGGCCGGTGGCGACCATGGTCACCGTCCGCCCGGTCGTCGGCGACGGCGGCGACGTCAAGGCAGCCCGGCGGGCCCGGTTCGTGACCGGCCTGCTGACCGACACCTGGGTGGGGGCCCTCGAACGGGGGGTGGTGGCTGCGCCCGGGACCGCCGAGCTGGAGACCCCCCACCTGCGCGATGCCTTCGATCGGGTGGTGGCCATGATGCGGCCACCGATCCGGGTCGACGCCGGAGGGCGGTGGCGGCCGGAACCGGCGGAGCGGCCGGTCGCCCCCACCGGCCTGCTCACCCATCCGGAGATGGAGCTCGACGCCCTTCACGAGGTGCTGGGCCGGGTCACCAGGCCGAGCGTGGCGGCCGCCGATCTGGCCTCGGTGATCGACGACGGTCGGAACCGCCCGGACCAGCTCCGGACCCTGCTGGACGGCGCTGCCGATCTGGCCTCAACCACGAGCCTGGAGGGATGGTGGCAGGCCAGTCCGATCGATGGCTACGCCTGGGAGTGGGGGTTCCGGGTCCGGCCGGGGGTGATCGACCGGTCTCGGACCCCGAGCGCGGCGGCAGCGGAGCTGTCCCGGACCGCCCGGGGCGACGCCGGTTGACGGCTCAGTCGCCGAGGGCCGAGAGACCGGTGGAACCGACCCGGACCCGGTTCCCGTCGGGATCGGTGAGCTCCACGTTCGACCCGAAGATCCCGTCACTCGGCTCGACCCCGAACTCACCGGCCACCGCGTCGACATCGTCGACCATGAGGTAGAGCAGGGTGTCGGGCGTGGCGTCACCGGCGTGCTCGGACAGGTGGAGCTGGATGGGTCCGCGACGCAGACCGATGTAGGCGGGGAACTCCTCGGAGTACTGCTGGATGAACGTGACCTCGAAGCCGAGCCGCTGATACCAATCCGCGGCCACCGACGCCTTGGCCACCTTGATGATGGGCACGAGCTGTTCCGGGGCGACCTCTTCCTCCCCGTCGGCCACGATCAGGTCATCGGCCTCGACATCGACGACCTCGACGTCTTCGATCACCGGGTGTTCGTCCACGCCGGCCCCGTCGGTGTCGTCGAGGACCTCGAGATCGTCGTCGGTCTCGACCCCACCGTTCCCGAGGGAGTCCACCCGGTCGTCTTCGACGACACGGTCATCCACTGCGCTCATCTCCGACCCACCTCTCGTTCGCCTGGTCGTAGCACACCCGCTCGAACGCCGGATCGGCTCGCGCTGACGATGTCGCCCGGCGTCAGCCCCGATCCGGCGTTGGCGACTCTAGCGCCCGGGTGCCACAAGTCGCTCCGCCCACACCGAAGCAGGTGCAGCGCGTCGCGCCCCCACCAGGTCGCGGCCGGGGCCCCGCTCCGCCGGATCCGGCCGTTGGCTCGTCATGCCCGGGCCCGGTAGCTGGCCCGACCGGCCACCGCGTCCTTGTTGAGACGCTTCGACAGGTGCAGACCCTCCAGCAACAGTTCCACCGCGGAGGCGACCACGGCGTCCCGGTCGTCACTGCCGGCCAGTTCGGCCACCCCGGCGGCCAGGGCCGGGTTGCCGTCGACCAGGGTCCGGTACGCGGCGACGGGCACATCGTCGCCCGCGGCCACCGACAGGTCCTCGTCGAACGCGTCGACCACCTGACGGACCACCT
The DNA here is from genome assembly GCA_047971245.1 of Acidimicrobiales bacterium. Lineage (GTDB taxonomy): Bacteria > Actinomycetota > Acidimicrobiia > Acidimicrobiales > SZUA-35 > CADEDH01. The sequence continues at coordinate 21,637 of JBKDZN010000053.1, forward strand.
CGGGCGACACCCGCTCCTTGAACACCGTCAGCACGGCCCCCCGGAGCAGGTGATCGATGACCTCGTCGTCGCGGCCCTCGTCGAGGGCCTCGATCTCGATCTTCCCGGCGGTGGAGGCGATCAGGGCGTCGAGGTCGCACACCCGGGGCACCACCATGGCCTCCCCGAGGCGGAGGGCCCGGCGGGTGGCCGCCGCCACCAGGGTCTCCAGGTTGGTGACCGTCAGGCGCACCGAGACCCCCGACCGCTGGTTGAGCTGGGGGCTGGACCGGGCCAGATGGGTGAAGGTGGCGATCAGCTCCTCCATGAAGTCGGGGACGACCACGGTGAGGCCGAGCTCGGCGACATCCGGCAGGGCGGACTCCTGGCGGGCGATGTCGATCTCGGTGGCCAGCTCGATCGGGTAGTGGGTGCGGATCTGGGCGCCGAACCGATCCTTCAGGGGGGTGATCATCCGACCCCGGTTGGTGTAGTCCTCCGGGTTGGCCGAGGCGACCAGGAGCACGTCGAGGGGGAGGCGGATCTTGTAGCCCCGGATCTGGACGTCGCGCTCCTCCAGCACGTTGAGCAGGCCGACCTGGATCCGTTCGGCCAGGTCGGGGAGCTCGTTGATGGCGAAGACACCCCGGTTGGTGCGAGGCACCAGGCCGTAGTGGAGGGTCAGCTCGTCGGAGAGGTAGCGCCCCTCGGCCACCTTGATCGGGTCGACCTCACCGATCAGGTCGGCGATGGAGGTGTCGGGGGTGGCCAGCTTCTCCCCGAACCGTTCCGACCGGTGCACCCAGGCGATCGGGGTGTTGTCGCCCTCGGCCTCCACCAGTTCCCGGGCGGCTCGGGAGACCGGGTGGTACGGGTCGTCGTTGATCTCGCTGCCGGCCACCACCGGCATCCACTCGTCGAGCAGGTCCACCAGGGAGCGGATCATCCGGGTCTTGGCCTGGCCCCGCTCCCCCAGGAACACGACGTCGTGCCCGGCCAGCACGGCGTGTTCGAGCTGGGGCAGCACGGTGTCCTCGTAGCCCAGGATCCCGGGGAACAGGGGTTTCCCCGAGCGGATGCGCGCCACCGCGTTGGCCCGCAGCTCGTCCTTCACGGTCCGCGACTCCCATCCGGAGGCCCGCAGGGCACCGAGGGTCTGGGGACGTTCAGGGGTCTGAGCGCGTTCGGTCATCACCCGAACCTAGCCCCCCACCAGAATCGACGCCCGATCGCAACCTGCCAGTTATCACAGCTTGAGCCGTCGCTGGAGCATCCGGCTATGGTCCTTCGCACAAAGCCGGAAGCACACGTCAGTCAGCGGAGGAACCCACGTGGCCGCGCCAACAACGTCGAGTCCATTGAGCGCAGGCAGTCCGCTGCGGCCTCGAACCAGGCCTCGGCCGTTCCCGCTCAACCTCTACCAGAATGCGGTCGGCAAGAAGTGGGTGATGGCCCTCACCGGGATCATGATCCTCGGCTTCGTCCTGTTCCATCTGCTCGGCAACCTCAAGCTCTATCTGGGCGCGATCGACCATGAGGGCCACCTCGTCTACGACGTCGACCTGTACGGCGAGTGGCTGCGCGACCTGCTGGTCCCGTTCCTGCCCCGCACCGTCACCCTGTGGCTGCTGCGCATCGGCCTGATCGTGGCCTTCTTCTTCCACATCCACGCTGCGGTCACCCTGACGAGGCTCAACCAGCAGTCGAACGTGACCTACAAGTCCAAGCGTGATTTCGTGGCCGCCAACTTCGCCGCCCGCACCATGCGGGTCACCGGCATCATCGTGCTGGCCTACCTCCTGTTCCATCTGGCCGACCTGACCTGGGGCTGGATCCCCGGTTACGACTGGCAGCGCGGTCACATCTACGAGAACGTCGTGGGCAGCCTGTCGAACCCGGTCGTCGCCCTCGTCTACATCGTGGCCAACGTGGCGTTGTCGATCCACATCTTCCACGGCACCTACTCGCTGTTCCAAAGCCTCGGTATCAGCAACCCGGCCTACAACCGCATGCGCCGCCAACTCGCGGGCGTCTTTGCCGCCATCATCCTGATCGGCAACGTCAGCTTCCCGCTCGCGGTGCTCACCGGCATCATCGAACTCGATCCCCGGATCTAGGAGCGGACCCCGACCATGCTGCCCGACGCCAAGATTCCCCCCGGCCCGATCGCGGACAAGTGGGACAACCACAAGTTCGACATCAAGCTGGTCAATCCCGCCAACAAGCGGAAGTTCAAGATCATCGTGGTCGGCACCGGCCTGGCCGGCGCCTCCGCGGCGGCCACCCTCGGCGAGCTCGGCTACAACG
>JBKDZN010000054.1:0-2871 GCA_047971245.1 Acidimicrobiales bacterium
CGCCGAGGCGGCCGGTACGACGCGCCAGACCACAACCAACAACCAAACAAGGGGGAATCGTGCGCAGAGCACTTCTCTTGCTGCTGCCGCTGCTGCTCGTACTCGGCGCCTGTGGCAGTGAGACGTCGGCGGACTCATCGGGCGACAGCACGACGACCACCGCGGGGACTCGTCGGGGAGTAGTCGCGGGAGCAGCGACGGTTCCGGGAGCTCCACCGCGGCGGCCATGGCGGGCGACGTCTCACCCGACGGCAGTGGGGGCGGACCGGCCACCGGTGAACCCATCTCGCTGGGGGCCATCTGCTCCCGGAGCGGCATCGCCTCCTTCCCCGAGGCCGGCGTGGCCGCCCAGGCCGTGTTCGACCGGTTCAACGAGCAGGGTGGCCTCGACGGTCGCCCGGTCGAGCTGGTGGTCGAGGACGACGGTTCGGACGCGGCCAAGGCGGCCACCGCGGCCGGGACCCTGGTGGAGGACCAGAAGGTGGTCGGCATGGTCGGCGGGGCCTCCCTGCTGGCCTGCGCGGCCGCCGGCCAGTACCGGGCCGACCAGGGGGTGTACTCGATCCTGGGCACTGGCGTCGATCCGGTCTGCTTCCGCAACGATCACATCGCCGCGGTGAACACCGGCCCGTTCTTCAGCGCCGGTATCGACCTGACCTACCTGTCGCAGAACCTCGGTCTGGAGAACGTCTGCTTCCTGGGGCTCAACGTCCCGGACCTGATCCCCTCCTATCGGGAGATCGTGACCCAATGGGAGGAGGCGACCGGCCAGACCCTGACGGCGTTCGTGACCATCGAGGCCCAGGACGATCCGACCGTCGGCCTCACGTCACTGCGCTCCGCCGGCTGCGACGGCGTGACCATGGCCCTCATCGAGCCCGTCTACCTGGCCTACATCCAGGCCGCCATAGCCGGTGGCTTCACCGAGGACTACCAGATCATGATGCTGACCTCCGGCTACAGCTCGACCCTGGCCGAGGCGCTCGGCCCCGACGGCGACGGCATTCCCGCCAACTCGGAGTTCGAGCCCTTCACCGGGGACTGCGCCTGCCTGGACGACTTCAAGGGCCTGATGGAGGCCAACGACATCCCGCTGACCAGCTTCGCCACCGGCGGGTACCTGGCCGGGAACCTGGCCCTGACCGCCCTCCAGTCGATCGACGGTGAGATCACCGCCGAATCGGTCGGGACGGCCTTCCAGGCTCTCAACGTCGAGACCTCGCTCCTGGGCGCCCCGTTCGTCTGGGGCACCCAGCCCAACCACACCTCCAAGATCGTCGAGATGCAGGACGGTGGCTGGGTAACGGTCGGCGACGCCAACGAGTGGATCACGTTCCCACCGGAGGGCTGAGCCGATGCTCGATCAGGTGGTCGCCGGGCTGGCCGGGGGCGGGGTGTACGCCCTGGTGGGTGTGTGCCTCGTCCTCGCCTACCGGGTGGGCGACGTCATCAACTTCTCCCAGACGTTCGCCGGTGCCCTCGCCGCCTACCTGGTGACGTCCCTGGTGGCCGGAGGGATGGGCCCGACCACCGCGGTCCTCCTGGGGATCGTGGTCGGCACCGGCATCGCCTTCCTCCAGGGCGTGATCATGGCCTTCCTGTTCGCGGACGCCGGGGCCGCGGTGCGGACCGCGGTCTCCATCGCCATGGCCATCTCCCTGTTCGGGATCACCGTCCTGATTTACGGCGACGACGTCCGGTCCTTCGTGCGGATGTTCGACAGCATCCAGGTCGACATCGGCCGGACCCGGGTCACCGGGATCTCCATCGTGATCATCATCTCCGCCGTCCTGCTGGCGGTGGTGCTGTGGGCCGTGGTGACCAGAACCCGTTTCGGGGCCGTCCTGCGGGCGGTGTCGGCCCGTCCCACCACCGCCGAACTGCTCGGGGTCCCCACCCGGGCCCTGGTCATCCTGGTGTGGACGGTGTGCGGGGCGATCAGCTCGGCCGCCGTCATCCTCGTCGCCCCCACCCGCACCAATGTCGCCGGCATGGCGATGCTGGTGGCGCCGGCCCTGGCCGCCGCCCTGATCGGCGGCCTCCGCAGTTTCGGCGCCACCGTGGCGGCCGGGATCGGTCTCGGCGTGCTCGAATCCCTGACCCTGCGGTGGGGCACGGTCATCCCCAAGTACCGGGGACTGCTGCCGTTCATCATCGTGGTGGCCGTCCTGCTGTGGTCCCAGCGGAAGGAGCAGTGGAGTGAAGCTCGCTGAGGTGTCCTCCGACGACGTCCGACGGCTGGCGCCGCCCACGGTCCTGCTCGCCGTCGTGGCCCTGGTCGGTGCCTTCGCCCCCGGCTCGTGGACGTTCGTGGCCATCGTGGCCGCCACCTCGGGCCTGCTCGCCCTGTCGGTCGGCCTGCTCTACAGCCAGGTGGGCATGCTGTCGCTGTGCCAGTTCACCTTCGCCTACCTCGGGGTGTGGGTCATGGCCTGGCTCAACGTGCACGCCCGGATGCCGTTCCTGGTCATGGCGGTGCTGGCCGGTCTGGCCGCGGTGCCGGCCGGGGTCCTGGTCGGCGGCCTGGCGGTACGCCTGCGGGGCGTGTACCTGGCCGTCACCACCTTCACGTTCGCGGTCGGCATGTCGACCGTGCTGTCCCAATTCCAGCTCCCCGGCCTGCTCGATCAGATCGCCATCCGGCGACCGGTCGGGTTCCAGTCCGACCGCACCTACTTCCTGCTGTGCCTCGGCGTGCTGGTCGTGGTCGGTCTGGGGGTCGGCGGGTACGAGCACACCCGGGGCGGTCGGGCCTGCCGGGCGATCAAGTACAGCGAACGGGCCACTGCGGCGGCCGGATTCTCGGTGGCCGGCGGCCGGCTCCGGTCGTTCTGCACCAGCGCCTTCATCGCCGGCCTGGCCGGGGCCCTC
>JBKDZN010000055.1:0-35954 GCA_047971245.1 Acidimicrobiales bacterium
GCTCCTTCGATCTTGATCGGCATCAGGTACTGCCGATACCGAGCAGTTTACGATATATCGCGATCGAACACAACGTGTCGGTTCCGGGTGGGCCCCCGCCGTCGGGTCAGTGCCGGCGGGCCATGGCGGTGGTGAACCAGGTCCAGGGCCGGGGACCGGGGCCGTAGCCGGTCTCCAGGACCAACGGCTCGAAACCGGCGTCGACGATCAGGCGCTCGGGAATCCGGGTCAGATGGCAACCCCCGGCCAGGCGACGCTCGATCGGATCGAGTCGGCGCTGCCATCTCGCCACCCCCGGGTCGGGCGAGAGGCCGTGTTCGAGCAGGTGCAGGTGGCCGCCGGGTCGGATGATCCGGAACAGCTCGGCCAGGGTCGCCCGGGGGTCGGGGACGGTACACAACACGAAGGTGGCCAGACCGGCGACGGCCGCCCCGTCGGGCAGGTCGATCCGGTCCCCGTCCAGGCCCACCCATCGGACCGGCACCGGGGCGTCCCGGATGCGGGGCTCCGCCAGGTCCCGGGCCCCGGCGGACGGCTCGACGGCCAGGACCTCACGGACCGCATCGGGCAGGTGCCGGAGGTTGGTGCCCGATCCGAAGCCGATCTCCACCACCACACCGGCGAGACCATCGGTGACCCGACGGCGCCACGGCGCGAGCTCGGCGCCACCACACGTCCGGTCGACCATCCGGGGAAGGAACCACTCGCCGTACCAGCTCATGGTCCGTTCTACCGGCCGAGTAGGTTGGCCCGATGCGAACCCGACGCGTGCGTGTCCGCCCCGACATCGAGCTCGACGTGGTCGAGGCGGGATCCCGGGGCAACCCGGTGGTCATGTTGCTCCACGGCTTCCCCGAGAGTGCCCATTCATGGCGCCACCAGATCCAACCCCTGGCCGACGCCGGCTACCACGTCCTCGCCCCGGACCAGCGGGGCTATGCCCGTTCGAGCGCCCCCCGGGAGATCGATGCCTATGCCGCCGACCAGCTCTCGGCCGACGTCATCGGGCTCCTGGACGACGTGGGCGCGGCGGACGCCGCCATCGTCGGCCACGACTGGGGCGCCCTGCTCGCCTGGCATTTCGGCCTCGTCCACCCCGACCGCACCCGCGCCCTGATCGCCGCCAGCGTGCCCTACACCAACTGGCCCGCCCCACCGATCGAGGTGTTCAGGTCCCAACACGGCGACCGCTTCTTCTACATCCTCTACTTCCAGGAACCCGGTGTGGCCGAGGCCGAGTTCGACGCCGATCCCGAAGGCTTCCTGCGGGGCATCATCTGGCTCGCGGCCGGAGAGTCCGCCGGACGCACCCTCGCCTCCGACCTGCCCCTCGCCGGCACCACCATGCGGGAGTCCATGGTCGCCGCCCTCGGCCGCATCCCCGAGGGCCTACCGCCCTGGCTCACCCCGGCCGACTTCGACGTCTACGTCGATCAGTTCCGGGCCGGCGGGTTCTTCGGCCCGGTCTCCTGGTACCGCAACTTCGACGCCAACTACGAGGCCACCAAGGGGATCGGACCCGGCGGTTACACAACGAGCAGCGGGAAACCGGTGCCCACCTTCTTCATCGCCGGTGCCCTCGATCCGGTGATCGCCGGCCGACCGGGGCTGGTGACCTCGATGGACCGCGCCCTCCCCGAGCATCGCGGCTCGGTCCTGATCCCCGACGTCGGCCACTGGGTTCAGCAGGAGGCGCCCGACCGGTTCAACCGCGCCCTGCTCGACGCCCTCGCCTCGGTCGGCTGAACCGGCCCGACCGACAAGCCCGACCGACAAGCCCGAACGGCAGGCCCCAACGCCAGGCCCCAACGGCGAGGCGCCGCCCCGGACCGGGCCCGTGCCATGTCCGGACCGATCCAGTGCTAATACAGACCGGATGGGTGGCGCATGCGGGGTACATATTTTGGGGTCGGTCGGTCTGGCCACCCCGGACGGGGGATTGACCCTCGGGAGTGCCCAACGCCGGCTCCTGGCCCTGCTCGTCGCCGCCGGGCGAGGCGGCCTGACCAAGCAGCAGCTGTACCGACAGCTCTACCCGACCACCGAGCCCAGCAGTGGTGAACAATCGGCGGTGATGCGGGTGCACCGGCTGCGGACCAAGATCCGCAATGCCACCGGAACCGAGGTCATCACCTCCCTGCCCCGCTACCGGCTCGATCCGTCCCACTGTTCGGTCGACTGGTGGGATCTGGAGACCGCGGTCGAACGGGCCGACGTCGAGGGCATGCTGGCCGCCGGCGCGGGATGGGGGGAGCCCTTCGCGGGCCTCCGCGATGCGCCGACCAGTGTCGTTCTCGCCGGCCGGCAAGCCCGCGAGACCCAGCACCGGGCCCTCTGCCTGCTGGCGGTCGACGCCGAGGTCGACCGGCTCGAACCGGTGGCCTCCGAGCTGGTCGACCGGTTCGCCGCCCGCAGCTACGACGAGCGTCTGGCCGTCGGCGCGGCCACCGCCCTCTATCGGGTCGGCCGCCTCCCGGAGGCGGTGGCCGTCATCGTGGCCTGCCGCCGTGAGCTGCGGGACACCCACGGGCTGCAGGCCGGTCACCGGCTCGACGAGATCGAACTGTTGATCCTCAACAATGGTGTCGTCGGCCATGATCCCACCGGTCACCTCCCCTCCCCGGCGGTCGGTCTCGGGCCCCCACCGGCGGCCGCAGTGCGGTGGTCGCACCCCGATCGGGCTGCGACCAACCGGACCGGACCCGGCGGTCGACCCTTCGTCGGCCGGCGACTCGAGCTCGAGCGGTTACAACAGCTGGTGGCCGCCTTGGGTGACGGCGACGGGGTGAGCGCCCTCATCGAATCACCGCCCGGCGGCGGCAAGACCACCCTGGTCGACGAACTGGCCCGCCGCTGTGCCGGCCTGCTCACCGTCAGGATCGGCCGGACCCGAACCGCGGGACCGGGCGTGTCCGGCACGATCTACGGGGTGTGGCTGGACGCGTTCCCGGAACTCCTGGCCGCCCTGGTGGAACTGCAACGTGAGCATCCGGTGGAGGACGTGCATCATCGGTTCTGGCACCGGGTCCGGACCCATGCGGAGGCCATGGCCACCGACGCCCCCCTGTTGCTGATCCTCGAGGACCTGCCCGACGCCGACGGCCCCTCCATGGGCCTGCTCCGCAGCATGGTCGAGCTCGGCGCGCCGGCGCGAGTGATGCTGCTGGTCACGTCCCGGACGGGCGAGGTGGCGGGACGCCTGCCGGCCCTCGACCACCACTTCGACCTGCCGGCCCTGTCCCTCCACGACATCAGTGACCTGGTGGCGTTCCACCATCCCGGCGAATCGCCGTTGGCCCAGGCCCGGTTCGCCACCCAGGTCCACCGACTCTCCCGGGGCAACGCCCTGGTGGCCGCGGCGCTCAGTCGGGACGCGGCCCCGGGCCTCGACCCGACCAGCCTCACCAACATCGGTATCGCCCACCTGGCCTCGGACCGCGACCGGATCCGGGCCTACCTCGATCGGTTGCTGACCGACCGGCCCATGACCCAGATCCTGGCGGTGGCGTCGATGATCGGGTTCGAGTTCGAGTCGACGGTCCTCGCCGAGATCCTGGTCGCCGACCCGGCCGACATCCGGCGGCACCTGGCCGGAGCAGCCGAGCGCCGCCTGTGCCGGGAGGTCGCCGAGGACCGCTGGCAGTTCGACCATCTGCTCGTCGCCGACTACTTCGACTACCGGTTGGGCGTGATGCGGCCACTGGTCGCCGGCCGGCTGGCCCGGCATCGGCGATCGCTGCCCCGGGCCATGTCACGGCTCATCACCTGGGCCGGACCCGAGCTCGAGACCGGGTTCGTGGTCGACGCCCTCGACCGGGCCGCCACCTCCCTCGAGGATGAGCTGGCGTTCGAGGAGGCCACGGTGGCCCTCGAGCATCTGGTGGCGGTGGCCACCGAGCCGATCGTCCGGATCGACACCCTCATCCGGTTGGCGGCCGCGACCTGTCGCAGCGGGGCCGCCGAGGCGGCCGTCCGGCACCGGGCCGAGGCCTTCGCTGCCGCGGTGGCCCTGGACGACCATGACCGGATGGTCGCCGCGGCACTGGCCGGCCTGCCGTCGGGCGTCCACCCCGGCGGCGACCCCGATCGGCTCCAGATGTTGGAACAGGTGGACGACCGGCGGGTCACCACCCTCGGGCCGGAGCAGCTGATCTACTGGCGGTTGCGGCTGGCCCGGCTGGCCGACCGGCCCGACCTGGCACGCCGGGTCATCGCGGCGGCCGAGACGATGGGCGGCTCGACCACTCCGGAACTCAGGCTGGAACAGCTGGTGGCGGAGGCCGCCGCCCAGGCGACGAGGATTCGGCGCGGGCTGGAACAGGTGGTGCCCGAGCTCCCGCTGGGTCCGGTTCGGGCCGGCGCCCGATTCCGGGTCCTGCGGGCCGCCCTGTCCGAGCAGGACCACGACGCCGCCGGGGACCTGTTCGACGAGGTGCGGGCCGAGATCGGGACCTACGGTTCGACCCGGACCCGATGGGCCATGGAGCTTCTGGCCGCCGCCCTGACCCGGGTCGGCCTGCGGGACGACGGCCCCGACCTGCACCACGCCCGCCGCCTCGGCGTCCAGTTCGGTCTGCCCGACGCCGTCGACCACTGGAAGACCCAGGCCTGGTTCGACCGGTGGCTCCGTGGCCAACACGCCGAGGCGCTCGAGCTCATCGAGCCGGGTCACGACCGGGCGGCCGGGAACATCGCCTGGCACGCCGCGGTGGCCCTCGGTTCAGCCCACCAGGGCGACGAATCCCGGGCCCGACGGGAGGCCGAGCAGGTGCGGGACCGGCTCATGGCGGCGCCCGAATCGGCCTGGTCGCCGCCGGCGGCCGCCCTCCTCGCCGAGACCGCGGCCAGGCTCGACGACCGCCGGTTCGCCCGGACCGCGGCCGAGACCCTCACCCCCCGGTCCGGGCAGGCGTTGCTCCTGGTCAGCGCAGCCGCCCACTTCGGACCGGTCGACCACTACCTGGCCCTGACCGACGGCGTCCTCGGTCGTGACCCCCGCCCCCGGCTCGATCGGGCCGCGGCCCAGGCCACGACCGCGGGGAGTCGATTCTGGTCGGGCCGGATCGCCGAGCGCCGCGCCGAACTCGGTTAATCCCCCCCGTCGTTATCGGATCGTTATCGACTTTTGCGACGCTGGTCCCAGCGCCGGAGTCGGCCCGCCGTTGGTCCGGGCCGAGCGATCTACGCCGACCCGAGGGGGGGATGTCCGACCATGAGCGGCCTGCGCACGGTTCACGACCTGGACCTCGACCGCGTCGACGCAGCCAGGGACGACGACGACGCCATCTCCTGGCTGCAGACGGGCGACATCCTCGTGGCCCGCCGCGAGTCGTCGTGGGCGTCGCGGGTGATCGGCGCGCTCGACGGCTACTGGAGCCATGCCGCCCTGTACGTCGGCAACGGCGAACTGGTGGAGACCGGCATCAACGGGGCGACCATCACCCCGGCCGCCATCTTCCGCAGCCGTTACCCGGCGGGTGTGGGCGCCATCCGGCCGGCGCTGCCCTCCGAGGACGGCGCCGGGGCCGCGGCCTGGGCCCGACGCCTGGCCAACGGGATCGGCCGGGGTCGTTTCGCCGGGTACGACCACGGTCTGGCCCACCTGATGCTACGACGCGCCCGGGGCCGACAGGCCCTCGCCGCCCTGGCCGCGGTGAACGACGCCGGGCTGGACGCCACCATCGCACCGTTCCGTTCCACCTGCGCCGGTCTCGTCTACCAGAGCTACCGCTACGGATCCGGCGTGGCGCTCGACATCCGTGTCGCCCCCGGGCTCGAGCTGGTCGACGGCGTGCTCCGCCTCGGACCCGAAGCCGAGATCGCCGACCTCATCGCCCCGGGCGCCGGCCCCGACGGCCCCCTCGACGGGGCCGGCCTGACCCGCTGGATCCACCCGCTGGGGGCGCTGCGGCGCGCCGCCGGGCCCGTGGCCGGCGACGTCGGGGACACCGGCTCCCTCAGCACCATGCCGGTGGAGGACGGGGTGACCCCCGGGGATCTGTGGATGATCCACCGACCGGCCCGGCGATGGCTGTTCACCCCGGCGGACCAGGCCCGGGCCAGTCGCCTCATCGACCGGATCGACGACACAGCCGCCATCATGGTGCATCCCCCACGATCGGCCTCCGCCACCGGCCACCACAGTGACGCGGCCACCTTCCTGCTCGACGACCTGCCCGATGAGGTCACCGTGTCACTCGACGCCCGGGACGAGTGGCGGACGGAGAAGGCCGCCCGGAACGCCGGGCTCGCCTTCATCGCCCGGGATGTCGACCGCTGGCCAACCACCGTCCCGGTCTCGGTGGCCTTCCTCGACGGCCCGACCTCCCTGCACCACCGGATCGCCGAGGTGGCCGGCACGATCTCCGACGCCTGCGGCCTGACCCTCGACTTCGGGTACAACCCGGACACCGTCGGCTACCGCACCTGGTCGGAGACCGACACCACCCACACCGCCGACATCCGGATCGGCTTCGACCAGCCGGGCCATTGGTCACTGGTGGGCACCGCGGCGATCGACCGTTCGGTCGGTCCCGCCACGGGCCCAGCCGGTGGTCGACCCGGCCAACGGAGCCTCAACCTCCACGGATTCGACCGGCACCTCCCGGCCGGCTGGCGGGGCACCGTGCTGCGCACCTTCCTCCGGGCCGTTGCCTTCCGGCACGAGCACCAGAACCTGCGGGGACCGTGCCGGACCGGGTTCCGATGGGAGGACGACCCCGGCTACCGGCGCACCTCGGATGGGCGGGGTGGGTTTGTGGCCGACCCCAGCGGCCGGCGGCCCGGCATCTACACCTACCTGTCGGGGGCGCCCAACCACTGGGACCGGGCCAAGGTCGATCGTCGAATCCGGTCGGTGGCGGCGAACGGTCCGCCGGTCCGGCCCATCGATCCGGCGTCGGTCATGCTCTACCGCTTTCCCGAGCTCTTCTATCGCCGCTGGCCCAGTTCCTGCGCGCCGACCGGCGACGGCCAGTCCCTGTCCGACGGTGACCGGCAGGGGCTCGACCTGCTCTACCCGACCGGGACGGTCCCGAATCACTATCCCCTGGCCATCGCGCTGGCCTCCGCGGCCCTGTACGGCCCCGACGGCGGCGAAACCGGACCCAAGGGCCCCACCAGCAGCATCGGCACCGGCGGGGGAGCCACCGCCCACGCCGAGGGGATGTACACCCTGTTGCGCGAGCTGGGTCGCCGGTTCGCCCGCATCGACCGGGGGCCGTAGCCGGGCCGAGCCGCGTCGGCCGGCTAGCGCAACAGGCTGAGCAGGGACAGGCCGACGAGGAGGACCACGACGGCGATCATCAGGATCGCCGCCTGGAGGGGTGGGTGGGACTCGCGCTCACTCATCGGAGCCCGCCCGCGCCTCGCCCGGCCCATCGGACCCGGCCGGCGGCCGACCGATGGCCAACGGACCCCGCCGACGGTGGACGCTCAGGTAGGTGAGGCCGTCGGGGCCGGCCTTGATCCGGCGGTCGGTTCCCCGGGGCACGAGGGCCACGGTGGCGGGGCCGAGGGGGTGACGGTTGCCGTCCACCCGCAGGTCCCCGTGGCCGGCGGTCACATACATCAGAACATCCACCTCCGTGTTGACATGGCTCCCGATCCCGTCGTCGGGAGCGAGGGTGACCAGATTGGCGTCGAGATCACCCCCGTGGGGGAGACTCCAGCGGGCACCCGAGTCGCCGGCCGGGTCGAGCCGCCCGAGATCCTCCACGATGATCGACACCGTCCCCGCCCCGGTCATCCGGCCGGTCCGTCGGCGACCGAGCTCTCCAGCTGGGGTTCGGCGCCCGCTCGTTCATCGGCCAACGCCACCGCGACCTCACGGATCAGCTCGGCGTCGGCCACCGAGGTGCCCGCCAGCTCGGCAACGAGGCACTCGAGCGCCCGCGACCATGGTTCGTGGATGGCGCACGGGCCCGAGTCGCCACAGGGACGGTCGATCAGGACACAGTTCCCGTCATCGGTGGGACCCTCGATGGCCTCGATCACGGCCAGGACCGACACATCGGCCAGATCGACGGCCAGGGAGTAGCCTCCGGTCGGGCCCGGATCGGAACGAATCCAACCCGCCCTGACCAGCGGATTCACCACCTGCGACAGGAATCCGGGGGTCGACCCCACCGCATCGGCCAGGGTCGAACCCTTCACCCGACCATCGGCGACATCGAGGACCCGCAGGGCCCGGACCGCAAGATCACTCTTGCGTGTTACCTCTAGTCGCATAGGATAAGACTATTCATTTCGGGCTTTGAAACAACAGCCCGCCCACCAACGACCTCGGGAACGCGCTCGCCAGAAGGAGCCATGACAACCTCACTCGGTGACGCGGCCGGTGCCGCTGATGCACCCGCCCGCGTGCCTCACCCTACTGAACCAACCCGGCCGACGACGAGTGGACGCACCCGATGGCGGCCCGGGGCCTGGACCGGCCCACTGGCCTGGACCTGGCTGGGGCTCCTCGTCGGCGTCTCGCTGCTGGCCACCCCGGTCAAGTTCACCGTCGATTCACTACCCCGACCGACCGCCCTGGAAGTGGGCCGCGCCACCTTCGCGGCACTGACCGCGGTGGAGTGGGGCTTCGCGGCCGTGCTGCTGGTGATGCTCGTCGTGGCCTGGCGCTCGGGCGCTCCGCCCCCACCACCGGTGCTGGTGGCGGCAGGGGTGGTGGGCCTGGCCGTGGTCGTCCAAGCCACCTGGCTGTTGCCCGCCCTCGACGACCGGGTCACCGCCATCGTGGCCGGCGCCGACCCACCACCGTCGGTACTGCACACGGTCTACGGCGGGGTGGAGGGGATCCAAGCGCTCGCACTGGCGGCCCTGGGCGTGACCTCGGCCCGGGTTCGGGTGGCCGCCTCCAACCGGTTCTGACCGTGGCTGCTCCAGGTTCTCGGAACATCCACGGCCACAACGGCGGATGAGGGGGCGGGCGGGGCCTAGGGGATCACCCCGGCCTCGCTGAGCCCGGCGATGCCGGCCCAGTCGCGACCAAGCTCGAGCAGGATCTCCTCGGTGTGTTCCCCCACCTCGGGCGACCGGGGGGCCGGCGGCGGCTCGTAGCCGCCGAAGTCGACCGGTGTCGCCACCGTCCGGTCGCCGAAGTCCGTCGGCCGGATGACCCCGGCGTCGGCCACCACCGGGTCGTCGAGCATGTCCGGGATGTCGAGGACGGGATCCCACCAGACGTCCTCGGCCGCGAAGATCTCGGCCCAGTCGGCCAGCGGGCGTTTGGCGAACTCCGGATCGAGCAGGTCGATGACCTGGCGGCCGTTGCGAACCAGCCGGCCGAACGACGAGAACCGCTCGTCATCGAGCAGGTCGGTCCGGCCCACCGCCTTGAGCACCTGGGGCCAGTGCCGGGTGGGTTCCAGACCGAGCAACCAGAACCACCGGCCGTCACCGGCCCGGTAGCAGGCCAGCAACGGGTTGAACATCATCCGGTGCATACCTTCGGGCATCGGGTGATCATCACGGATCTGGGCGATGAGATCCGACGAGATCGTGTAGGCGCCGGTCCGGAGCAGGGAGGTGGTCACGAACCGGCCACGCCCGGTCCGCTCGCGGTCGAACAGGGCGGCGGCGATGCCACCGGCGAGCGCCATCCCGGTGGGGTGGTCCCCCAGACCGGGACGGGGCACCGGCGGGTCGGCGTCGGGGCCGACCAGCGACGCCGCCACCCCCGACCGTGACCAGAACGCCCCGATGTCGTAGCCGGGCTTGCCCGCTCCGCAACCGCTCGTCCCGTACCCGGTGATCAGGCCGTACACCAGACCCGGATTGCGTCGGGCCAGCTCGTCGGGCCCCAGCCCCAGCCGGGCGAGCGAACCGAGCCGGGTGCTGGTGATGAACACGTCGGCCCGATCGAGCAGGTCGAGCATCACCTCCAGCCCCTCGGGCTGCTTCAGATCGAGACAGATGCTCCGCTTGGCCCGGTTGTCGAGCTCGAAGTACGACGGTGTGCCGTTGGACCGTTGCATGTCGCCGTCGGGAGGTTCGACCTTGATCACCGACGCCCCCCAGTCACCGAGCATGGCCGCAGCAGCCGGCCCGGCGATGACCATCGCCAGCTCGACGACGGTCACCCCCGCCATGGGTCCCGCCGTGGCCGATCGGCCGTTCGCCGACGCGCCGTCCTGTGGCCGTGACTGGCCTCGCGCTCGCTCGTTCACGGTCGTTCCCCCTGTGTGCCGGTCCCCGTACGCCGAGCATAGGGGGTGGATCCGGTCCAGGCCCGCCCGAGCGCGGGATATCGGCAGGGCCGGTCCGGTCCTCGGACCGGACCGGATCATCAGTCGCGGGTGTCGGCGGGCCGGGACCGGCCGATCAGCCGGTTGGCGCTGCGCAGCACGGTGCAAACCGTGGCCCGATCGACCTCCCCGGGCGCCAGGCCGGTCACGGTGAGCGTGGCCTGCTCCCCGGGGAGCAGGCTGATCAGACCGTCGTCCGCGGTGGCGCAGGGATGCAGTTCGTCGGCGAGCACGGTCAGGTCGCGCATCAGGGTGTGGGCGGTGAGCTGCACCCGGAACGCGGGGGTCCGGTGGTGGGGGTCGGTCACGGGCAGGATCTCGAGCGAGGCGGCGGCCGGTCCGAGGTGGAGCTCGCGATCGGGCCGGAACCACCACCAGCCCCGGGTTCGCTCCCGCCCGCTGTCGACGTCGGCCACGATCAGCTCCCGGCGCGGGTCGTAGGGGCGGGACACCGACGCCGGCACCATCACCCGCTCGACCGACCACGGGGCCACGTCGACGGCGATGGTGACCGCCGAGCAGACCGTGCCGTCGGCCGACCGGCGGCTCAGCGCCAGGGATCCCTGCCACGCCTCGGGCCGGTCGTTCACCATGGCCACCACCAGTTCCCCGCCGTCGGGCTCGACGGCGGCGGTGCGGCCGGCCGCGGGCTGGATGGTGACCAGCCGGTCGCGGTAGGCCTTGCGCAGGGCGTGGAACGCCGGTTTCCGGCGACCGTCGCAGTCGAGGATCGACGGGCTGACCCCGGGCCAACAGTCGTTGAACTGCCACCACACCGCTCCCATGCAGCGACCGCGGTGCGAGCGCAGGTGCTCGATACCGGTGGTGACCGCCCGAGCCTGGTTGAGTTGGGTCGCCCACAGCCAGTCACCCGGGTTCTCGGGAAGCTCGAAGTAGGGGGCCAGGCCGGTCGCCAGCCGGTCGGTCTCCGTGGCCGCCCGGCCGCGGGCCGACTCGTCGCCCGGGGGCGGGTCGGCCCGGTGCCCGGTCCCCCAACGCCCGGTCGTGGTCGCCGTCGGCGGCGCCGGCCACCCCAACTCGGTCACGAAGCGGGGCACATGGTCGCGGTACCGGCTCTGATCGCCGTCGCGCCACGGGTCCCACAGGTGGCGGCAGCCATGGTCGTCATCGGTGGTCGGGCGGGCCATCGATCCGGCGTAGGGACTGCCCGGCCAGTAGGCCCGGTGCGGATCGAGATCGGCCACGATCTTGGGCAGCAGATCCAGGTAGTACCCCTCGCCCCACGGCCGGCCGTCGAGCTCCCCGGGCCATCCACCCTCGAACCAGCCGGTGAACGCCTCGTTGTTGCCGTTCCACATCACCAGGCTGGGATGGGGCATGAGGCGTTCCACATTGTCGACGGCCTCGGCCCGCACCTCGTCGGCCAGCAACCGCTCGGGGTACGCGGCGCCGGCGAACAGGAAGTCCTGCCACACCATGACGCCCGACTCGTCGCACTGGTCGTAGAAGGCGTCCGATTCGTAGAGGCCACCGCCCCACACCCGGATCAGGTCCACTCCGAGATCTCGGAGCTCGTTTGCCCGTTGCTGGTAGCGGGCCCGATCGGCGAAGCACGGGAACGGGTGGTCAGGAAGCCAGTTCACCCCCCGGGCGAAGATCGGGAGACCGTTTACCACGAAGGTGAACCCGGAACCGTCGGCGTCGTCGGAGACGTCGAGCTCCACCGTCCGGAAGCCCACCCGGTGGGTCCAACCGTCGAGCACGTCGCCATTCGCGCCCACCAGTTCGACCGTCACCGGGTAGAGCGGCTGATCGCCGAGGGTGTGGGGCCACCACCGCTCCACCGGGCCGACCGGCAGCTCGACGGTGGTCGGCCCGATCTCGTCGACCGCCACCGAGGCCACCACGAGGCCGTTCCCGGTGGGGTCATCCACCGCGATCCGGAGGGTGGAACCGGCGATGGCCGTGCCGGCCGTGGCCGGTTCCACCTCGACGACCACGGTGAGGACGCCCCGATCACGGTCGTCGACCGTCGGGGTGGGCCGAACCGAGGCCAGGCGGGCCGTACTCCACGACTCCAGCCGTACCGGACGCCAGATACCGGCGCCGAGGCGCACCGCCGCCCACCGATCACCCCACGAGGTGGCCATCTTGCGCAGATAGGCGTGGGTGTCGGCCCCGGACCCGTTGACCGGGAGGGGGCCGTGTCGGCGGGCGCGACGATCGGTCTCGACCCGGGCCGGGGCCAACGCCACCTCGAGACGGTGCTCCCCCCGCCCCAGGCGTTGGGTCACGTCGAAGCGATACCGACGGTGCATGTTCTCGGTCGTGCCCACCACCTCACCGTCGAGCCTGATCACGGCCAGGGTGTCGAGGCCGTCGAACACCAGATCCCGACGATCGAACCCGGTGTCGTCACCGATGGTGATCGTGCGGCTGTAGGTCCACGTCTGCTCGGCCACCCGGGCCGGCTCGTCACCACAGGCCGCCACCGCGGCCGGCGGGATCTCGCCGGCCTCGATCAGGAGGGGTAGCACGCATCCCGGAGCGTGCGCCGGCACGGTCAGGCCGTCGGCGCCACGGAGGGTCCACCCCCCTGCCAACGGGCGAACAGTGCGGACCATCGGGCCCTCGAACCGCCGCTGCGGACCTGGAGCCGCGGACCAGGCGGCCTGGGATGGCGAGTGGTTCATGGTCGACGTCCATGAGTCGGCGAAACCCGAAAGGGGGGCTCGCGTGCGTGGATCACCCACCCCCTCGACGGGCAACACCTTGCGGCAACACACGCGTCGGCGGGGGCGCGCTCTGTGTCGTAACGATAACAAACCCATATAAGTGCTTCAACTCAACGTCACCCTGAAATTCAGCTAATACTTGAGTTACGCTGCGGAGCCCGGGCTTTCGGCGGTACTGCTGGCAGTACCGGGAAGGGCCGTGAGGGGGGTAACGCCCGACGAGCACGCGAGGCGCAGGTATCGTTGGTCCGATCATCAATGGGGCATGGGGACACCCGCAGGACACTGGCCGACGTCGCCCGGCGGGCCGGCGTGTCGTCGGCCGCGGCATCCCTGGCCCTGCGCGGCCGGCCAGGGGTTTCCGAGGCCACCCGACGGCGGGTCCAGGAGGCGGCCCGTGAGCTGGGCTACGAGACGAAGGCCACCTCCGGCCCCACCCGCCGTCCCGACCGTGTCGCCGTCGTGGTGGGCACCAGCACCGAGCAAGAGGCTGATCGCAGCGCGTTCTATGGGCCGATACTGACGGGAATCGCCGAAGAGGCCCCCCGTTTGAACATTTCGGTTCATCTCCATACCTGCCCTATCGATGATCAGTTCCACCCCATAGAAAGTCCTGATTTGGACGACAATTTGGCTGGTGTCCTGGCCGTTGGATTTCTGTTGTCCAATACCCTTTCGCTCACGATCGACAGCCTCCCACTTGTTCTGGTCGACGCCTACATCAGCCCGAACCCCGGCGACGGGTCGGATCGGTTCGCCCGCCCGCACGCGGCGGTTCACACCGACAACGCCGGCGGTATGCGGGCGTTGACCGAGCGCCTGGTCACCATGGGCCACCGGGGGATCCTCCTGGTCGGGGGCGACGGGTACCCGTCGATCGCCGAACGGTCGGCCGCGTATCGGGCGACCATGGTGGCGGCCGGTCTGGAGGCCCGCCACGAACCCGGGCCCCACAACGGCAGCCGTGACCTGGCGGTCAAGGTGGCCGATCTCGTCGTCGCCGACTCCACGGTCACCGCGGTCATCGGGGTGACCGATGTGGTGGCCGTGTCGGTCATGCTGGAGCTGTTGTCGCGGGGGATCCGGGTCCCCACCGACGTGTCGGTGGTCGGCTTCGACGGCCTGCCCATGGCCTCACTCACCACCCCCCAGCTCGACACGGCGGTGGCCTCGACCATCGCCACCGGCCGCCAGGCGGTGGCCGCCCTGGCCCACCGGATCCGGCATCCGGACGACCCGGGCACGGTGACCACCGTGGCCACCCGGCACCGGGCCGGTGGGAGCGTGGCCGGGCCCCGCTCGCGTTGAACGCGGCTACCCCGGCCGATCGGGCCAGCGCACGTCGACCACCAGGCCGCGGTGGTCGCTGGCCAGGGGGCCGCCGGTGAGGCTGACATCGAACACCACCCGGCAGTCGAGCACCCGGCCGGCCCCACCGACCCGCCGGAACGGGTCGCCGACGAACACGTAGTCGATCCTCTTGCGATGCACGTTGAGGGCCGCGGCCTGCGGGTTGTCACGCCAGTCCTGGGTGTAGCCGGGACCATCTGCCCCCGCCACCCGCCAGGCGTCCTGGTAGTAGGTGGTCCGCTCCCCCAGTACCGACAGTGACGACAGGAAGCGGATCTCGTCCGATTCCGGTTCGGCGTTGAAATCCCCGCACAGGATCGGGGGCATGCCCGTCCGGGCGCCGCGCCCCGGACCGAGCGTGTCCCGGTCACCACGGGTCGCCCGGATCAGCTCGTCGATGGCCAGAACCGCGGCGATGCGGTGGTGGCCGTGGCCGGGGGCGGGCGGGAGGTGGGTGACGAACACATCGAGGCCCGCCGTCGCCACCCGGAGCAGGGGGAATCCGACCGCGCCGACCAGGGGGTCGCCGTCCTCGACGGTGGGCAGGCGATGGGTGGCGTGATCGTCGATCGGGAAGCGTGACAGCACCGCGGTGCCGAACCGGACCCCGCCGGGGACGAACGCCGCCGGCAACTCGAACCCCCCGAAGGCCCAGTGGGGGAGGAACCCGACCTCGGCGGCCAACCAGCCCGCGGTGTTGGCCGATTCATCGCTCTCCCAGGCCTCCTGGAGACCGACCACATCGGGGTTCAGACGGTGGAGCCAGGCCACGATCTCGTGGCGACGCCGATCCCACCCCGGTTCGAGCAGGGAACCGATATTGAGCTGGACCACACGCAGGGTGGGCACGGGATCGGCCATCAGGGACGCACTCCTTCGGTCACCACGGTGGGGCATTCGACGAGCGAACCGTTGAGGGCCATGGGGATCAGGGAGAGCAGGTTCAGCGGGCTGAACCGAACCTCGGCGGCGCGCATCTCCTCCTTGGTCCACCAGCGCATCGCGGTGATGTGTTCCGCGGTGAGCTCCGCCGGCGCCAGCTCGGGACGGGGTTCGAACGCGGGGACCGGCAGCAGCACCACCCGGTCCTGCTGCCCGTCGAAGCCGGAGCGGCCCCGTTCGGGCCACCAGACGGTGCGGTGCCACACCAGGGGTCCGACCCGGTCGACCGCCCAGCCCACCTCCTCGGCCAGCTCACGCCGCACCGCCTCATGGGTGGTCTCCCCCTCGTGGATGCCTCCGCCGGGCAGGACCCAGGCCGATCCTTGCGGGAAGGTCAGCCGGACGAGGAAGACCCGGCGATCGGGGTCCACCATGAGGGCCCGGGCTGCCGGGCGCAACCGGCCACCGGGCCGGTGGTAGACCATGTCCGGAACGGTCACGGAGGTCACGAACGACTCGGCCAGGAACCCGTAGCGCTCGTAGAACCGTCGCGACCGGTCGTCTCGTTGTCCGAGCCTGACCCGCACACCGCCGGGCTGCTCGGCCAGCAGGGCGCGCAGCAGCACCCCGCCCACCCCGACCGCCTCGTGCTCGGGATCCACGCACAACTGGTGGATCCGGCCCGGGGTGGTGACCGAGAACCCGGCAGGCGGTCCGACACCCCCCGCCCCCCCACCGTCGAGACGGGCCACCGTCACCCGGGCATCGCCGTCGATGAACCCGGCCAGACGATCGACCGGGTCGGCCCGACCGTCGTCGTCGGGGAGGTGCGGCATCGTGTGACGCCGGCTCCGACGGAGGATCCGGGCCAGGGCGGGAGCGTCACCGGGGGAGGCAGGGCGCAGGTCGACCACTGGTGGGACGGTAGTCAACCGGCACCCGGCAGGCTCATCGAGCTGGGCCCCGGACCCGGGGCCCAGCCGCCCCAACCGGGCTGCACGCTGGGCGCCCCCGATCGAACCGGGCCACCGTGCGCCCAAGAAAATAGGTATATCAATGGCCGGATCAGTCGTGGCCAACTCGTCGGAGAGTCCCTCGCCGACTGATCAAAAGTCGAACCACAAGAACGGCCGGCGCCCGCATCACGACCGATGAAATCATCAGAATCGGGGTCGTATCGTCGACGGCATCAGTGTATATCCATCGCACCATTCAGCTCGATGCCGGACTGGGCGACGGCGTCCAGCGTGGCCGGGGACCGGAGGGACGGGCGACCGGTGCCACCCCGACGGTCCCGGTCGTCCCGACAACGGGGGGTGGCGCGGCCACCGTCCACCCCACCCACCCCGCCCCGGCCCGGCCTCGTCGATCCGCGGACCCGATCGGTTTGACCAGGGAGGATACTGCAGTATCACTTGGGCGGCGGCAGCGGGGGCGGCACGGGCCCCAGGGTCGGAGCCAACCGGGCCGCGATCGGACTCAACCGGCCCCTCGATGGCCAAATCAATATTATTTCGGGCAAAATTCTTGGCCTCTGGTAACAGGTGAGCTTGGGGTACCGTTCAGTTCATCTTGAATCCGCACTGCAGTATCAGAACTATTCTGACCAGGCCTCACCCCGCGCCTGGCGCGATATTGTTTCGGGGGACAACAAGTAACCGCAGGTTACGGCCGCGGGCCGCCGCCGGCTGGAGCAGTAGTCGGCCCCTCCAATAGCTCTTGACAAAACTAACCCAGTTATTTTTAGATCGTTACGAATGATCACCCCGCCCGACCCCCGAGACGCTCAGTCGTTGTCGACCCACAACCGGTCGCTCATCCTCAACGCCTTGCGCGATGAGACGCTGAGTCGAGCCCAGCTGGGCCGCCTCACGGGCCTGTCGGCTCCCTCAGTCACCCGGCTCACCAAGGGCCTGATCGACGAGATGATGGTGGTTGAGCTCGACGAGCAGACCGTCGGCCTGGGCCGGCCCGCCCGGCTGCTCGCCCGCAATCCCGGTGCGGGAGCCCGGGCGGCGTTCGAGCCGCTGAGTCCGACGAGCGGACGCTGGGCCCTGGCCGATGCGGTGGGCACCGTCGTCGTCGAGGGAGACTTCCACACCGACCCCGACGAGCCGGCCCGCGAGGATGCCCTCGTCGAGCAGGCCGCCGCCTGCATCCATCGGGCCGGCGACACCACCGGGTTGGAGCTGCTCGCCCTGGCCGTGGCCGTGCCGGGGATGGTGAACCCGAACACCGGCCATGTCTACGAGGCGCCCAACCTGAACTGGTCCGACGTCAACCTGGCCCGGCTTCTGGAAAAGCATTTCTCACCCCAGGTCAGGGTGGCGGTCGACAACGACGTGCGGGTCCAGGCCTACGCCCACCGCCGGCGAACCCTCGATCCGGCGGTCCGGGACTTCGTGGTCATCCGTCTCGACACCGGGCTGGGCTCGGCCGTGGTCGTCAACGACACCCTCGTCCGGGGCCACCACTGGGGCGCCGGCGAGGTCGGCTTCCTCCCGATCGGCACCGATCGTCCCTGCGGGCAGCTTCCCGGCGGCCGGGGCGCCCTCGAACAGCAGCTCTCGGCCGAGGGCATCGTGCAGCGTTACCGGACTGCGCTGTGCGAACAGTCCCAGGCCCCGTTCAGCCCGACCATCACCGCCCTCGACATCATCCGCCGGGCCGGCCACGACCCGACCGCCCGGACCGTCATCGACGACACCGTCACCCTGTTGGGCCTGGGCACCGCGGCGATCGTCAGCATCATCGACCCCCAGGTGATCATCATCGACGGCGTCATCGGAACCCGGATCGACGGCTTGGGTGACGCCCTGACCGCCGAGCTCCAACGGGTCTTCCTGAACCCGCCCGAGGTGATGATCTCGGGACTCGGCGCCGAGGGCGCCGTACCCGGAGCCCTCGAGCTGGCCGAACTGCTCACCCTCGGCACCGTGGCCGGTCCCCTCCGGCCCACCCTGGTGGAGGCGGCTCGATCATGACCGCCATCCTCCCCGAGCGACCGTCGGTGTTCGTGGGCCTGGGCGCCCTCGTGGCCTCCCTGGCCATCTTCGAGAATTCGTTTGCCACAACTGCCAACCTCATCAATCTGCTGCAACAGAACGCCCTGATGGGCATCGTCGCCCTCGGGATGCTGGTCATGATGGTCAGCGGGGGGTTCGACCTGTCGGTCGGCTCCATCGGGGCCAGTGCCAGTGTCGCTGCCGCCTACACCCTGAAGGAGATCGGCGCCGTGGCCGCCTTCGGTGCCGCCGTCCTGGTCGGCGCGGCCGCCGGTCTGGTCAACGGGCTGCTCATCACCAAGGCCAACATCAACCCCTTCATCACCACCCTCGGCACGGCGACGGTGATCTCCGGCCTGCTCTACGTGACCACCGAGGCCACCCCGGTCTACGACGTACCCGACCACTTCGCCGTGATCGGCAGCGGCCGGACCGCCTCGATCCCCAACGGGTTCCTGATCATGGTCACGGTGGGGATCGTGCTCGCCCTGGCCCTCGAGTACACCCGCTTCGGTCGCCACCTCTACGCCACCGGCGCCGATCCCGACGCCGCCGACCTGCTCGGTGTAGCCACCGACCGGGTCCGGATCAAGGCGTATGTGATCGGCGGTCTGTGCGCCGCCCTGGGCGGCCTGATCCTGCTCGGCCAGACCGGCATCGGTCAACCAACCGCCGCCGACAGTTGGCCCCTGCTCGCCATCGCCGCCTGCGTGCTCGGGGGAGCAACCCTGTCGGGCGGGGTGGGCACCGTGACGGGGACCCTGACGGGGGTGATGGCGCTCGGGGTGATGTCGAACGGGCTGAACCTGATGGGGGTTTCACCGTTCTGGAAGCCGGCCGCGACCGGGGCGATCCTCATCGCGGCCGTGGCCATCGACAGCTACCGGCAAGGACGCCGGGCCTGACCATGTTCAAGGGACCAAGCATGACAACCACGACACGATGTCCGCGACCGACCGGTTCAGATCCGTCTCGCCGCCACCATCCCGGCCTGCTGATGGTCGCGCTCATGGCCGCCCTGCTCGCCATCGCCGCCGGCTGCTCCGCCGGCTCGTCGGGGACCGCCGAGACCGGATCGGGCCCCGGGTCCCCCGAACCGGCCCCGGCCGGGGCCGGCACCTCACCCGAAGGGCTCGGCCAACCGGTCCGTCCCGGACCCGACAGTGACGTACCCGAGATCGGGGTGATGGTCTGGAACACCGAGATCCCGTTCTACGCCCGTTTCATCGACGCCCTCGAAGACAGCGCCGCCGACCAGGGCGTGACCGTCACCCTCCGCAACGGTCAGGGCGACCTGGCCGAGGAGATCGCCGTGATCGACCAGTTCGTGACCGACCGGGTCGACGCCCTGATCGTCACCCCGAGCGACGCCGAGGGCATCACCGCCGCCGTTCAGCGGGCCGTCGCCGCCGGGATCCCGGTGATCGCCGCCAACAACCGGGTCGGCGACGACGGTGGCGCCCTGACCTTCGTCGGGGCCGATGACGTCGAGTTCGGGCGCCAACAGGCCCAACTGCTGGTGTCGGCCATGGGCCCCGAGGGCCGGGTGGCCGTCATCCAGGGGCGGCTCGGCACCTCACCCCAGATCCTCCGGGAACAGGGCTTCACCGAGGAGCTGGCCCAATATCCCGGCATCGAGATCGTCGCCACCCGGAGCGCCGACTGGGCGGCCGAACAGGCGGTGGCGGTGGTCCAGGACTGGCTGGTCGCCTTCGGTGAACACGAACTCGACGCCATCGTCGGCCAGGGGCCCGAAGGCGTGGCCGCGGCCGAGATCATCCACGCCGCCGGCCGGGACGACCTGATCGTGATCCTGGGCGACTACCCGAGCAATGTCCGTGACGCCATCGCGGCGGGCACCGTGTACGGCACCATCAACCAGGACCCCTACCCGCAGGCCTACCTGGCGGTGGAACTTGCGGTCCAGGTCCTCGGCGGCGACCGTGATCTGGCACCGAACCACTACCTGCCGCTGCCCCGGGTCACGGCCGAGAACGTCCACGAGATCCCTCCGGCGTGGGGTGGCTGACCATGCGACCGGTGATCCTCAAGATCTACGGCTGGTCATGGCTCAGCCGCTTCGGCCTCGAACCCAAGCTGGCCGCCGCCACCCTGTGTGCCCAGGGGGTGACGGGGGTCGTGATCCAGAACCACCTCGCCCCCACCCCGGCCTCGGCCGTCTCCCAGGACGGCGGTCCCCCCGGCGGCGTGGAGTTCGACCACGCCTTCCGCTCCGCCCTGAGCGGGGAGGATCTCGACTACTACGAGGCGTTCCCCGTCTTCCTCGACACCCCGTACCTGCGCCTGTACCCCGACGCCACCCCCCGCACCCACGACGGGGTCCGGATGGTCCAGGAGGACTGGTACCTGGGTCTGGCGCCGGAGTACCCGGGCCTCGTCGCCTGGCGGGAGGCCCAGATCGCCCGGATCGTGACCGAGTTCGAACCGGACGGGATCTTCCTCGACTGGATCCGCTTCCCCGGATTCTGGGAGATGTGGAGCCCGGGCGAGGCGGTGACCGAGTACTGCAGCCACGGCCCCGAAGGCGGGCCACCCCACGACCATCCCGAACCAGGCACCCCCGAGGCCACCGAATGGCGGTGCGAGCTGATCGGCTCGGTGGTCGACCGGCTGGCCGCCGCCGCGGCCCGGGCCGCCGACCGGCGGCAGGTCCCGCGACCCACGATCGTGGCCAATCAGGTCGGGATCGCCGCCGACAACGGCACCGAGCGCCTGCTCGGCCAACGGTCGGCACGGCTGGCCGTCGGGGCCGACGTCATCGCCACCATGGCCTACCACCAGGTCCGGGGGACCGACCCCTATCTCGAGGTGATCGGATCGGTGAAGGCCGCCTCGGCCGGGCACGACCGGCCGGTGTGGGCGTGCATCCAGGCCACCGCGGTCGAGCCCGCCATCGGCCAGCGCGTCTCACCCTCCGGCCGGGTGGTCACCGTGGACCAGCACGCGGCGGCCATCGCCGGCGCCCTCGATTCCGGAGCGGAGGGGCTCATGGTGTTCCACTGGGACCGGTACCTGGAGGCCGAGGCGGCCGGCGACACCCGCTGGGTCGACCAGCTGCGAGCATTCGGAGCGGAACGATGACGGTCAGGATCCTCCCCCGCTCCGGTGTCCGACCCGCACCCGACCAGGCCCACGATCACACCCTCGGGGGTCAGCCGTACGACGGCCCCCTGCTCGAGGTCTGCGGCCTGACCAAGCACTACGGGCCCACCGTCGCCCTCGAATCCCTGTCCTTCACCGTCGACGCCGGTGAATGCGTCGGGCTGGTGGGCGCCAACGGTGCCGGCAAGTCGACGGTGATCGCCCTGCTGTCCGGGGTCACCCGGCCGACCGCCGGCACGATCAGCCTGGCCGGCCGGCCCCGATCGTTCCCCGACCCCCTGACCGCCCGCAAGGCCGGGGTGGAGACCCTCCACCAGCGGCTCGCCCTGGTCGACACCCTCGACGTCGTCGCCAACTTCCATCTCGGCCGGGAGCTCCACCGCACCGGCCTCCTCACCCCGTTCCGCATCCTCGATCGGGCGACGATGCGACGCCGGACCGAACAGGCCGTCGCCGAACTCGACCTGGCCATCCGGGGCGGGGTCACCCGGCGGGTCGGTGACCTGTCCGGTGGTCAACGGCAGGCGGTGGCCATCGCTCGGGCCGCCTACTGGCGCTCCAGGCTGCTCCTGCTCGACGAACCCACCGCCGCCCTCGGCCACGAGGAGACCACGGCCGCGGTCGGCACCATCCGCCGGGCCATCCGGGCCGCCGACGCCGCCACCGTGTTCGTCAGCCACGACCTGCCGCTCGTCCACCACCTGTGCGACCGGGTCGTCGTCCTGCGCCAGGGCCGTCACGCCGCCACCCTGGGCGGCGCCGACCTCACCGTCGAACAGCTCGTCTCCTACATGACCGGAGCGAAGTCATGAGCCCCGTGAGTGCCCCGATCACCGGGATCGACGTGGGCGGCAGCCAGATCCGGGCCGGCCTCGTGGATGGGCCGTCCGGCCTCATGATCGGCACCGTCGTCCGGGTGGCCATGCCCGAACAGGCCGAGGTCGGCGAGGTGGCCGACCTAGTCCGGCAGCTGGGACGACGCCTCGGCCAGGACCTCGACCGCAGCCCCCACGGGGTCGCCCTTCCCGTCCGGCTCCGCTACGGCGAGATCACCGAGGCCACCCATCTCGGCCGCGGCTGGCGGGGGACCTCGGTGGCTGACCTGCCCCGGGCCCTCCGTCCCGCCGTCAACGACGCCGACGCCGTCGGGTTCATGCTCAGCAAGATCGAACCGCCCCGGCCCGGACTCACCGTCGTGCTGACCTTCGGCACCGGAATCGGCAGTTCCATGGTCAAGGAGGGTCGGGTGATCACCTCCACCGAGTTCGGCATCCTGCGCCACGAGAACCTCGTCTTCGAAGAGGTGTGCTCGGGCCGGGCCGTCGCCGAACGCGGCCTCGACGGCCCGACCTGGGCCCGATTGGCCCAACCGTTCATCGATTGGATCGAGGCCCTCCTCGGTCCCGACGAGATCGTCGTCGCCGGGGGCCTGGTGGAGCGATACGACCGATTCTTCGGTCAGCTCTCCTCCGAGGCCCCCATCCGTCCCTGTCCGTCACCGCACGAGGCCGGCATCATCGGTGCCGCCCTTACGGCCCGAGGGAGCCTCTGATGGCACCAGCAACCATCGCCGCCACCGAAACCGCCACCGAAACCCGAACCCTCCCCCGCCTGTTCGTGTACCGGAGCGCCACCGTGATCGCCGACGCGGTGGCCCAGGTCGTCCACCAGTACGTCACCGTCACCGACGACCCGGTGCTCGGCCTCGCCACCGGGGTGACGATGGACCCGGTCTACGCCGAGCTCGTCGAACGCTACCGGCGTGGGTCCTCATCGTTCGATCACGCCAGCTTCGTCCAGCTCGACGAGTACCTGGGCCTCCACCCCGGGAGCCCCCACCGGTTCCGGCACTCCCTGCTCGACCGGTTCATCGACCCGACCGACGCCCGGCCGGAGGCGCTGGCGTCGCCCGACGTCGACGACCCCCTGCTGGACGCGGCCGCAGCCGCCTTCGAGCGGCGGATCGCCGTTCGGCCCATCGGGCTCCAACTCCTCGGCATCGGCCGCAACGGCCACATCGGGTTCAACGAGCCGGGTACCCCGTTCGACGCCCCCACCCGGGTCGTCCCCCTGACCCCCGACACGATGCAGGCCAACCGGCGACACTTCCCCTCGGCCAAGGACATGCCCACCCACGCCATGACCCAGGGCATCTCCACCATCATGGCCGCCCACCGGATCGTCCTGATCGTGGTGGGAGCGGCCAAACAGGAAGCCCTCACCCGGGCCCTGACCGGCCCGGTGACCCCCGACCTGCCCGCCTCGATCCTGCAGCGACACCCGGACGTGACCGTGATCGCGGACGCCACCGCGGCGGCCGGTCTCGACAACGCCCTCGGGGGCCACGTCTCGCGCTGGCGCTGCCGCCGGCGCCGCCAGGGGCCGCCCCATTGACCACCGTTCCCCCTGTGTGCCGTAAGTCCTGTCCGCACGCCGCCGGACGGAGCATGAGCACCGGCAAGCCGTCCCGCCGCCGGACCGTGTTGCTCATGTGTCACCCAGCAGGGGACGGGTGCCGGCCGGATCGCCGCCCGGCCGGCACCCCCGCTCGCGTTGGCGAGTACCGCGGTGACTGATCCCCCACCCGCCGCGGGGATCGGTCACCGCCCGGCCGGATCGCCCCGACGCACCGGCCGTCCGGCATGCTGATCGCCGTGGAGACGGCGATCATTCTGGGCCTGGTGGCGGCGGCGAGCGCCGTCACCAACTGGTGGAGCCGCACCGGATCCCACCCGACCGCCGAGCGGTGGTCGAAACCGCTGACCATCGCCGCCCTGATCGGGGTGGCCGTCCTGGCCCCGGCGGCCGGCACCGCCTACGGCCGCTGGCTGATCGTCGGCCTGATCGCCTCGGCGGCCGGTGACGTCCTGCTCCTGTCCGAGCGCCGCTTCGTGCCCGGCCTGGCCGCCTTCCTGCTGGCCCACCTGGCCTACACCGCCGGGTTCGTGGCCCGACCCGAGTGGCGCTGGTGGGCGGCGGTGACGGCCGCCGTGATCATGACCGCCGCCATCGGCCTGGTCGGCCGACCCATCGTTGCCGGCGCCACCGGCCACGACCCGACCCTGCCGGTCGCCGTGGCCGCCTACCTGGTGGTCATCGCCGTCATGGCCGTGACCGCCGCCGCGGCCGGCCCCCCGGCGGCCGTGGCCGGGGCCGCCCTGTTCGTGATCTCCGACGCCCTGCTGGGCTGGAACCGGTTCGTCACCGCCCGGAGCTGGATGCCGCCCGCAGTGATGATCACCTACCACGGGGCCCAGGCCCTGCTGGTGGTCAGCCTGTACCGGGCCGGGTGATCCGGACCCGCCCCGCCCCCGACCCCGACGCGCCCTCCCACCGGGGGCGGATGGCCGGGTCAGTGACCGACCGTGGTGGCCGCCCCGCCCTCCGGGCTCTCCCCGGGACCCGCGTCGCCGCCGTGACCGAACGGGAGCCGGGCCACGATCGGCACCAGGATGAAACCAACGATGAGGCCGACCACGGCCGACACCGCGGTGTTGACCAGCCAGGCCAGGAGCCCGCCGATGCCGGACACCCCGTGCACGGCTTCCTCCCAGTCGTGCACCAGGCCGTAGGGACCGTGCCAACCGAGCTCATCCGCTCCGACCAGCAGGATGTGGCCGCCCACCCACACCATGGCCGCCGTGCCCACGATCGACAGCACCGCCAGCAGTTTCGGCATGCCCGCCACGAGACCCCGGCCGACCTTCCGGGCGGTGGGACCACCCGAGCGGACCAGCCCGAGGCCGATGTCGTCCATCTTCACGATCAGGGCGACCACCCCGTACACGGCAATGGTGATCAGGAGGGCCACGATCAGCAGGATGATGGCCCGGGACACGAATCCCTCGTCGATGACCTCCTTGAGGGCGATGACCATGATCTCGGCCGAGAGGATGAAGTCGGTCCGGACCGCGCCGGACACCGTCTTCTGCTCCTGGTCCGGGCCGACTGCGGCCGCGGGGAGCTCATGGTCGTCGTCGTGATGGGTGAGCTTGTGCAGGATCTTCTCGGCCCCCTCGAAACACAGGAAGGCACCGCCCGCCATGAGGATGATCTCCACCAGGATGGGGGCGAACTCGCTGAGGATCAGGGCCGCGGGCAGGATGACCAGCAGCTTGTTGCGGAGGGATCCGACCGCGATCCGTTTGATGATCGGGAGCTCGCGCTCCGCGGCGAGACCCTGCACATAGGTGGGGGTGACGGCGGTGTCGTCGACCACCACCCCGGCCGCCTTGGCGCTGGCCCGACCGGCGGCGGCCCCGACATCGTCGACCGAGGCCGCGGCCAGCTTGGCCAACGCCGCGATGTCGTCCAACAGCCCGACCAGGCCTCCGCTCATCGACAGGTCCCTTCGCGTGCTCGGCCCGGGGGACCGTCACGGTCGCCGGGCGGGATCGGATTCCCATCGAGGCTAGTCGCCGCTGCGGCCGTCCCGGTGGGCGCCGTCGGCCGATGCCGGGGTGGTCCCACCCGGCCCTCAGCCGATCGGCGGGCCGTCGCCGGGCGTCGCCCGGATCCGGGTGAGCTTGCGGCCGGACCGCTCCTCCACCACCAGCTCGTAGCCCTGGACGGTGACGGTGGCCCCCACCTCGGGGAGCATGGTGCAGGCCGACAGCACCACCCCGGCCAGGGTGGTCACCTCGGGATTGCTGATCACGATGCCGTGGTCGTCCCTCAGTTCGGCCAGGGTCGTCTCTCCGTCGAGGGTGACCGAGCCGTCGTCGTGGCGGACCGGCGCCGTGTCGGCGGTGTCGATGTCGTCGTCCATCACCTCGGCGATCACATCGTCCATGGTGACCACGCCGAGGGTGCCGCCGAACTCGTCGACCACGATCGCGGCGTGGGTGTGTTCGCGGCGGAACCGGTCGAGCACCTGTTCGGCGCTGGCACTGGCGGCCACGGTGATGATGGGCCGGATCAGGTCGGCCAGCACCACCGACCCGCCCCGGCGTGAGGCCCGGATGAAGTCCTTGATGTGCAGCACGCCGACCACATGATCGAGTGACCCGTCGATCACCGGGTAGCGGCTGATCGACGAGTCCGCGATCCGGGCCGACACCTCCTCGGGTGGGGTGGCCACGTCCATGGCCTCGATATGGCCCCGCGACGTCATCAGCTCCTCGGCGGTGCGTTCGTCGAGGTCGAACACATTGCGGATCAGGTCACGCTGGAGGGCCCCGATCTGGCCGGAGTCGGCGGCCTCGTCGGTCACGATGGCCAGCTCGGCGCTGGTGTAGAGGGCGAGCCGCTGGTCGGGTTCGGGGATACGCAGCAGCCGCATCAGGCCGAGCGCCGTGGCGTTCAGGACCGCCACGAAGGGACGGAAGACCACACTGAACACCCGCATGACCGGATTGATCCGGAGACTGACCCGCTCCGGGCCCTGCAGGGCGAGGGCCTTGGGGATCATCTCCCCCAGCACCACGTGCAGGAAGGTGATGCCACTCAGGGCGATCACGAACCCGACCGAGTGCGACGCCCCCTCCGACAGCCCCCACCGTTCGAACGGTCCGTACAGCCAGTGGGCCACCGCCGGTTCGCCGTACATGCCGAGGCCGATGCTGGCCAGAGTGATGCCGAGCTGGGCGACGGCGATGTAGCCATCACGCCCGGTGGGCCGGTCGAACACGGCCAGCAGCCACCGGGCGGCCCGGTTGCCGGACTCGGCCAAGGTCTCGATCCGGGTGCGTCGGCTGCCCACCAGGGAGAACTCGGCGGCAACGAACACCCCGTTGATGGCCACCAGCAGGATGATGACCACGATGGGCAACACCATGGCGGTCACGGTCGGTGGCCCTCCGGGGTGGGAAAACTGGCCCGGGCGACGGCCCGCCCGTCCATACGATCGACCCGGATCACCGGGCCGTCGGGTTCGACGGTGGCCCGATCGCCGGGACGGGGGGTACGGCCGAGGAGATGCCAGACCAGACCGCCGACGGTGTCGATCCCCGACGCGTCGGCGTCGACCCCGAACCGTTCCCGCAGGGTGGTGAGCAGGACGTCCCCCCGGACCGACACGCGCCCGTCACGCACGATGATCGGCTCCTCCTCCATGTCGAACTCGTCCTGGAGCTCACCGAAGATCTCCTCGATGGCGTCCTCCATCGTGACCAACCCGGCCACATCGCCGTACTCGTTGACGACGAGGGCGGCGTGACGGCGCTCCTCCCGGAGGGTCCGCCACAGGCTCGGCACCGTCATGATCTCCGGCACGGCCACGATGGGTCGGGCCACCGCGCTCACCGGCTGGGCCGCGTCCAGCTGGGCGTGGACGAACAGGTCGCGCAGGAAGACGATCCCGCTCACGTCGCCGTCGTCGTCGGTGACCGGGAACCGGGTGTGAGGATCCGACGCCACATCGTCGAGCGCCGCACCCACATTGGTGGCACCGGCCACCGTGGCCAGCCGAGGGCGGGGCGTCATGATCTCGCGGACCAGACGGTCGTCGACGTTGAGGATGCCGGCCAGCATGTCCCGTTCGGACGCCTCGATGAGCCCGCCGGCGGCACTGGCCCGGTACAGGCCGGCCAGCTCCTCCGGCGAGTGGACGTGGGCGTGACTGTGATCGGCCGACAGCCCGAGGAGTTTCATGAGCCGGAAGGCGGAGCCGTTGA
Source organism: Acidimicrobiales bacterium (assembly GCA_047971245.1). Classification (GTDB taxonomy): domain Bacteria; phylum Actinomycetota; class Acidimicrobiia; order Acidimicrobiales; family SZUA-35; genus CADEDH01. The sequence goes on from JBKDZN010000055.1 coordinate 27,921, forward strand.
ACAGGGTCACCAGTGGCTGGAACAGCCACTGGCTGATCCGCATCGGGACCAGCACCCGTTCGGCCAGGCGCTCGGGGTAGCGCAGGGCGATGGTCTTGGGGAGGAGCTCACCGAGGACGACCTGCAGGGCGGTGATGAAGATCAGGACGATGACCACGGCCGCACCCTGACCCCCGACCCGGCCCAGGTACGGTTCGAGCAGGGGCGTGAGCTGACCCTGGCCGTAGGCGCCGGCCACCAGACTGCTCAGGGTGATCCCGATCTGGCAGGCGGCCACATAGGTGTCGAGTCGGTGTGGGTCCTTCAGGATGGCCACCAGGCCGGCGGCGGACCTGCTGCCGTTGTCGGCGTCCTCCTGGACCCGGGAGCGGCGGGACCCGACGGTGGCGAACTCGGCGGCTACGTAGAGGGCGTTGAAGGCCACCATCAGGAGCACGAGCAGAACGGGGACCACCGCACTCACCGTGCCGGACCCTCCTCGGTGCGCTCCGGGCGGCAGCGGGCGCGCCCACGCGGCGGTTCCAGCATCAGCGGTGATCCCACGGTCGCACGGTAGCGACTTCTGGTGCCGCTGTGCCGACCTTCCCGGCCACGGCCGGGTTCAAGCGGTCAGCCCGTCCATCCGGGCCAGAACTTGCAGCATCACCTCATCGGCACCGCCACCGATGCTGGTGAGCCGGTTGTCGCGGAAGAACCGGGCCGTCCAGGTCTCCTCCACGTAGCCGATCCCGCCGTGGAACTGGAGGCATTCGTCGGCCACCTTGCGGACCAGGCGGCCGGCGGTGAGCTTGGCGATCGTGGCCTGCCGGGTGGTGTCCTCCCCGGCCTGGTAGGCCTCGGCGATCGAACGATTGTACGAGCGGAGCAGGTCGATCTCGGCGTTCAGTTCGGCCAGGCGGAACTGGAGGTACTGCTTCGACATGAGCGGCTCGCCGAACACGGTCCGCTCCTTGAGATAGTCGGCGGTCCGTTCGATGGCCCGCTCGCAGGCGCCCACAACCGAGTAGGCGGCCCACATGCGCTCCACCACGAACTGGGCCATCTGCTGCTGGAAACCCTTGCCGACCTGGCCGATGGTGTTGGCCACCGGCACCCGGCAGTCGTCGAAACTGAGCAGGGCGGTGTCGGAGGCCCGCATCCCCAACTTGTCGAGCTTCTTCGAGACGCTGAACCCGGGTGCCGAGGTGGGCACGACGATCTGGCTCATACCGGCATAGCCCGGCTCGTCGGAGGTCCGGGCCAGCAGGCACAGCCAGTCGGCCTGGACCGAGTTGGTGATCCACATCTTCGACCCGTTGATCACCCATTCGTCACCGTCGCGCACGGCCCTGGTGCGGATCGCGGCCACGTCGGAACCGGCATCGGGTTCGCTGACCGCGATCGACGCCACCATCTCGCCCCGTAGAGCAGGGGCCAGGAACTGCTGCTTCAGTTCGTCGGTCCCGAAGCGGGCCAGGGACGGGGTGGCCATGTCGACCTGGACCCCGAGCGCCATGGGCAGGGAGCCGTTGCCGCACCGGCCGAACTCCTCGGCCAGGATCACCGTGAAGATGTGGTCGGCGCCCTGCCCCCCGTACGCGGGCTCGTACTCCAGACCGATCAGCCCGAGACCGGCCATGGCCGAGAAAATCTCGTGCAACGGCATCATCCCCGCCGCCTCCCAGGCGTCGACGTTCGGATCGACCTCGCGCTCCACGAAGTCACGAACCATCCGCCGGAAGGCGTGGTGCTCGTCGGTCAGCAGCATCGGCTACCTCGTCGGTGTCATTGCCACCCGTGTCATTGCCGCCCCGGCACGGTGATCGCATCCTGTTCCCGGAAGCAGCACGGGACCGGGGCTCAGGATACGGGTCGGTGGCTCGGCCGGCGTCGTCGAGGCCTACACCGCCGGCGAGGGCACCCGTCGATCAGCGACCGATGATGCCGCCATCGGTTCGGGTCACCACGATGGTGGCGTCGCGGGGCACGGGACCGGTCGCGCCGGTGTAGGGCTCCGGGAAGTTCGTGACCGCCGGGTCACCGTTGCCGGGGTGCTGGAGGTTCACGAACAAGGTCCGGCGGTCCGGGGCGGTGGTGATCCCGGTGACCTCGCACCCCGCCACCCCGGTCAGGAGCCGCCGGAACTCGGCGGTGGCGGTGTCGGCCACCAGCATCTGGTCGTTGTTGCCGCCCGGCTGCTCACCATCGGTGAGCACGAGCAGGCGGCCGTCGGGGTCGGCCCACAGACCGTCGGGCGAACCGTACATCTGGCCGTGCTCGTCGGTGACGTCCACCGACAGGGCGAACAGATCCCAGGTGAAGCGGGTGCCGACATGGCGGTCGTCGTCGACCCAGCGGATGATGTGACCATCGGGGTTGGGGGCCAGCGGGTTCGCCGCGTCGGCGACGGTGCGCCGGGTGTTGTTGGTCAGGGTGCAGTACAATTCCCCGGTCGGGGCCGGCGGCGATCCACTCCGGCCGGTCCATCGGGGTGGCCCCCACCAGGTCGGCGGCACCCCGGGTGTTGACCAGGATCTCCTCCGGCGACCACGATCCCAGGCGGGGATCGGCCGGGCTGAGCTCCAGCCAGTCCCCGGTCTGGTCATCGTCGAACCGGGCCACGTACAGGGTGCCCTCGTCGAGGGGGCTGATCCCCCGGGCCCGCATCGACCGCCAGTTGTCGGCCGAGACGAACTTGTAGAGGTACTCGAAGCGCTCGTCGTCGCCCATGTAGACCACGGCCCGGTGACCACGGCCCTCGACAACGGTGGCCCCCTCGTGCTTCACCCGACCCAACGCGGTCCGCTTGGTCGGGGCGGCCGCGGCGTCCTCGGGGTTGATCTCCACCACCCAGCCGAACCGGTTCTCCTCATTGGTGAAACGGGCGTCGGACAGGTCGAACCGGGGGTCGAACCGTTCCCAGCCGTACCCGAAACCGGTGCCCGAGAACCCGTACCGCTCCTGGACCGGGGTGGGGGTCCATGCCCCGGTGGCCCCGAAGTAGCCGTGGAAGTTCTCCTCGCACGTCAGGTAGGTCCCCCACGGGGTGTGACCGTTGGAGCAGTTGTTGAGCGTGCCCGCCGGCGCCAACCCGGCCGGGGTGGCCAGCAGGCCGTGATCGGCGGCCGGGCCGGCCAGCGCCACCGGCGTGTTCACATGGATCCGACGGTTGACGGCGCTGCGGCCCACCCTCCAACCGTCACGGGTCCGCTCGACGGCGACCACGCTCACCCCGTGAGCGTGCTGGGACAGGCGGACCTGCTCCAGGGAGGCGGGAGCATCGGCCGCGAAGACATGGCGATTCGAGCCGAACTCGTGGTTCAGGCACAGGATCCCCCGCCGGTCGTCGCCGAAGAACCACATACCGTCGTGGCCGATACCGATCGCCTGCTCCTGGTCGGTGGCACCGAACCCGACATAGTCGAACGATGTGCCGCTGCCGTCGAGCTTCTCCCGCCAGGGCAGGATGAACGCCATCTCGTATTCGGGGGCGATCGTGGGCATCGGGCCGTCCTGGAGCGGGATCGAGGTGAAGTCGATACCGCTCCCCCGGTCGGCCCGACCCGACCCCCGGCGCCCCGACTCCCCGCCCCGGGGCTCCGCGGCTCGTCCACCGGTCCGAGCCTCGGTCCGGGCTTCGGCCACCCCGACGCCCGACAGGAAGGCCAGGGCTGCGGCGCCCAGCCCGCCGGCCAGCAGGCTCCGGCGGGAGATGACCGCGGCGGCAACATCGTCGAAGGGACGGTTACCGGATTGGTTGGACACTGGGTCATGATCGTGCATGACGTCGAGCTCCTCCACCACGGGTCGTTGCGTCGTATGCACCGGACCGTAGGAGGACCATCTGGCCGCGGGGCCACCGCATGGTGACCGCCAGTTGGCGCCACGGTGAACCTTGCACGGGCGCCCCCCGGTGCGGCCTCACCCGACCAACGGCCGCCCCCCGTGCGGCCTCACGAGCCGGAGGCCTGGGTGATGGCCTGCCACACCCGTTCCGGGGTGGTGGGAATGTCGATGTGGCGGACGCCGAGGTGGGCCAGGGCGTCGATGACCGCGTGCTGGACGGCCGGGGTGGCCCCGATGGTCCCCGACTCGCCGATCCCCTTGGCCCCGAGCGGGTTGCGGGGGGTCGGGGTCTCCTGGGGGATCCGTTCGAAGCTCGGCAGCTCGGCGGCCGACACGAGCGCGTAGTCCATGAAGTTGGCCGTGATCGGATTGCCGTCGTCGTCGTAGGCGAACTCTTCCACCACGGCCTGGGCGATGCCGGACGCCACCCCACCGTGCACCTGCCCCTCGACCAGCAAGGGGTTGATCATGGTTCCGGCGTCGTCGCAGGCGATATGGCGCAGGACGGTGACTGCCCCGGTGTCGCGGTCGACCTCGACCACCGACAGGTGCACCCCGAACGGGAAGGTGGGGGCGCCCGGATCGAAATCGGCGGTAGCCCGGAGGTTGACCCCGTCGCGCTCGGCGGCCCGGGCCGCCACCTCGGGCCAGCCCACCGCCAACGCCGGGGTGCCGGCCACGGCGAACGTGCCCGCGGCGGGGTCGAGCACGATGTCGGCCGGGTTGGCCTCGAGCAGTTCCGCGGCCAGGTCCTTGGCCTTCGCCACCACCGCCTCGCCGGCCTCAAACACGGCGCTGCCTCCCACCTGGAGCGACTTGGAGCCCCCGGTTCCCCCGCCACGGGGCACCTCGTCGGTGTCGCCGTGGTGCACCTCGATCCGGTCGAAGGGGATACCGGTGATGTCGCTGGCCACCTGGGCGAACGCGGTGTGATGACCCTGGCCGTGGGCGGAGGAACCGGTGAGCACCACCGCGGAGCCGTCCGGGCGGACCTCGATGCTGCCGAACTCGGTGCTGCCCATCGGATTGGCGATCTCCACGTAGGCCGACCATCCCAGCCCGAGCCAGGGGGTCGTCGGGTCGGCCCGGCGCCGCTCCTGCTCGGCCCGCAGGCCGGCGTAGTCGACATGGTCCAGGACGGCCCCCAGCGCCTCGGCGTAGGCCCCGGTGTCCATGTGGGCACCGGTGGGTGTCGTCACCGGGAAGGACTCGGGGGCGATGAAGTTCCTGGCCCGCACCTCGGCGGGGTCCATCCCGATCTCGGCCGCGAACCGGTCGACCATGCGCTCGACCGCGGCGGCCGCCTCGGGCCGCCCGGCCCCCCGGTAGGAGCCGACGGGCATGGTGTTGGTGACCACAGAGGTGGCGGAGAAGTCGGCCCGATCGAAGTTGTAGACCCCGCAGGCCACGGTGCGGGCGATGAACGGCAGCACCGAACCCATGTTGGGGTGGGCGCCGCCGTCCTGGGTCGCGTGGCACCGGTAGGCCGTGATCGCACCGTCGCGGCTTCCCCCGATGGTGGCGTCGAAGTCCATCCCCCGGCCGTGCACCAGGCCGAGCATGCTCTCCGACCTGGTCTCGGCCCACCGGACCGGACGACCGAACCGTCGGGCCAGCAGGGCCACGACCAGGTCCTCGGGATAGCCCCCGTTCTTGGCCCCGAACCCGCCGCCCACATCGGGGCAGATCACCCGGACCTGGTCGGCCTCCACGGCCATGGCCCGGGCCAGGGTGTCGCGGGTGCCGTGGGCGTTCTGGGTGCTCGACCACTGGGTCAGGTGTTCCCGCCCGTCGTCGAGCCGGTCCCACCGGGCCACCGCGGCCCGGGGTTCCAGGGGACATGGGGCCAGACGCTGGTTGCGGAACCGGAGCGAGACCACCACCTCGCAGCCGTCGAAGAAGTCGTCGCCCGCCTGGGACGGGATCTCGAAGGCCACATTGGTGCCCGCCTCCGGATAGAGCAGGACCTCCCCGGTGAGGGCGTCAGCGGGCCGGACCACGGCCGGCAGGGGCTCGTAGTCGGCCACCACCAGCTCGGCCGCGTCCACCCCCGCCTCGCGGGTCTGGGCCAGGACCACAGCGAACGGTTCCCCCACGTAGCGCACCCGGCCCGAAGCCAGCCACGAGCGCTTCATGTCCTGGTTGAGCATGCCCATCCCGGGCGGGTTGGCCTCCAGGTCGAGGTCGGCCGCGGTGAGCACCGCCACCACCCCGGGGGCGGCGGTCGCCTCGGCGACGTCGATGCTCCCCAGCTCGGCGTGGGCCATGACCGACCGCACGAACACGGCGTGCAGGGCGTCGACCGGGGCCAGGTCGTCGACGTACCGGCCCCCCACCGTCAGCAGGGCCGGATCCTCCACCCGGATCACCCGGGTGCCCAGAATGCTCATCGTTCAGTCCTCATCGTCGGGGCCTGCCTCGTGCCCGCTCGCCTCCGCCGTCTCGCGACGGTGTTCGGCCCGGCCGCGGCCTTGGCGCGGGTCCCACCGGGCCACCCTGACCGCAGGCTACCGCTCCGGGGCCCTAAGGTTCTGCCTTACCGGGGGGTACCGCCGGGGCCGTGCGCGTCACCCCGGTAGCGTGCTGTGGCGGGCGCGGGCCGGGCGACATCGATCGACAGGGTCCGAACCGGACACGAGGCGTCAGGAACCCGCACGTGATCACCGAAACCAGTGGAGTAGCGAACCCATGACCGTTCCATCCCGGACCTCCCGATCCATGGCCTCCGTGCTGGTGGCCGCCGCCCTGCTCGTCGGGGCCTGCGGCGACGACGAGCAGAGCACCGACGCCACCGGCGACGAGTCCACCACCACCGCGGCCGAGACGACCACGGAGCCGACGGACTCGAGCGAGGACACCTCGGCCGACGAGGACGCCGCCGACGCCGCCGAGGACGGGGACGACAACATTGCCGGGCTGACCGAGGAGGGCTCGATCGCCGCGGTGGCCGCCGAGGCCGGGGCGACCGCCATTCCCGGCTATGCCGCGGTGGCCCCCGGGTTCGCCGCCGCCATCGAGGGCGACGGCCCCATCACCGCGTTCGTTCCCACCGACGAGGCCTTCCTGATCTTCGCCGCCAACTACCCCGACCTCACCGGCCAGCTGCAGCAGGATCCGAACTTCTTGGACGAGCTCCTCCAGTACCACCTGGTCGAGGGGGAGTTCACCGCGGCCGACCTGACCGAAGTGACCGAGCTGACCACCGTCCAGGGCGAGACCATCTCCGTCGAGATCGTCGACGGTGAGATCGTCCTCAACGAGGGTCAGGCCTCGATCACCCAGGAGGACCTGGAGGCCGACAACGGGGTGATCCAGATCATCAGCAGCGGTCTGATCCCCCCGTCGATGGCGTCCGAAGCCGATTGAGCCGTCGCGGTCGGGCAGGCCCGTTCTGTCCGTTCTGTCCGTTCTGTCCGTGGATCCTTCGGATTTCCGGAGCGCCCACGGACAGAAGGTGGTCAACCCCCGACCGGATCCCGGCAGCCGGTGTGACAGCCGGATCGCTGTCGGTCACTATCTGATCATGGCCACCACCGCCTCGTCGTCGTCCTCCGGGTTGTGCTGCCCGCCCCTCGAACGAGGCCCGCTCGACGAGAACCAGGCCACGGAGCTGGCCGGCGTGTTCAAGGCCCTGGCCGACCCGATCCGGTTGCGTCTGGTGTCAATCATCGCCGCCGCCCCGACGGGCGAAGCGTGCGCCTGCGACCTGCCGGTCCGGGTGGAACGCAGCCAGGCCACCGTGAGCCACCATCTCACCGTGCTGACCCGGGCCGGGATCCTCGACCGCGAGCAGCGGGGCAAGTGGGCCTGGTTCCGGGTCCGGCCCGGACGCCTCGCCGCCCTGGGCACCGTGCTCGCCGGGGCCGGCCCCGACCCGGCGGGCTGACCCGAGCCGACCCGCCCGGCGCCGGTGCAAAGCGCCGCCGCCGGCCCCGGTGCCGCGCCGGCGGAGCGGTCAGTCGACGCCGCGCTGGCGGAGGCGGTGCCGCAGGGCGGCCAGGCTGCGGCCCCGGGTCGGTCCCAGGCTCCCCACCGGCATGCCGAGCCGGTCCGCCACCGTGGTGTAGGGGAGCCCGTCGATCACCGTGAGTTCCAGGATGACCCGATCGCGTTCGGGTAGCCGGGCCAGCTCTTGGCGGACCACCGCCGACCGGTCGTTCCTGATCGCCCGCTCGACCACCGGGTCGGGGTCGACCCCGGCGGTCCACA
>JBKDZN010000056.1:0-4897 GCA_047971245.1 Acidimicrobiales bacterium
CGTCGTATTCATCGAAGATCTCACCCACGAGTTCTTCGATGAGGTCCTCCAGGGTGACCAGACCGGCGATGCCACCGTATTCGTCGACCGCGATGGCCATGTGGAACTGCTCCTGCTGCATCTCGGGCAGCAGTTCCGACACCTTCTTCGACTCGGGGACGAACCGGGCCGGACGGAGGAGGGGCTGGACCGTCTGGTCGGGGCGGCCGTCGAGCTCGGCCCGGATCAGATCCTTGACGTACACCAGGCCGACGACGTCGTCGACCGAATCGCCGACCACCGGCACCCGGGAGAACCCGGCCGCCGAGGTCGTCTCCAGCGCCTCGGCCACGGTGACCTGACGGTCGACGGTGGTCATGTCGGTTCGGGGCACCATCACCTCCCGGACGACGGTGCCGCTGAACTCGATGACCGATTCGATCAGGTCCCGTTCCTGGGGTTCGATCACGTCGTCCTCGACGGCCGCGTCGGCCAGGGCGATCAGTTCCTGGGCCGAGGAGAACGGGCCCTGGCGGAGTCCGCTGCCCGGCACGATCAGGTTGGTCAGGGCGATCAGCCGACCGGCGAGCCATCGGATGGGCCAGAACCGGGTGACCGTGTTGACCAGGCCGGACAGATTGAGGGCGGTACGGTCGGCGTGGAGGATGCCGATGGTGCGGGGCAACGCCTCGGCGACCACGAACACCAGGGCCATGTTGACCGCCACGACCAGCAGGGCGAGCGGCCAGGCCAGGAACCGGTTGGCCAGCCAGGCGGCCACCGTGGTCTCGGTCAGCTGCACGATGAGGACGACGAGACGCAGCGGGTTGAGCACCGCTTCGGGCTCGGCCAGCATCCGCTCCACCCGGGCGGCCCGCTTGGGTTCGGCCTCGGCCAGGCCTTCGATGCGTACCGAGTTGGTGCGGGTCAGGGCCTCCTCGGCCGACACGAGGGCGACGGCCAGGATGAGCAGGACCACGATGACGACCACGCCCAGCACATCCACCGGCCGGAGCACGGCGCCCAGCAGCGGGGCGCCGCCAAACCAACCCGCGCCCAGCAGCGGGGCGGCGAGGCCGATCATGAGGGCACCGGGTGACCGATCCCGTATCGAGCCAGGTGATGGCGTTCCCGGCCCTGCATGACGGTTCGTTCGTCGGCGTCGGCGTGATCGTGGCCCAGGATGTGGAGGATGCCGTGGACGATCAGCAGGGTGAGCTCGGCGGTTTCGGTGCCGGCGTGGTTGGCCGCCTGACCGCGGGCCACCTCGGGGCACACCACGACGTCACCCAGGTGGACGGGGACGGGGTCGACCGATCCCTCGGCCGGGGGCGCGTCGGGGCCGTCCAGGGGGAAGGCGAGCACGTCGGTGGGCCCGGCCGCCCCCATATGGGTCGTGTTGAGCTCGGTCATGGTGTCACGGTCGACGAACAGAAGATCCAGATGACCGCTCGTGACCCCCTCGGCGGTGAGTGTGGCCGCGGCCACCGCCCCCCAGTGCTCCGGGTCATCGAGCCCTTCGGCGGTCTGGTCGTCGACCGCGACCGTGACCCCGCTCGGGGCCGGGGCGGGACCGCTCATCGGCGGTCGCGGGAACGGTTCCGACCCGGGCGGTCGTTCGACGACCCGCGTGCCTCGAGGTGCCGGGCGTAGGCGTCGACGATGTCCTGCACGATCCGGTGACGGACGACGTCGGCCGAGGTCAGCCGGACGAAGGACAGGCCGTCGATACCGCCGAGGATCTTCTCCAGGCCGGCCAGGCCGCTGCGCCCGCCGGCCACGTCGACCTGGGTCTCGTCACCGGTGATGACGGCCTTGGAGTTGAAACCGATCCGGGTGAGGAACATCATCATCTGCTCCGGCGTGGTGTTCTGCGCCTCGTCGAGAATGATGAAACTGGCGTTGAGGGAGCGGCCCCGCATGAACGCCAGGGGCGCCACCTCCACCACCCCCCGCTCGAACAGCTTGGCCGACCCTTCGGGGCCGACCATGTCGTGCAGGGCGTCGTCGAGGGGCCGGAGGTAGGGGTCCACCTTGGACATCAGGTCACCGGGGAGGTAGCCGAGGCGTTCCCCGGCCTCCACCGCCGGCCGGGTGAGCAGGATCCGCTCAACCTGCTTGTCCTGCAGGGCCCGGACCGCGGCGGCCACGGCCAGCCAGCTCTTCCCGGTTCCGGCCGGGCCGATACCGAAGGTGACGATGTTGGAGCGGATGGCGTCGAGGTAGGCCTTCTGCCCGGCGGTTGGCGGGCGGACTCCCACCCCGCGCGGGGTGGTGAGAATCCGGTCGGTGAGCACCTCGGAGGGCCGGGTGTCGGCCCTCACCATGGCGATGGCCTGCTCCACCGCCTGGGTTTCCAGGGCCTGTCCCTGTTCGAGGATCACGGCCAGCTCTTCGAAGACCCGGGCCGCGTGGTCGGCGTCGGGACCTTCGAGCGTGATCTCGGTGCCCCGCACGTGGACCACGGCGTCGAAGGCGTCCTCCACGGCTCGCAGGTACCGATCGCGTTCGCCGAGCAGCCCGGCCATGAGGTCGTTCCCGGGAAGCTTCAGCTTCACTGATGTCGTCATGCGTCGCCTGTAACAGAGAATCGGGCGGGCCGACGGGCCCCGCCTCCAGACGTCGAGGCTAGCGTGACCAGATCGGCGGTGGCCGCGGTCGCCCCCTGGAGCCCCGGGTCCCCCGGACGAGGACTGTCGTCGAGGAGGGGCCGCCGCCGATTCCGGAGGCCGCGATGCCCGACGCCGCCCGTCCCGCCCGTTCCCCGTCTGCCGGCCCGCCGACCGGTCGATCCACCCTCACCACACCGGTCACCGCCCCGGACGGGGGGATCGTGGTGGTGAAGGTCCGCCGACCGGTCTCGTGGGCGGCCGAGGCCACCGCGGCGGAGGCCGAGTGGTTGACCGCGGCGGCCGGGCCGGGCATCGTCCCCCTCCTGGCCGCCGGGGTCGACCGGTTGGCCACCGGCTGGGCCGGTCCGGTGTCGGTGGCGTCGTGTGCCGACCGGTTGGCCGCCGACCCGGATCGGGTCGTCGCCATGGTGGCCGGGGTGGTCCGGGTGCTCGACCGGATCGCCGGTGCGGGCCTGGTCCACGGCCGGATCCGGGCCGAGCACGTGATCCTCGGTGGTGCCGACCGTTCCCGGGTCGCGTTGTGCTCCCCCGTCGCCGGGCCGTCCGGCCCGGACGCCGGTGCCGGCCGCGGTGGCCGGGGCGACGCGGCCGACGATCTGGTCGCCCTGGGGGACCTGGCGGCCGGGTTGTCGGCCGGCTGGCGGAACCGCCACCCGGGGTGGGACCAGCTGGTGACCGCCCTGCGGGCCGAACCGGACCGGCTGGATCCGGGCCGGGTGGCCGGACGCCTGGCCGAACTCGGCCCGCTCCGGGGGCCGGGTGTCGCCCGGTGGTGGGGCCGGCCGGATCGGCTCAGGCGACGGTGACGATATGGGTGAGGCCGAGGTCGGCCAGCCGGTCGACGGCAGCGTCGATCTCCACGCCGAGGATGCAGGCCACGGCCCGGAGGTCGTCCTCGCGGATGGTCAGCACCCGGCCGTTGAAGTCCTGGCGTTGCACCTGGATCATGACCAGGTAGCGGCCCAGCATCTCCCCTTCGGGGCCGGCCACCCCGTCCAGCTGGGTGAGATCGATGGTGACGCCTTGCCGTCCGGTGCGTCCGGTCAGATCGACCGTGCCCGACTCGGCGGTCACGCTGGAACGGGGCAGGAGCTGGTCGATGGGCACGCTGTAGTACCGGGCGAGGCGCTCCAGGCGGGGCACCGAGATGGCCCGCTCACCGCGCTCGTAGGCGCCGAGGACGGACGCTTTGAACTCCTGCTCGGATTGGGCTTCGACGTCTTGCAACGACAAGCGCTTCTGCCGGCGGATCGCCCGCAGCCGTTCTCCCACGCGGCGCCCGTACGGGGAGGGAATTCCCCCCAGGTCGTCGTCTGTCATGTGGCCTCGTCTCCCTACGCCCCTCGCTGACCGCTGCCCGCCGTGGTCGTGCCAACCTAGACGTCACCCTCAGCAGGATCAACCACGGCAGGTGGCATCACCCTCGCCGGGCGTGACCAGGCCACCGCGAAGCGCCACCAGCATCGCGCCGGCCACCACCGCCGCGGTGCCGGCCCGCAGGATTCTCCCGGGCAGGACCACCTGGCCGGATCGGGCGAGCTCGGCTGGACTGAAGCCGCCTTCGGGGCCGATCACGATCATCCGATCGGCCGGGTTCAGGGGCCGGCCGGACGGTTCGGCCAGCACAGCACCGGGGTTGGCGTCGAGGACTGCGGCCAGGGGTGCCGGGGGGTCGACGACCGGCAAGCGGACCCGGCGGGACTGCATCCCGGCCTCCCGGGCCGCCACCCTGATCCGGTCGTGCTGCTTGCCGGCCCGCTGATCATCCCACCGGACGACGGTCCGTTCGGTGATCACCGGGATGATCCGGTCGACGCCCACCTCTACCAGCCGTTGGGTCACCGTCTCGGGCCGCTCCCCCTTCACCGGGGCGAAGGCCACCGTCAGGGACCGGGCCGGGGCCGGTTGGTGGAGGATCGGACCGATCGTGCCGTCGTCGAGGACCAGGTCGGGCTCAGGACCGGATCCGAACCGGGCCGACCGCCAGGCCCCTCGGCCGTCCGAGAGGGTGATCGCACGGCCCGGTGTGAGCCGCAACGCCCGCCCGAGGTGGTGATGATCGGCGTCGGTCAGGCGCGGCCGGTCGAGGTCGTCGACGTAGACCAGCGGCCGGGCCCGCAGACCCGGGTCGGTGACCAGCTCGGCGAACACCGTGGGCGGGGTGACCGTCAGTGGAACTTGCTGCGGAACTTGCCGAGCAGGCTTTCCTCGGCCGGGTCCTTGACGGCGTGGCCCAGTTCAGCGGCCAGTTTGCGCAGCAGGTCTTCCTGGTCGGAGGTGAGGTC
>JBKDZN010000057.1:0-73192 GCA_047971245.1 Acidimicrobiales bacterium
GGTCCGGCTCGTCGACCTCGAGCGGCTCGGGGTCCGGCTCGTCGCCGGTCGGGACGATCTCGTCGAAGAACCGGAAGCTGGGATGGCCCGGCTCGGCCTCCTTGAGGGCTCGGCGCCGGGCCTTGGCCGTCCGTCGGTCACCCCTGAGGACCGCCGGCTCCGAACCCCGGACCCCGGACGCGCTGATGGCGCACTGGGTGCAGAACGGGTGTTTCCGGCCCGGGAGCTTCACCAGGCACGCCCGGCAGAACTCGCCGAAGCACCGCTGGCACACGTCGACCGCAGCATCCAGAGGATCTGTCTCGCATCGGCCGTTCATGGACCTCGTTCTGCTTTCGTCGACCGGACCGGCAGACTGAACTGCTCGCTTGAGTGCATCGTCCGCCCATGACGGGTGCTTGAGGGAAACCGGCCGAGGAGCGTCCCTTCCGGTGTTCGGAGAAAGTGATGGCAGCTGATGATCCCCAACGTCCTGGCGCAACGCTACGCCAGCGCAGAGATGCGGGCCCTGTTCGATCCCGTCAACCGCATCCGGATCGAGCGGGAGCTCTGGCTGGCCGTTCTGCAAACCCAGGCCGAGCTGGGCATGCCCCTCGACGACGGGGTGGTCGATGACTATCGGGCGGTGATCGACAAGGTCGACCTGGCATCGATCGAGGCTCGTGAGCGGGTGACCCGCCACGATGTGAAGGCCCGCCTCGAAGAGTTCAATGCGCTGGCCGGGCACGAGGACGTTCACCGGGCCATGACCAGCCGCGACCTCACCGAGAATGTGGAGCAGGTTCTGGTCGCCCGGGCCCTGTGCCTGGTCGACGAGCGTACGGTCGCCCTCCTGGCCCGCCTGGCCGAGCGGGCCCGTGAACTGGTCGACATGGTGATCGTCGGGAGGACCCACAATGTCGCCGCCCAGCCGACCACGGTCGGCAAGCGTCTGGCCCAAGTGGGGGAGGAGTTGCTGGCCGCCCACGCCCAGATCCGGTCGTTGCGCGAACGGGCCGCGTTGCGGGGGATCAAAGGACCAGTCGGCTCACAACAGGATCAGATCGATCTGCTCGGCTCCGCGACGGCCGCCGCCCGGCTCGACGCGGCAGTGGCCCGCCACCTCGGGTTCGACCGCACCCTGGATGCGGTCGGCCAGGTCTACCCACGGTCGCTGGACTATGCCGTGGTGGCCGGACTGCTGCAATTGGCGTCGGGCCCGGCCAACCTGGCCCTCACGGTGCGGCTAATGGCCGGGAACGATCTGGCCACCGAGGGGTTCCGGCCCGGCCAGGTCGGCTCGTCGGCCATGCCCCACAAGATGAACACTCGCTCCTGTGAGCGGATCAACGGCCTTCATTCAATACTGAAGGGTCATCTCACCATGGCGGCCGATCTCACCGGCAACCAGTGGAGCGAGGGCGACGTCTCGTGTTCGGTGGTCCGGCGGGTGGTCATCCCCGACGCCTTCTTCGCCCTCGACGGGTTGATGGAGACGACCTTTGCCGTCGTCGCCGACTTCGGTGTCTACCCCGGTGTCATCGCGGCCGAACTGGATCGTTACGGCCCCTTCCTGGCCACGACCGGGCTGCTCCTCCATGCGGTGAGGGCGGGAATGGGCCGGGAGGAGGCGCACGAAGTCATCAAGGAGCACGCGGTCGCCGCGGCCCTGCGCCTGCGCGACGGGACCGGCGACGGGTCGGAGCTGGTGCGCCGCCTGGCTGATGACCCTCGTTTCCCGGGGACGGACGAGGCGTTGGCGCCCGTGGTCGCCGAGGTGGGATCAGCGGTCGGGGCCGTATCGGACCAGGTCGAGTCGTTCGCCCGTCGGGTCGACGACCTGGTGGCGGGCTCACCCGATTCGGACTACCGGGGTGCCGACATCATCTGAGCGTTCGAGATCATCCGAGTACCCGAGATCATCCCAGCGCACGGTGGGCCCGGGCGCCGACGCGACAACCGGCCGAGGTCGTCACCGGCCTCGGCCGGTTGTCGCAGTTGTGCTCGCGGGGCGGGTTGGCAACGGACGGAACGGCTCAGGCGGCTCGGCTGATGCCGGCCTTCTTCAGGACTGCGGCCGGGACGCCAATCTGGCGGAACGCGGCGTAGCTGATGCCCTTGCGTTCGGCGTAGCCCTTGGCCACCCGTACGAACTCCTGCTCCAGTTCGCTGATGTCCACGCCCTGGCTCATGTTCTCCAGTTCGTTGGAGAGATCGAGTTGCTCCTGAGTGAGCTGGAGCCGGCGGAGCGGATCGGCCGCCTCCAGCTCATCGTCGATCTTGTGGAGCCGGGTGTTGATCGACTCCTTGGTCCGCTTGCGTCCCCGCTTGGGCCTGCTCGACTCCAAGGCTTCGAGGTACGCCCGGACAGCGCGACCCTCGGCCCGGCCGACGGCGAGGGCCTCCTTGTGGTCATCGCTCATCGGTGTCTTCTTGGTCGTAGCCATGTTTAAATCACTCGCACCTGCGGTCGGCCGGGCTGCGGTGGACCGCGAACCCGGGGGATGGTTCCAATGGGCTTCTGTCTTCACTGACAGCTGATCCTCAGTTCCTCTGGTGAGCACAGTCGCCGACTGTCTCCGTGAGAGCCTGCACACAAATCAAAGAACTTCGGCTGGGTCATTCTATTGATCGACAGTTGTGTCGCAAGTTTAGTAACTGAATTGAATCGTCGCTTGCCTCCATACGCGATTCATCTGGGCCGGCTGATCAACCGATGCGGGGCGGCCACCTTTGGGAGGCGGCGCGGTTGGCCTGAAGCCCAAGTTCGGGGGTCGCCGTACACCGCAAACTGATCCCCGGATAGGGGACTTTTGAACCGATTCGACCGCTTCAGCCGGGAATACACCGGGTCGGCGAGCGGAAGCATGCGGGGGCGGGGCGTCGTGACCGCGTGTCGGCCTCGGTGAACGATAGGGTCTGAGGGCCCACGAACGCAGCGAAGTCCGGTGGGATTCCGGCGCTGTCCCGCAACTGTGATGCCCTTCGGGGCGAGCCAGGTCGCCTGCCCGTGGTTACGAGACGGACCTCGAGGACGGCCCTGTTCGTGCGGTTGAATCACTGGCCGCGGAACATGAACATCCTCGACGACACGAGGATGCTTATGACTCGAATTCGCTGCCTGCCCAGCCTGCTGCTGGCCCTTGTTCTGCTCCTGGCCGCCTGCGGCGACACCGGCGATGTTGCCGGGGGAGCCTCAACGACGACCGGCGACCTCGCCGGACCGTCCACAACGCCGGCCGACCCGTCGTTCCCCGTTTCGGTGTCGGCCGACAACGGTGACGTCACCATTCCCCGCAAACCAACCGCGATCGTCTCGTTATCACCATCGATCACCGAGATGCTTTACGCTGTTGGAGCAGGCCTCCAGGTGGTTGCGGTGGACTCATCGTCGAACTACCCACCAGGGACACCAGTGACCGATCTGAGTGGCTTCCGGCCCAGCGTCGAGGCCATCGCGGCCCTGAGCCCAGACCTGGTCTTCCTGGCCCGAGACCGCGACGACGTCGTCGCCACCCTCGAATCGGTCGGTATCACGGTCGTCCTACTCGAAGCGGCCGGCGATGTCGAGGACGTCTACGACCAGGTCCGCACCGTCGGCCTGGCCACCGGACACCAGGACGCCGCCGACCAACTCGCCGGCGAATTGGCGTCGACGATCGACGAACTGGCGGCATCGGTCCCGGAGCGGACCGAGCCGGTGACCGTGTTCTATGAGCTGTCCGACGAATACCACACCGCCACCTCCGACACCGTGATCGGCTCGGTCCTGGCCATGGCCGGTCTCGAGAACATCGCCGATGGTGCCGATCCGGCCGCCGGGGACTATCCGCAGCTCACCGCGGAGTACGTCCTCGACGCTGACCCGGACGTGATCATCGTCGCCCACGCCGACCCCGACGCGGCCGGATCGGCCGACCTGGACCTCGCTCAGCGACCCGGCTGGGCCGAGCTGACGGCGGTCACCACCGGACAGGTCGTGGTGCTCGACCCCGACATCGCGTCCCGGTGGGGGCCCCGGATCGTCGACCTGCTCCGGACGGTGACCGAGACCACCAACCAGATCGGCTGACGTGTCCCCCGTCGCGCCAACCCGTCGTCGGGAGATGTCCCGCCGCCACCCCACCCGTCCGCCCCGCCGCTGGTTGGCCGGCGCGGCCGCGGTAGGGCTGGTGGTGATGGGGGTGTCGCTCACCGTCGGGTCCCTCCCGGTGGGCACGGGCGCGGCGCTGGGGGCGTCGCTCGATCGCCTGCCGTTGCTCTCGGTCCACCATGGTCTCAACCCGACCACCGCGGCGATCATCACCGAGGTCCGGCTGCCCCGGGTGGTGTTGGCCGGCCTGGTCGGCTCGGTCCTGGCCACCGCCGGCGGCGCCTATCAGGCCACCTTTCGGAACCCGTTGGCCGACCCGTTCCTGCTCGGGGCCGCGGCCGGGGCCGGCCTCGGGGTCACCATCGCCCTGACCGGACCGGGCCGCGAGCTGGGCTCGGCCGGGGTCGCCGTCACTGCGGCCGCCTTCGTCGGCGCCGGCGGGGCCGTGGCCCTCGCCTACGGGCTGGGGACGTCGGCGGGCGGGCGGACGGGCGCGTCGCTGATCCTGGCCGGGGTGGCGGTGGCGGCCCTGTTCAGCGCCGCCCAGAACCTGCTGCTCCAACGGGATGACGAGGCCATACGTGACGTCTACTCCTGGCTCCTGGGCCGCTTCAATGTGGCCGGGTGGGACGAGGTGCGTCTCCTGGCGCCCACCGCGGTCCTGACCGTGGCCGCGCTCGTCGGGTCGGGTCGCCGGCTCGACGTGCTCGCTCTGGGGGATGACGAGGCTCGGGCCCTCGGGGTCGACGCGGCCCGGCTCCGGCTCCTGGTGGTGGCGGCGGCCACGCTCGCCACGGCGGCGGCCGTGGCGGTGAGCGGCCTCATCGGGTTCGTGGGCATCGTGGTGCCGCACGCGATCCGCCTCGGGGTCGGCCCGAGTTACCGGCGCATCCTCCCCCTGGCCGCCCTGCTCGGCGCCCCGTTCCTGGGTTTGGCCGACCTGTTGGCCCGAACCGTCCTCGCCCCCGCCGAGGTCCCGATCGGGGTGATCACCGCGGTGATCGGCGCCCCCTTCTTCCTCTTCCTGCTCCGACGGTCACCGGCGGGGGTGATGTGACGGGCCCGGCCACGACCCCGCCGGCCATCGACGCCACCGGGGTGGAGGTGGTCGTATCCGGGACCACCGTGCTCGGCCCGATCGACCTGACGGTGGGGACGGGCGATTGGTTGAACGTGATCGGCGCCAACGGGGCCGGCAAGACCACCCTGCTCCGGGCCCTGGCCGGCCTGCTGGCGCCGGCGGCCGGTCGGATCGAGATCCTCGGGACCCCCCTGTCGTCGATGGGGCGTCGCCGACGGACGACCCGGATCGGCTACCTGCCCCAGCATCCCACCATGCCGGCCGGGATGACCGTCGAACAGTACGCCCTGATCGGCCGCCATCCCCACCTGAGCCGGCTTGCCGCCGAGGGGCCGGCCGATCTGGCCGCCGTCGACTCGGCCCTGGCCCGGCTCGACCTCACCGGCCTGGCGGCCCGGTCGCTCGGCTCCCTGTCCGGCGGGGACCGCCAGCGGGTCGGTCTCGCCCGGGTGCTCGTGCAGGAGCCCGTCCTGCTGCTCCTCGACGAACCGACCGCCGCGCTCGACATCGGCCACCAGCAGGAGGTGCTGGAGCTGATCGACGGACAACGCCGCGCCCTCGGTCTCACCGTGGTGTCGACCATGCACGACCTGACCCTGGCCGCCCGCTACGGCGATCACCTGCTGCTCATGGCCGGCGGCCGGGCGGTGGCACAGGGTCCACCGCCGCAGGTGCTGACCGGAGCCCATCTCGCCCGGCACTACGGGGCCGACGTCGAGGTGATCGACCATGCCGGCGGTCTCGTGGTCGTCCCCCTCCGGCCCGCCACCTCGCCCCCGACCCTGGCGCCGACCCACATCGCCAATCCGGCCCCGATCCCGACCGAACCGACAACCAGGAGCACACCATGACCGACCATGACCCCGCCCACGTTCCCACCGAGGACCCCCGACCCGACGAGCTGCGCCGAGCCCCGTCACTCGTCGTGGTCAACACCGGCCCCGGGAAGGGCAAGACCACCGCCGCCATGGGCATCGTGATGCGGGGTGTCGCCCGGGGTTGGCCCGTCGGCGTGGTCCAGTTCCTGAAGTCGGGGACCTGGCGCACCGGCGAGGAGAAGGTGTGCCGCCAACTCGGCGTCGACTGGTGGGCCGAGGGTGAGGGGTTCACCTGGCTGTCGGAGGATCTCTCGGTCGACGAGGCGGTGGCCGCCGGGGCGTGGGACCGGGCCAGGAATCTCATCGGCGCCGGGGATCACCGGCTGGTCGTGCTCGACGAGATCACCTATCCGATCAACTGGGAATGGATCGCCGTCGAGGAGGTGGTGGCCACCATCGGTTCCCGACCGGACCATGTCAATGTGGTCCTCACCGGGCGGAACGCACCGCCGGAGCTCATCGAGGTGGCTGACACCGTGTCGGAGGTGGTGCCGATCAAACACGCCTACGAGGCCGGTATCCGGGCCAAGAAGGGCATCGACTTCTGAGCCCGGACCCACCGGGGTCAGCCCGCTGTGCAGGTGCGGACGAACGCTTCGGTCAGGTCGGGGTCGCCTCCGGCGTGATGATGGACGTAGCCGGCGAGGAGGGTGGGGGTGGCGAAGCCGTCGGTGCCGCGGTGATGGGTACCGGTCACCGACATCGCCGTACCGGCCGGGGTACAGGAGGTGTAGTGGTGCTCATGGCCCCGGAACCGGGTTCCGGCTGGTCCGATCGGTGACGGAGCCAGGGTGGTGACCCGGCGATACCCGATCCGGGGCCGTGACCCGAAACCGGCCGAGGCCGGGACGGCACCCACCATGGCCCTACCGTCGAGGTCGGCGGCGAGCCAGAGCAGGCCCCCGCATTCGGCCCAGGTGGGCAGGCCGGCGTCGATCCGGCGCCGGGCGTCCCCCAGGAGCGGACGGTTGTCCGCCAGTTCCTCACCGAACATCTCCGGGAAGCCACCCCCGACCACGAGGCCGTCGATGTCGGCCGGGAGGGTCGGGTCGGACCGGGGATCGAATCGCACCAGCTCGGCGCCGGCCGCCTCCAACTGTTCGAGGTTGTCGGTGGAGGAGAAGGTGAAGGCCGGTCCGGCCGCCACGGCCAGGCGGCAGCGGCCGACGGGAGCCGCCGTCGGGGGTGGACCCACCGTCAGGGCGGGCGCCGCCGCCGCCACCCGGGTGACGGCCCGGAGGTCGACCGAGCGCTCCACCGCCGCGGCCAGACGATCGAGGGATCGGGTGACGTCGGCGGGACGTTCGCTCACCGGGACCAGGCCGAGGTGGCGATCGCGCCAGGTGAAGGCGTCGTCCCGGCGCAGGCAGCCGAGTACGGGGACGCCGACCCCCTCCAGGGCCCGCCGGAGCAGGCGCTCGTGCCGGTCCGACCCGACCCGGTTGGCGATCACCCCGGCGAGGCGGACCCGGGGATCGTGGTCACGGAAGCCGCGAACCATCGCCGCGATCGAGGCGCTCATCCCGGCCGCGTCCACCACGAGGACGACCGGGGCGTCGAGCAGGACGGCGACGTCGGCGGTGGAGGAGACCGAGCCGTCGTCGGCCCCGTCGAACAGGCCCATCACCCCTTCGGCGATGAGCAGGTCGGCGCCCCGGGCGGCCCGGGCGGCCAGGGGCGGCACGGCGGTCGGGCCGCACAGCCAGGGGTCGAGGTTCCGGGGTGGTCGGCCGGTGGCCAGGGAGTGGTAGCCGGGATCGATGAAGTCCGGACCGATCTTGGCCGCCGCCACCCGGGTGCCCCGAATACGCAGCGCGGCCATGAGGCCGGTGGCCCCCGTGGTCTTCCCCACCCCGGAGGCGACCCCGGCCACCACGATCCGGGGTCCGATCCGGTCCCCGGAGACGGTTCCCGCCGTCATCGGGTCGTGGCCGGTCAGCGGGCGCGGGTCGGGACCGCCCGGACGGCGGCCACCAACTGGTCGGGTTCCAGGGCGTCGACCCGGACGTGTGGTGCACCCATGACCTCGGCCAGTTCGGCGGCCAGGCCCAGGGGGTGGGGTCCGGTCTCACAGTCGAGCACCACGGCCGAGACTGGCGACCGCCGGATGGCGGCGGCCATGGCCACGGCGGCGTCGATACCGCCCGAGCCGGTGGCCCGCCCGTCGGTCAGGACCGCGATCACCGAATCGGTGTGGTCGTCGACCGACCGGAGGGCCAGCCGCAATGCCTCGGCCAACCCGGAGGCGAGCGGGGTGGAGCCGCCGGTGGCCAGATGGTCCAACCGATTGCGGGCCACCTCGACGCTGGAGGTGGGCGCCAGCACCGTGGTGGCACCGTCGGCCCGGAAGGTCACCAGGGCCACCCGGTCCCGACGGACATAGGCGTCGGCCAGCAGGCCGAGCACCGTGCCCGACGCGGCCCGGGCCCGCTCCGGCGCGCCCATGGAGCCGCTCAGGTCGATACACAGCACGACGACGCGCGACCGGGGGGCGTCGCGGACCACGGAACGCAGATCGGCCGCTTCGACCCGCCCACCGGTGCCGGTCCGGCGGCGGTGGACCGAGGCCCGTACCGTGGGGAGGACCGCCACCGGCCCGGTCCCGGCGGCGGGCGCGTCGCCCACCACCCGACCTCGGGGGCCATGACCCCGGCCGGTGACCGGCAGCGGCGGGTTCCGGGGCGTCCCGAGCAGGAGCGGTCGGTCGGGGGCGGCCCCCCGTCCGGCTCCGGACTGCTCATCGTGGCCCCGTTCCCGATCGGCGGGTCGCTCGTCGCCCGGTCCTCCATGGGGCGGTGGGCCGTCCGGCCCGACCGGTTGCTCGTCGTCCGAGGTCGGCTCGGGGAGGTGGTCGGACGGGGGGCCGTCGGGTCCGGCCGGTGGTTCGTCGTCCGAGGTCGGCTCGGGGAGGTGGTCGGCGACGAGCTGATCGAGCTCGTCCCGGGGGGTGACCGGTGGATCGAACGGCCGGCGCCGGCTGCGGTGGCTGAGGGCGAGCGAGGCGATCCGCCGGAGGTCGTCGACGGTGACGACCGGTCGGCCGGCCAGCTCGGCGAACGCCGTGGCGGCCCGACACAGGGCGAGGTCGGCCCGGAGGCCCTCCGCCCCGGCGGCCAGGGCCAGCCGGCTGGCCGCCCCGATCACGGGGTCGGGGAGCTCGGCCGTCACGCCGGTTGGCGGGGGCGACCCCGGTTCTGTACTCCCGGCGGCCGGTCCGGTGACCGTCGGCGGGTCCTCACCGGCCGGGGACTCGGCCCGGGAAGGGGCGGGCCGGGCATGGTCGAACGCCAGCCGCCGGCGTACCGCCTCCGTCCGTTCGGCCACGTCCAGGGGGGCAGCCACATCCACACAGAGACCGAACCGGTCGAGGAGTTGGGGTCGGAGCTCGCCCTCCTCGGGGTTCATCGAGCCGATCAGGACGAACCGGGCCGGATGGCGGTGTGACAACCCGTCGCGTTCCACCACGTTCTCGCCCGAGGCGGCGACGTCGAGCAGGACGTCGACCAGATGGTCGGGTAGCAGGTTGATCTCGTCCACATAGAGCACCCCGCCGTCGGCGGCGGCCAGCAGACCGGCCTCGAACCGCAACTCCCCCCCGGTCAGTGCGGCCCGGGTGTCGAGGGTGCCCACCACCCGGTCCTCGGTCGCCCCCAACGGGAGGTCGACGAACGGGGCGCCACCGAGCAGGTCGGCCAGGCCCCGGGCGAGGGTGGTCTTGGCCGATCCCTTCTGGCCCCGGAGCAGGACACCCCCGAGGAGGGGGTCCCGGGCCGCCAGCCGGAGGGCCAGCTTGGCCTCGTCCTGGCCGACGACGGCGTCGAACGGGAACGCGCCCGAGGCGCCGCGCCGCTCGAGGGGCGGGGTGCTGTGGTCGGACAGCAGATCGGTCACCGGGCCTCCTCCCGGCCCTCGACGACCGGCACGGGGTCGGTCTGGGCGTTCCGGGCCGGTTGGGTGGCCGCCCATCCTTGAGGATCGGCACCTCCGGGTGGACCTTCAGCGATTGGCGGTATCGCCCCGGTGATCGGTTGCTCGGCCGGGCGGGGGCCGGGAGCCGGGGCAGGTGGGCCGACGACGGCCATGGCGGGTTCTCCATCCTCGTGGGTGCACAGCGGCCCGGCCGGTGTCCTGGCTCCCGGATCGAGGCTCGCCTCCGCCTTCCAGCGCTCGCCGTGGCGTCGTGGAGGTTCGCTCCCCGGTGACAGTTGCGGGACAGCCCCGGATTCTCACCGGTGTTCCCGTTCGGGTCGTGGCGAACATAGGCGACCGGCCGGTGACCGTCCAGCAGGGGATGGTCGGTGCGGCACCCCGGCTCCGAGCCCGAACGCTGCTCCCCTCGACGCGACACGGCCCGGAGCAGGTTTGCCGCTCCGGGCCGTGTCTTTTCTCTGGTGGTCGGGACCGGCGTCGATCCGGTGACCTACCGCTTTTCAGGCGGTCGCTCTGCCAACTGAGCTACCCGACCCTGCCCGATTCGCCCGGGCCGGGCCCGGACGAACTCGCACCCGACGGCGGAACCGACGGGTGGTGCGCGGTCCTGACGAGATTTGAACTCGCGACCTCCGCCTTGACAGGGCGGCGTGCACTCCAGACTGCACTACAGGACCAGATTGATGATGTGACCACCAACGCCCACTCGCGTGTGGACGTTGGCTGGCACCCCCAACGGGATTCGAACCCGTGTTGCCTGCGTGAAAGGCAGGTGTCCTAGGCCACTGAACGATGGGGGCCGGGATAACTGCGCTCGCTCCCAGGGGGACATGCATCCCGAGGCCTCGACAATCTAGCAGGCGGCCGACCGAAGCCACACCCGATTATCGCCGATGTCCGACCCGGTGCGATCGGGACCGCCGATGCCGGACACCACGGCACGATCAGGTGAGGTCGGTGGGGGGTTCGGGGGCGTCGGGACGGCCCTCGGGGGGGAGCACCCCGGCCAGGGTGTCGACGATCTCGCCGACCAGCGCGCCGAGCTGGTGGTACACCATGAACGCGGCCCGCTCGTCGTCGTCGGTCGGGGCCTCGTCGTCGTCCTCGCTCACGTCGAGCCGGGTGCCGAGCACCAGGCGGAGGTCGTTGATGATGGTCAGCCACGACACCAGCTCCCCCTCGGTCAGGGAGGGGGACGTCACGGTCTCCCGCATGGTGTCGATGGCGGCCCGCCGTTCGTCGATCAGCTCGGAGCGTCCCAGGATCTGGTAGGCGGCGTCGAGTTCCGGATCGTCCGGGTACGCGGTGGGGAACAGGCGGCGGGTGTCGTCCAGTTCCAGGTCGAGGAGTTCGTCGAGCTGGTCGGCCAGTTCGACCACCCAGGCCCGGGACTCCGGGGCGAGCCGCACCGTGAACCGCCCGTCCGTGGTGGCCTCGAACAAGCGGCGATCGCGAAAGAGTCCCATTCCCGCCCTCCGGACTACTCGTCGTGTTCCATCGTCGCCCACAGACCATGGTGGTGGAGCCGCTGCACATCCCGCTCCGCCTCGGTTCGGGTGCCACTCGACACCACGGCCCGCCCCTTGTGGTGGACGTCGAGCATGAGCTGGTTGGCCTTCTCCTCGCTGTACCCGAACAGCTTGCGGAACACATAGGCCACATAGGTCATCAGGTTGATGGGATCGTTCCAGACGATCACCCGCCAGGGCCGGTCCTCCTCCACCAGTTCATCGCCCGCGGTCTGGTGGACCTCGAGCGGGGCGGTCACGAGGCCACCACCGACGGTTCGTTCGGGGCGGTGCCGGTGCTGAGCGGATCCGGCTCCGGGCCCGGCTCGGGTTCCATCGGCGGTCGGTGCCAGAGGCGGAGGTGGAGGACCAGGAGCAGGTCCCAGACCACCATCGAGCCGATGAGGTGGAGCATGACCAGGGCGGGCGGGACGCTGAGCGCGAACTGGAGGTAGCCGATGCCACCCTGGACCACGACCGCGGCCACGAGCAGCCGGGCGGCCGCGGCCGCCGACTCCGGACCGTGGCGCTGGAGCTGCACGGCCAGGGCCACCACCGCGGCGAGCAGGCACCACACCGCGATGCTGTGGATGCGGGTCACGTCGGTCAGCTCGAACGGCAGGCGATCGGCCCGGGCGTCGCCACTGTTGGGCCCCGTGCCGGTGACCGCGGTGCCGAGCACCATGACCAGTACGGCCAGGGCGACGGCGACCCGGCTGGTGGTGATCACCCGGGGGGGCACGGCCGGTCCGGTTGGCGGCCCACCGGACCCGGCCCGGACCCAGGCCACGGCTCCGGCCCACAGCAGGGCCATCGAGACGAGGAAGTGCAACCCGACCGTGGCCGGATGGAGGTGGGCGATCACGACCACGGCGCCGATCGCGATCTGGGCCACCACGCCGGCCACCATGGCCCACGCCGGGGCCAGGAGATCCCGCCGGAACGGGCGCCGCCGGTAGGCCATGAGGACGGCCAGGGCGACCGACACCGCCACCGCGCCGGTGAACAGGCGGTTGCCGAACTCGATCCAGGCGTGCAGCTGCCACGCCGGCACCGGGTGTTCCTCGGAACAGATGGGCCAGTTGTCACAGCCCAACCCGGCGTCGGTCAGGCGAACCAGGGCGCCGGTGACCACGATCGTGGCCAGTAACGCCCACGCCACAGCAACGATGGAGCGGTATCGGGAAGGCCCCACGGTTCGCACGCCTCCACGCTAACTGGTTCCACCGGTCGTGGGCGATCGCCAGGAAAGATGGTTGCAGTTTCGGTCATCTCCTGGCCCCGGGCGGCGCGCGGTCGGTACGCTGCGGGTGTGGTAGCCACTGCGGCCCCCAGTCGGCATCGGGCACTTGCGTTCATCGCGCTCACCAAGCCCCGGATCATCGAGCTGTTGCTCGTGACGACGGTGCCGACCATGATTCTGGCCCAGCAGGGACTGCCCTCGGTCTGGTTGATGGTCAACACCGTCATCGGCGGAACCCTGGCCGCCGGCGGAGCCAACGCCTTCAACATGTACATCGACCGCGACATCGACGCGGTGATGAACCGGACCAAGGGCCGCCCGCTCGTCACCGGGGAGGTCGCGCCCACCGAGGCCCTGGTGTTCGCCTTCGCGGTGGAGGCCGCCGCCTTCGTGTGGTTGTGGACGCTGGTCAACCTGCTGTCGGCCGTGCTCGCGTTGGCCGCGTGTGCCTTCTATGTCGGCGTCTACACCCTGTGGCTGAAGCGCTCCTCCACCCAGAACATCGTGATCGGCGGGGCGGCCGGGGCCGCCCCGGTCCTGATCGGCTGGTCGGCGGTGACCGACTCGTTGAGCTGGGCGGCGGTGATCCTGTTCGCCGTCATCTTCTTCTGGACCCCGCCCCACTTCTGGGCCCTGGCCATCAAGTACACCGACGACTACTCGGCGGCCGAGGTGCCGATGATGCCGGTGGTCGAGGGGTTCCGGTCCACGGCCCGCCAGATGGCGGTGTACGCCGCCATCGTCTGGGTCCTCAGCCTGGCCCTCTGGTTCGTGGCGCCGGTCGGCTGGTTCTACATGGGCACGGCGTTCGTGTTCGGCGCCTGGTTCACCTTCGGCGCCGTCCGGCTCATGACCGAGACCGACCCCGAGACCCGCTCCCAGCAGGCCATCCGGTACTTCACGTTCTCCATCACCTATCTCACGGTGCTGTTCACCGCCCTGGCCGTCGACCAGTTCGTCGGCTGGGGTATGTGACAGTTTAGAAAACCAGGACCAGAGGCGGTTACAGTACGTGGCCGCACGCCCGGCGGGTGCCCTTTGGTGCGCTCACCAGGCGGAGGGACTGACTTGGTTCGACGGCCTCCACCGCTTCGCCGAACCCGGTTCGTCCACGGCAAGTCAGTACCATCCGCGCAACGCTCGTCGAGGGCAATCGAACCATGGCATCTCCATCCTCCCGTCCCGCCGCTCCGGCCGAGCCGCCGAACGTCGGCACCATCGACGGTCTGCTCGGTTCGGCCGATCACAAGACGATCGGGCGGTTCTGGATCGCCGCCGGCCTGATCGGCCTGATCGGTGGCCTGGCCGTGTCGTCGCTCGTCGGGTTCGAATCGATCGACCTGGCCGGGTTCACGGTGGTCGACGACGCCGGCCAGTTCACCCAGCTGTTCTCCCTCGGTGAAGAGCTCGTGTTGTTCGGTGGGCTGGTGCCCCTGCTCATCGGCATCGGGACCTTCCTGGTGCCCCTGCAGGTCGGTGCCCCGGCCATCGCCTTCGCCCGCGGTGCCGCCGGGGCCTTCTGGACCTGGCTGGCCGGTACGGCGCTGATGGTGGTGGCCCTGGCGGTCAACGGTGGCCCCGGCGGCGGCCGCCGCGACTTCGTCATCCTCTGGGCCCTGGCCCTGGTGATCAGCCTCGGTGCCCAGGTGTGGGCCCTGGCCGTCCTGGCCACCACGATCCTCGGGGCCCGGACGAGCGGGATGACCCTCGATCGGGTCCCGTTCACCACCTGGTCGTACCTGGTTTTCTCCCTCCTCGGCCTGGTCACCCTGCCGGTGATCATCGCCGACCTGGTCTACGCCTACATCCGGGTCCGCTACGGCCTGCTCCCCAACGACGCCAACACCTCGCTGGTCGGCGTGGTCGCCCCGGTGGCCCTGGCCCCCGGGGTGTACTGGTTCGGGGTCCCCTTGCTGGGTATGGCCGCCGACATCATCGGGGTCCACACCGGCCGGGCGGTCCGGGCCCAGCGGGCCCTGCTCGGCGCTCTCGGCGCCCTCGGCTTCGTCTCCTTCGCCGCCGATTACTTCGCCTTCGGCACGGTGCGGCCCCCCCAGTTCGACCAGGCGCTCGGCGTGATCGCCATCGTCCTCGCCGTGCTCGTCATCCTGGCCAACCTCGGTCTGGCCGGCGACAGCATCCGCACCGGGGAACCCCGGTTCCGGGCCCCCCTGCTCGCCGCCCTGGTGTCCGGTCTGGTGCTGTTGCTCGCCGCGGCCACCGCCGTCCTCGGGGTCTTCGAGCCGGTGGCCCTCTGGCTCCACCGGAACACCTCGATCGGTATCAACCTCGACAAGCTGTTGATCGTCAACGGCACCCGGTTCAACGACGGCATCCGGGCCGTCGTGATCGGCGCCACCGTCACCGCCGTCGTGGCCGGGCTGGCCAACTGGGCCCCGAAGCTCTGGGGTCGCACCCTCAGTGCCGCCGTGGTGGTCGGTGCCGCCCTGCTGGCCGCCGGAGGCGCCGTCGTGTGGGGCGCCGGGGCGGTCCTGGCCGGGATCGACGATCAGCCCGCCCTCCCCTACGCCACCCTGGCCGGTGGGGACTCGGTCGAGTTCGGCAACCTGCTCGCCTTCCTGGGCACCCTGGCCGTCCTGGCCGCCGCCGTGGTCATCGGCCTCGAGGCGGCCCGGGTCGCCTCCGGATCCACCCGCCCGGCCGGCGGCGATCCCTGGACCGGTCTCACCCTCGAGTGGGCCACTGACTCGCCTCCGTCGTTCGGCAACTTCGCCTCGGCCCCGGTCGTCCGTTCGGCCACCCCACTGGCCGAGGACGGCATGGTGATGGCCCCCGAGGAGGAGGTCCCCGATGAGGAGGCCGGAGAACTGGCCGGTGTGAGCAGCGGCGGGTCGGAGGAGAGCAATGACTGACATCTCGGCGTACTACGACGCTCGCGAGAATCCGCACGACATCATCCCGGAGTACGTCGACGCGCCGGAACCGGCCCGGCCCCGGCTCCTGCTGCTGGCCACCGCCCTGATCTCCGCCGCCGTGCTCGTCGGGTACGGGGCCATGGTCGGCTACTACCTGTCGGTCCGGGCCCCCATCCGGGCCTCGGGCGAATCATGGCTGCCGGCCGACATTCCCCTGACCCAGCCCAACTTCATGCTGATCACGGTGGCGATGTCGGTGATCACCGCCGGGTGGGCGCTCCAGGCGGTACGCAACGACGACAAGGCGAACAGTTACATCGCCATCTGCCTGACCCTGTTGTTCGGGTTCGCCCAGATCGCCCAGACGGCCTATCTCCTGACCCTGCTCGAGACGCCCGCCGGCGACGGCGAAGCGGCGTCGCTCATGTACCTGTTGATCGGTACCCAGATCGCCGTGATGCTGGTGGCGATGGCCTTCATGGCCCTGACCCTGTTGCGCACCCTCGGTGGGGGCTACTCGGCCCGCGATTCGGAGGGTGTGCTGAGCGCGGCGATCTTCTGGTTCGTGTCGGCCGGGGTGTACACCCTGCTGTGGTACGTCGTTTACATCAGTAAGTAGGTCGAGGAGTAGGTCGAGAAACGATGTTCACCTGGGGTTCCAAATTCCTCTTCGGCCTGTCGGCCGGGTCGCTGGTCGGCGCCTGGCTCTACGGCCTGTTCAGCGGCGGTTCGCTGGTCGGTGTGATCAGCATCGGCTACAAGGGCGGTGTCGGTGATCTCACCGGGTACGCCATCCTGCTCACCATCGCCGCCGTCATGTTCCTGCTCGGTCTGCTCAACCTGATGATCCGGGACGGGTCGGCCGAGGTGGCCGCCGAGTCGGTCGGGGCCGACCACGCCCTCACCGTCAGCACCCCCCGGGCATCGTCCTACTGGGGCCCGTTGGCCGCCTTCGGTCTCGCCGCGGTGGTGCTGGGGATCGCGGTGTCCACCGCCTTCCTGATCCTCGGCGCGGTGGTCCTGTTCGCGGTGGCCATCGAGTGGCTCATCCTCGACTGGTCGGATCGGGCCACCGGCGATCCCGACGTCAATGCCGCCATCCGCAGCCGTCTAGCCGGGCCCTTCGAGGTGCCGGTGCTGGCGCTGCTGGGGGCCGCCTTCCTGGTCCTGGCCCTGTCACGAGTGCTGCTGGCGCTGAGCAGCCCCACGGCCTCCACCATCTTTGCCGGGGTGGCGGCGGCCATCGTGTTCGCCTTGGCGATCGCCATCGCCAAGTCGAATGCCCCCCGTTCGATCATCAGCGGCGTCGTGGCCCTCGGGGCCATCGCCGTCCTGGCCGGTGGAGTCGTCGGCGCCGTCGTCGGCGAACGCCCCATCGGACATCACGAGACCGACTCGGCCGATCACGCCGACGTCGAAGGAGGCGAAGGCGAGTGACCGTCGACCGTGACGCTGCTGACCCCGGCGTGCAGGCCGGAGAGAGCCCCGACACGCCGGGACGTCGTGGCCGGGTAGGTGATGGTCTTGGCCGGGGACGACGCCGATCCCGCGGGATCGGCCTGGCCCTGCTGGCTTCGCTGACCGCCCTGGTGGTGGCCGGCTGTGCCGAGGACAAGCCGCTCAACACCTTCGAGCCCCGCGGCCCCAAGGCCGAACAGATCGACTCACTGATGATGCCCATCTGGGGCATCATGGGTGTCGTCTTCGTGCTCGTCATCGGCGGCACGATCTGGCTGGCCCTGCGCAACCGGGTCAACCCGGACACCTACGACCCCGATGATCTCCCGGCCCAGACGCACGGCAACTTCCGGTTGGAGATCGCCTGGACGATCGCCCCGGCCCTGGTACTGGCCCTCATCTCCATCCCCGTGGTGGCCAACATCTGGTCCTTGGAGAAGAAGGGCGACGGCGTCGAGGTGATGGTCATCGGCCAGCAGTGGTGGTGGGAATACCGCTACGACGTGGACGGTGACGGCTTCTTCGTCGACGCCAACGGCGACGGTGTGGTCGACGAGGCCGACCAGGAGCTGCCGCTGAACATCGCCCTCGACCGTGACGATGTCGTCACCGCCAACGAGCTGGTCATCCCGGCCGGCGAACAGGTCGATCTGGTCCTCACCTCCCGGGACGTCATCCACTCCTTCTGGATCCCCCGGCTGAACGGCAAGCGCGACACCGTTCCCGGTCGTTGGCACACCTGGGCGCTCCAGGCCGACGAGCCCGGCAAGTTCACCGGCTGGTGCACCGAGTTCTGCGGGATGTCCCACGCCCGGATGCGGATGTCGACCATCGCCCTGCCCCGGGCCGACTTCGACCAGTGGCTGGCCAATCAGGCCACCCCGGCCGAGGTTCCCACCGAGACCGAAGCTGCAGCCGGCTACGAACTGTTCCAGAATCAGTGCATGAGCTGCCACGTGATCAACGACGGCAACCTCGACTACGGCGAGAACTTCGAGGCCGCCCTCACGGCCGGCGGGGCTCCCAACCTGACCCACTTCGCCACCCGCACGGTGTTTGCGGGCGCGACGCTGCCGGTGTACCTCGGCCCGGGCACCGACCCCAACGACGATGCGTTCAACGTCGAGAACTATCTCGATCTGTCCGCCCTCGCCGCTGACGCCGACAGCCCCGACGACTACCGGCTGAACCGGCCCCTGCTCAAGCAGTGGGTCAGTGACGCCTCCCAGCTGAAGGACATGTCGCCCGACGACGGGCGGGGCATGCTGCCGTTCCCTCAGCTGACCGACGAGCAACTCAACCAGATCGTCGCCTATCTGGCGACGCTCGATTAGGAGCCGGATTCCCATGGCGATCACAGAAAAACCTCTGGCGCTACCGACCGGCGCTCCCCGCAAGGAGCTCGACGAGAAACCTCTGGGCAGCCTCACCAGGCCCCGGCACGCCAAGGGTCTGGTTGATTGGCTGACCACGGTCGATCACAAGAAGATCGGGATCATGTACGGCGCGGCCGCCATGTTCTTCCTGGTCATCGGCGGTGTCGCCGCCCTGCTGATCCGGATCCAGCTGGCGGTGCCCAACAACACCTTCCTGTCGGGTGAGGCCTACAACCGGGTCTACACCATGCACGGCACGATCATGATCTTCCTGGTCGTGATGCCCATCGGGTCCGCGTTCGCCAACTATCTGTTGCCGATCCATGTGGGAGCCAGAGACGTGGCCTTCCCCCGGATCAACGCCTTCAGTTTCTGGGTGTACTTCTTCGGGGGGCTGATGCTGAACACCAGCTGGTTCCTCGGGGGCGGCCCCGACGGTGGCTGGTTCAACTATGCCCCCAACAACGGGGTCGCCTTCTCGCCAAGCCACGGCATCGACTTCTGGAACATCGGCCTGCTGATCGTCGGTTTCGGCTCCCTCACCGGGGCCATCAACCTGATCACCACGGTGCTCAACATGCGAGCGCCCGGTATGAGCCTGATGAAGATGCCGGTGTACGTGTGGATGACCCTCGTCACCCAGTTCCTGCTGCTGTTCGCCATCCCGGTGCTCACCGTCGCCCAGCTGCTGCTGATGTTCGACCGTCTCTTCGGCGGCAACTTCTTCAATGTCGCTCAGGGGGCAGATCCGCTGCTCTGGCAGCACCTGTTCTGGATCTTCGGTCACCCCGAGGTGTACCTGATGATCCTGCCGGCGTTCGGCATCGTCTCGGAGGTCATCCCCACCTTCGCCCGCAAGCCGATCTTCGGCTACCCGTTCATGGTCTTCTCCGGTGTGGCGATCGGCTTCATGGGCTTCGGTGTGTGGGCGCACCACATGTTCGTGTCGGGGATGGGTCCGGCGTCGGTGACCGCGTTCAGCCTTGCCACCATGTTCATCGCCGAGCCCACCGGTGTGAAGATCCTCAACTGGATGGCCACCCTGTGGGGCGGCACGCTGATTCTCAACACGGCCATGGTGTTCGCCATCGGTCTGGTCACCCAGTTCACCGTCGGCGGGTTGTCGGGCGTGTCGCACGCCGTGGCCCCGTCCGACACCCAGCAGACCGACACCTACTACATCGTGGCCCACTTCCACTATGTGCTGTTCGGCGGCGCCCTGTTCGGCTTCATGGCCGGCTTCTACTACTGGTGGCCGAAGGTCTTCGGCTACAAGCTCAACGAGCGGATGGGTAAGTGGAACTTCTGGCTGATGGTCATCGGCTTCAACCTGACCTTCGGCCCGATGCACATCCTCGGCCTCCAGGGCATGCCCCGACGGATGCAGACCTACGACGCCTCGATGGGCTTCAACCTGTGGAACATGGTGGCCACCATCGGGTCGTTCATCCTCGGTGTCGGCACCCTGCTGCTGCTGGTCAACGCCTTCTTCTCCTTCCGCCGCTGGTCGGCGGCCGGTCGGCCCAATGTCGGCCCGGATCCGTGGGACGGGCGGACCCTGGAGTGGTCGATCCAGTCGCCGACCCCGGAGCACAACTTCGACTACGACCCCCAGGTCGAACACGTCGACGACTTCTGGCACCGCAAGTACATCGAGGACGACGACCACACGATCCGTCGGGTGGCCACCGGCGAGGAACTCGCCCAGCCGGGCAACGGCGAAGGTGTGCACCTGCCGGCGCCGTCCTACTGGCCGATCGTGCTGGCCGGCGGCCTGCCCATCGTGGGCTACGGGTTGATCTTCAACCTGTGGCTCACCGTTCCCGGCGGGCTCATCGTCCTGCTGGCCCTGTTCGGCTGGGCGCTGGAACCGGCCGACGACCTCGACCATCCCGGTCACGACGATCACCACGACGGCGACCCGTCGCCGGGTGATGACCACGATCCCGAATTGGAGACTGTCTGATGACCGTCGCCGCTGATCCCGTCGCCGAACACGCCGGCGCCGAGGAACACGAGGCCCACCGCA
The DNA here is from genome assembly GCA_047971245.1 of Acidimicrobiales bacterium. Classification (GTDB taxonomy): domain Bacteria; phylum Actinomycetota; class Acidimicrobiia; order Acidimicrobiales; family SZUA-35; genus CADEDH01. Next base: position 20,452 of record JBKDZN010000057.1, read on the forward strand.
CCAGTCTCGGCCTGTCCAACATGAAGTTGGCGATGTGGCTGTTCCTGGGCTCGGAGTGCCTCCTGTTCGGGGCGCTCATCTCCACCTACCTGCTGTCCCGGGCCAATTTCGTGACCGAGCTGTTGGCGGGCAACCCGACGGTCATCGCCACCCTGCCCGAGGCACTGGTCCAGGAGTTCGTGGCCGAAGGGTCGGTCCAACCGATCTTCGACATCCCGTTCACCTCGGTCAGCTCGTTCATCCTGCTGATGAGTTCACTGACCATGGTGCTGGCCCACAGCGCCACCGTGGACGGCAACACCCGGAACGCAAAGGTGTGGTTGGCTGCCACCGCCCTGCTCGGCTCGACGTTCATCGCCGGGCAGGTCTACGAGTTCACGGTGTTCTACCGGGAAGGCCTGACCTACACCGGCAACCTGTTCGGTACCGCGTTCTTCACCCTCACCGGATTCCACGGTGTGCACGTCACCGGCGGCATCCTGATGCTGTTGTCGCTGCTCGTCATGGCCATCCGAGGCCGCCTCGGTCCCGACCGGGCCGAGACGGTCGAGATCGTCGGGCTGTACTGGCACTTCGTCGATATCGTCTGGGTGCTCATCTTCACCATCGTCTACCTGATCCCGTGAGGTCCCTGTCATGACCGACGCCAGCACCGAGGTCCTCCACGACGCCGACGCTCACGGCGAGGATCACAGCCACCCCACCGAGATCCAGTACTGGATGGTGTTCGTCTCCCTGGTCATCCTCACCGCCGTCGAGGTGGCGTGGTCCTACCTGGGGCTTGAAGGACCGGCCCTGGTGATCCCGCTGGTGATCATGATGGTGGTCAAGTTCATCCTCGTGGCCGGGGCGTTCATGCACCTCTACTTCGACATGAAGATCATCAACGGTCGCTTTTTCACCTGGGCGTTCCTCGGGGCATTGGTTCTGGCCCTCGCGGTCTACATCGGTGTGGCGGCCACGTTCGAGTTCCAGGTGTAACGATCATGCTCATCGCCCTCGCCACCGCAGAGTCGACCGCCGATTCGGTGAGCCTGGGCGACATCGGGTGGAACGCCCACCCCGAGGTGTGGACCCTGATCATCGGGATCATCGCCCTGGGCTGGTGGGTATTCCGGGTGCTCCAACCCAAGGCGGTGGCCGCCGGATACCCACCGATCAGCCGGCGCCAGGTCGCCTGGTTCGTGGCGGCCACAGTCAGCATGTGGGTGGCCTCCGACTGGCCGGTCCACGACGTGGCCGAGCAGTACCTGTACTTCGTCCACATGTTCCAGCACATGTTCATCTCGATGCTGGTACCGGCCATGTTCCTGCTGTCGATGCCGATGTGGCTGTTCGACCTCGTCATCCCCGAGGGAACCACGGCCCGGCGGGTGTTGCGCTACGCCTCCCGCCCGCTGGTGGCCGGGATCGTGTTCAACGTGTTGACCATGGTCCTGCACTGGAGCCTGCTGGTCACCCTGTCAGCCGAGAACGGCGCCCTGCACTACGGCCTGCATCTGATGATCTTCATCTCCGGCCTGCTGATGTGGATGCCGGTGGTCGGCCCGGTGCGGGAATGGCGGCTCCAGCCCCTGGCCCAGTGCTTCTACCTGTTCGGGATGTCCATCGTGCCCACGGTGCCCGGTGGCTGGCTCGTGTTCGCCGAAGACGTGGTGTACCGCTCCTACGACGTACCCCAACGGCTGTGGGGGGTCGACGTGCTCGCCGACCAGCAGATGGCCGGCGTGGTCATGAAGATCGTGGGTGGCTTCGTCCTGTGGGCCATCATCGTGATTATCTTCGGCCGATGGGCGTCGACCGAGGTGGGCAAGGACCTCGACGCGGTGCGATCCCGGGATCGGGCCCGGACCGATCGGGAGCTCACCGCCCTGGCCGAGGACGAGCCGTTGACGGTGAACGACATCTCGGCCCGGTTCGCCGAATCGGATGCACCCGAGGAGCGGGTGCCCTGACCGCACCGGATCGCAGCGCCCGACCCTGACACCCGGACCCGACGGGGTGAACCCATGACCGATCTGGCCGCGATGCGCCAGGAATACGAGACGGCGGGCCTCGACCAGGTCGACGACGACCCGGTGACCCAGTTCGAACACTGGTTGGACGACGCCGTCCGAGCCGAACTGCCCGAGCCCAACGCCATGGTGCTGTCCACCGTGGATGAGGCCGGCCAGCCGTGGAGCCGGTACGTCCTCCTCAAGGGCGTCGGGCCGGATGGGTTCGACTTCTACAGCAACGAGCGGAGCAACAAGGGCCGGCACCTGGCCGGCAATCCCCACGCCGCCGCCACGGTGGGCTGGCTCGGGCTGCACCGCCAGGTCAACCTGGCCGGTCCCGTGGTCCGGGTGCCCGCCGACGCCGCCGACGCCTACTGGGCGTCACGACCCCGGGGGGCGCGGGTGGCCGCCACCGCCTCGAACCAGAGCCACCCGCTGACCGATCGGGCCGAACTGATGGCCATCGTGACCGAGATCGACGCGGCCGGTGACGACCTGCCCCGCCCCGGCCACTGGGGCGGCTGGCGGATCGTTCCCCACACCATCGAGTTCTGGCAGGGCCGCCCCAACCGGCTGCACGACCGGCTGCGGTACACCCGGACCGACGACCGGTGGGTGATCCGCCGCCTCGCCCCCTGAGCGGGTATCAGTTGAGTGCGGCCGCGGCCGGGATCAGCGCCGCGCCCGCCTCCAGGACCTGATCCAGATCGGTCAGGTCGAGCACCTGGAGGTAGGCCCGGGTGCAGCCCAGTTCGGCGTAGGCGGCCAGTTTCGCCACCACCTCGTCCACCGTGCCCGCCGCCCCGTTGGCGCGCAGCTCGGCCGGCTCCCGCCCGATGGCGGCCGCCCGCCGGTTCATCGTCGCCTCGTCGGCCCCCAGGCAGAGCACCAGGGCCACGGAGTAGACCAGGTCGTCCGGGGCCCGGCCCGCGTCGGTGCAGGCCTGTCGGATCCGGGCCATGGCGGCCGCGGTGTCGTCCACATCGGCGAACGGCAGGTTGTACTCCGCGGCGAAGCGGGCGACGAGGGCGGGTGTCCGGTTCGGCCCGCGGCCCCCGATGATGATCGGCGGACCCGGCCGCTGGGTCGGCTTGGGCAGGGCGGGCGACTGGTGGAACCGGTGGAAGCGGCCCTCATGGGTGAAGGTCTCGCCGTCCGGGGTGGCCCACAGGCCAGTCATCTGCTCCAGGTACTCCTCCATCAGATCGAAGCGGGTACCGAGCGGCGGGAACTCGAGGCCGTACCGATCGTGCTCCTCGCCGTACCAGCCGGTCCCGAAACCGAAGTCGACCCGCCCCCCGCTCATGGCGTCGACCTGGGCCACCATGATGGCCAGCGGGCCCGGACGGTCGAAGGTGGCCGGACTGACCAGGGTGCCCAACCGGATGGTCGAGGTGTCACGGGCCAGACCGGCCAGGGTCACCCAGGCGTGCGTCGGTCCGGGCAGGCCGCTCACCTCGCCCATCTTGAGGTAGTGGTCCGACCGGAAGAAGCCGTCGAATCCGGCGGTCTCGGCCGTGGACGCCACCGCCAGGAGCTGTTCGTAGGAGGCGCCCTGCTGGGGTTCGGTGAAGATACGGAGCTGCATGACGGCCGAGACTAGACCCGCGGCGGGTTCGTGGGGTCTTCGGCCGAGGCCTCATCGCGGGTTGGTCGGCCAGGTGGCCGCCGCGGCGGCCAGGCCGTCGATCACCGCCAGCAGATGGGGGAAGTGGGCGGGCGGGAACGGGCCGCCCGGCCAGTACCGGGCCAGGGGCGTCAGGCCACGGACCCGGGGCGGCAGTTCCACCTGGACGCCGCCACCCGAGGTGAGGTTGCAGGGGTTGGCCGGATGGACACCCCGCAACCGTCGAGGGATCCGGTCGAGCTCGTCGACCACCCGGTAGTACGGGAGCGCGTCACGGAGATGGGCGGCCACGTGGGCGGCCATCGGCCGGTTCCCACCACCGCACAACAGGGAGGTGAAGTGACCGTGGCGGCCGTAGCCATGGACCGCGATCACATGATCGCAGTGGGCGAGGAAGGCGGCGAAGCGGGGCGCCCGCCCGGGATCGATACCAGCCGAGGGAATGTGGTGGCGCATACCGTCGGGCTGGGCGACGGTGTAGCACGACGCCCCGGCCCGCCGGGCCGCCTCGGCGGCGATGATCTCCGTGGCCCGCTCCAGGTTGCCGCCGTGGAAGGCGCAGATGCCCACCCGTCCCCGGAGCTCGACCGTTTCCACCACGCCCGGTCGGGCCAGCAGCTCGTCGAACCCGAGCGGTGTCCGGTCCACGTCGGTCATCCGATTCAGGGTGGCAGCCGGGCCCACACCGGCCCAAGTCGGGGCGTCGACGGGTGGCGGCGCGAGATCGGGCCGGCGTCGGTCAGTGGCCGCTGGGGGCGGGTCGGCGGGGGGCCTGGGCCCGTCGGGCCAATGTCCCGCCGGCCAGCACGGCCAGGTTGACGGCCAGGAACGTCACGCCGAACATGGTGGCCCGGTCGCTGATCCAGGTGCTCAGCTCGGCCTGCCGGGCCTCGACCCAGGTGATCGGCCCCGGGTTGATGACGGCAGGATCGGTCGACCAGTAGCCGTACCAGGCCACGTACACCCCGACGACGATGAGGATCACGGCCGAGATGCGGGTCAGATGGGGAAGCACCTGCCGGAGGCCCTGAACCACCCCGCGCCGCCCGAACGCCACCGCCAGGGTGACCACGGTGGCGGTGAGACCCATCCCGATGGCGTACGACAGGAAGCCGCCGAGCCGCTGCCCGAAGCTGTGCCCGGCCGCGGACGTGCCGACGGCCGAGATGAACAGGCTGATCGTGCAGCTCAGCGACGCCACCGCGTACGACACCCCGAACAGGAACATGCTGGTCAGCGATTGGCTCCGGCCGCCCTTCTCGAGTTTCGGGCCACGGACGTTCGGCTCGTAGCCGAGGCTCATGGCGACGCCCAGGGCGACGAGGCCGACCCCGAGCAGCAGGGTGATCCATGGCAGCCACGGGGCCACCGTGTTCATCGCTCCCGCCAGCACCACACCGATCAGGCCGAACACGAGCATGAACCCGGCCGACATGGCCAACGCCACCTTCTGGGCCCGCTGCAACCCGATCAGACGGTTCTCGTGGGGCTGACCAGCCTCGATCCCGAGGAAGAAACCCAGATAGGCCGGGAGCATGGCGAACCCGCACGGATTGACCATGGCCACGATGCCGAGCGCCAGGGCTCGGGCGTCGAACAGGTCGCCGACGGTCACGGTCCGGCCTCGATGTCGAGGTACTCGTCGAGCATCTCGTTCAGGGAATCGGTGGTGACCGCCCCGGTGACGGTGTGAACGATCTCGCCGTCGGCGTCGACGAGCAGGGTCGAGGGCATCCCGAACAGGCTGAGCGCTTCGAAGATCTCCTGGTCGGGTTGGAACGCCGTGGGGAAGGTGATGTTCCGGGTGGTCACGAAGTTCAACCACGACTCCTGGTCGATGTCATGGTTGATGCCGATCACCTGGTAGCGGCCATCCGCGGCGTCGGCGGCCGCCTGCAACTCGGGCATCTCGGCCTGGCAGGGGGCGCACCAGGTGGCCCAGAAGTTCACCACCATCGGGCCCTCCCAGGCGCTCAGGGTGGTGGTGGAGCCGTCCTCCAGGGTGAGCGGCATCTCGTCGAACGCGGCGATATTGGTGGTGGCGGCGGCCGTGGTGTCGTCGTCGTCCATCAACAGCGGGCCGACGACGAACGCGGCGATGGCGGCCACCCCGGCGACCAGTGCGGCCACCACGATCACGCGGGGGAGCAGTGAGGGCCGGAGCTGACGGTCTGGGGCAGGATCGGTCGTTGTTTCGGTGCCGTCCACGGTGGCCTCAACCTACCGCGAAGGCCCGTCATTCCCGGGTCGTGACCGATCCGGGAACGACGGGCCGCCGGTGATCTCCGGCCGATCTCAGGCGATGAGGCGCTGTAGGTGGTCGGGTACGGGGATCATGGGGAGCTGATCCTCGGGCCGCGGCTGCTTTGGGGGACGGCCACGACGCCGTTTCACGGTCAGGATCCGGCCGCTGGCGAACAGCTGACCACCCCAGACCCCGCAGGGCTCGGCTCGTTCGACAGCGCCCTCGAGGCAGTCGAGCATCACCGGGCACGCGGCGCAGATCCGTTTCGCCGCGGCGATCTCGTGGATCTCTTCGCTGAAGAAAAGATCAGCGGCGTCCGGGACGTGCCGGCACGCGGCCTGGGCCCGCCACAGCTCGGCTGGGGCATAGGTGGGGCTGTGGGCTTCGATGATGCTCATGGTGGGGGTGGTTCCCTGTGCGATGGGCCCGGTGGCCCGGTCGGAACATGGTCGGGTTCGGTGGGTCGGCCGCTCCGGCCCGAAAACAAGAAGAGCCGCTGGGGCGATGCTCCCAGCGGCTCGGTGACCAGTTTCCTGATGTTCGATCAGGTAGGTCGCCGTCGGCGCCGGAAGTCGGGGTTGATGGTCTTGGGGGTGGCCGGCCAGGTGGCGGTCATGGTCATTTCGACGTTCCCGGTGACATGGCCGGCGGTGCCGCCATGACCGGGCTTCGAGACCGTCATCGGACCGTTGCGATACCCCGCGGCGGCAAAACCGCTGGTGAGGGTGCGGCCACGACCGGTGAGCTCGCGCGGGTCGCGCTGGGCCGGGTCGAGCCGGAACGCGGGAGCGAACGCGACACCGCCGGGGAGGACCGGTGACGGTACGATGCGGCTTCGTGGCGACCGGGTGAGGTGATCTGCTGTCATCGGCTGCCCCCTCCTTCCTGCTCGTTCCGGGGGGCGCCGTGGGCCCGGAGGGCGCACGGCTCTGCTGGGTCACCGAACCACTGATCGATGTGGGGTGTCAAGCGATTAATCTCCCGCCGGCCCACAGATCGGGCGGTGGAGACGGCGGGCCCGGGCCGCTACGGTGCGGTCGCGTGACCGCGCCCCGGCCCCAGGACCGATCGGTGTCGGCCCCGGTCGGGCGCAGGTATGCGACCCGGTGCCGGGTCCGGCTGGGGGATGTGGATCCGGCGGGTCGGCTCCGGCTCGATGCCCTGCTGCGGCTGACCCAGGACGTGTCCGACGATGATCGGGCCGACGCCGGGATGCTCGACGACACCGCCTGGGTGGTTCGCCGTTCGGCCGTCGAGGTCGGCTGCTCGGCGTCCTGGGACGAGACGCTGCGCTGCGAGACCTGGTGCTCCGGTTTGGGGCGCAGCTGGGCGGAACGGACCTTCCGGATCGAGGGGGATGCCGGGGCCGCGTACGACGTGGTGACCCTGTGGGTCATGGTCGATCCGGCGACGGGCCGGCCGGTATCGCTCACGGACTCGTTCCGAGCGGTCTACGGGCCGGCCGCAGCCGGTCGGCGGGTGAAGGCCGGCCTGGTCCTGCCCCGCCGACCCCCCGACGACGCCACCGTCCGGGCCTGGCCCCTGCGGGCGGTCGACTATGACGTCTTCGGGCACGTCAACAACGCCGCCTACGTGGCGGTGGTGGAGCAGTGGCTGGCCGACACCGGCACGGCACCGGAGGGTCTGACCATCGAGTACCAGACCGGCGTTCCCCCCGTCACCGCGGTGACGATCGCCGAATGTCGGGTCGGCGGGGTCGGGGACGGCCGCGACGGGGTCGGCGAAGCGGTGCGGCTGTGGTGGGTGCTCGACGACGGTCAGGTGGCCGCCGGGGCCGAGATCCGGGGCGTCAACCCCCGTCCGGAGCCGGATCCGTGGTCGGCGCGGACCCGGTCGGGTCGCCGGTCGGCGGCACGAACAACGCCTGCCGGTAGAACCGGAGCTCGTTGACGCTCTCGACGATGTCGTCCATCGCCCGGTGGCCGGCGTCCTTGCGGGGCGCGGTGGCCAGGATCTGGGGGTACCACCGCCGGCCCAGCTCCTTGATGGTCGACACGTCGACCGATCGGTAGTGGAGGAAACGCTCGATCTCGGGCATCTGGGCGGCCAGGAACCGCCGATCGGTGCCGATCGAGTTGCCGCACAGCGGCACGGTCCCCGGGTGGGGGATGTGGGCCCGGAGAAAAGCCAGGGTCTGGTCCCGGGCCTCCGCGATGGTGACCGTCGACGCCTTGATCTGGTCGAGGAGGCCGGAACGGGTGTGCATGTCGACCACCACCGGATCCATGCCGGCCAGGGCCTCCTCGCTGGCGGTGATGACGAGTTGGGGTCCCTCGGCGATCAGGGTCAGCTCGTCGTCGGTGATCAGGGTGGCGATCTCCACGATCACGTCCCGCTCCGGGTCGAGCCCCGTCATCTCCAGATCCATCCAGGCCAGCAAGGTGTACACCCTAGTGCTCTCCGGGCGTGCCGGTTGGGGTTGCCGCCGGGTCGCAATGTGGGCTGGCTACCCTGCCCCGCGTGCCCGAGGTCCCACTGCTCCGACTCGACCCCGAGCTGGACGCGCCGAGGCCGATCCGGGCCGGTGACGCCGCCGCCGATCTGCCGGCGGCCGAGACGGCGACGGTGGCCCCCGGCGGTCGTCACCTGATGCCCACCGGTTTCGCGGTGGCCATCCCCTCCGGGTGGTGCGGCCTGGTGCTCCCCCGATCCGGCCTGGCCCTGCGGCACGGACTGACCCTGCTGAACAGTCCCGGTCTGATCGACTCCGGTTACCGGGGGGAGCTCCAGGTGTTGTTGTACAACGCCTCCGACGCCGGGGTGACCGTCGAGCGGGGTACCCGAATCGCCCAGCTCCTGGTGGTGGCGGTCGATCAGTTGCGGTTCTCCGCCGTCGACCGGCTACCGGACGGACCCGACGATCGGGGCACCGCCGGTTGGGGCAGCTCCGGCTGAGGCGCCCGGCGGCGGATCAGACCAGTTCCGAATGGCCGGGGATCGAGTCGCCGAGGGCCAGATCGATACTGCTCGGCCGGACGTTGACGTCGTCGACCATGGCGGCCAGGGTCCGGGTCACCTCGGACACCTCGCTCGGTCCGAGCCGGAGGTCGGGGTTGTCGATACGGACGCTCAGGCGATGGGGGGCCCAGCGGGCCTCGAGATGGATGCGGCCGGGACCGTGGAGGGCGGTGACGGCGTGGTCGACGGCGATCCGGAGCCGTTCCACATCCGCGATGTCGACGCCGAGGCGGATGGCCAGCCCGGCCACGGTGACCCGCCCGATCCGGCTGAACGTGGGGGTAGCGGGAAACGACACCGTCACCTCGTCCTCCGTGCCGTCGTTCATCACGTTCACTATCCCACGTCGAGCGGGTCCGATGGAGCCTCGCGTCGGCGGAGCGGGGACGTCCCGGCCCGCCGGGTACGGCGAGGCGGTGATCCAGGGTGTCGGCCGGCGGGGCCGTTCATTCACGAACCACCTGATCGGGCCGGTGGTCGGGGCACAGCCCGAGATAGGTGGGGTGCCGGAGGTGTCCGTGCCGGGGCCACGCCCCGTAGGCAACCTCCACGACGACGGTGGGCTCGACCCACACCGGTGGGCGGGGCACCGTGGGGGTGTCGGCGAACGGGCAGTGTTCGGTCGGGGTGAATCGTCGGCGGAGGAGGGCCCGGTCCCGGTCGCCGATGCCCGAGCCGACCGCGCCGACGAACCGGAGGCCGTCGTCGTGTACACCCAGCAGGAGGGAACCCAGGTCGCCGGTGAGGCGCCCCTGGCCGGGTAGCCACCCGCCGACCACGAACTCTTGCCGGGTCCTGAGCTTCACCTTGCGCCACTCGTCGGACCGGGTCCCGGGTCGGTAGGGGCTGTCGAGCCGTTTGGCCACCACCCCCTCCAGGCTGCGGTCGCGGGCGATGGCCAGCAGGCGTTCCCCGTCGCCCTCGTCGGCCGGTGGCACCCGCCAGCGGGGTGCCGGCTCGATCAGCCGGTCGAGGAGGCCCCGCCGTTGCCGGTAGGTGAGATCCAGGAGGGACCGGCCGTCCAGCACCAGCAGGTCGAAGATCATGTAGACCACGGGATCGGCGGCCACCAGGGTGGGGGTCGGCGCGCTCACGTGCATCCGGCGGCCCAACCGTTCGAACGAGGGGCGATCATGGTCGAAGATGACCACCTCGCCGTCGAGGGTGGCGCCCACCCCGAGTGCCGCGGCCAGGCCCGCCAGCTCGGGGAAGGTGCTGGTGACGTTGCGGCCGGAACGGGCGGTGAGGGTGACGGCATCGGGTGGTTCGCACCGGGCGTGGATCCGCATCCCGTCCCACTTCAGCTCGAACGCCCACCCTTCGCCCTCGGGGAGATCGCCCGAAACGGCCTGCATCGGCGGGATCCACGATGGGGCGTTGGGGTCGGTGGCGCCCATCAACCCCACCGTACCCGTCGGGCGGGGTCGACGACCGTGGGGGTCGATCCTCCGCCCCCCTACCGACCAGTAGGTAGGGGGGCGGATTCGGCTATGATCGCGGCATGGTGATCGACGCCGACGTTGCCCTCCTGGCCGAGTTGGCCCCCGAGGCCGAACGGCTCCTGGAGCGCCATCTCACCGGTACGAAGGAATGGCATCCCCACACGATGGTGCCGTGGTCGCGGGGACGCGATTTCGAGCCCGGCTACGAATGGAGCCCGGAGGAGACCAACCTGTCGGAACCGGTCCGGGCCGCCCTGTTCGTGAACCTCCTCACCGAGGACAACCTGCCGTACTACTTCCGGGACATCGAGCGGATGTTCGGTCGGGACGGGTCCTGGGGAGAATGGGTTCGCCGGTGGACCGCCGAGGAGGCCCGGCACTCGGCGGTGATCCGTGACTATCTGACCGTCACCCGGGCGGTCGATCCCGGCGAGCTCGAGGACGCCCGCATGGTGCAGATGTCGGGCGGGCAGGTCCCGGAACCGCCGTCCGCCGCCGACGGGCTGGTGTACGTCACTCTGCAGGAGTTGGCCACCCGGATCTCGCATCGCAACACCGGGGAACACCTGAAGGACACCGACCGGGTCGGCTACGACATCATGCGTCGGGTGGCGATCGACGAGAACCACCATTTCCTCTTCTACCGCGACATGGCCACCGCCATGCTGGAGGTCGATCCGAGCCTGGTCGTCAAGGCCATGGAACGCCAGATCATCGGGTTCGCCATGCCGGGTGAAGGGATCCCCGATTTCGGGTCCCGGGCCAAGATCATCGCGAACGCCGGGATCTACGACCTGAGCCTGCATCACGAGCAGATCCTCGACCCGGTGGTGGTGCGCCACTGGAAGCTCGGTGAGGTGACCGGGCTCGACGCCGAGGCGGAGCAGGCCCGGGAACGGGTCATGGCGTACATCGAGAAGTCGGGGCGGGTGGCGTCCCGCCTGAAGGCACGGCGCGAGGCGGTGGCGGCGTCCGGGTCCTGAACCGCCGGTGCCGGCGTGCCGGCCCGCCCGGCCGATCAACCGGTAGCCCGACCCGGTCGGGCTACCCTGCCCAGGGTGCTGCAGCCTCCCCTCGCGATCGGCTTCGATGACGTCCTGGCCGCGGCGGAGGTCATCAAGGACGACGTGGTGCGCACCCCGTCGGCCCACTCCGCCACCTTGTCGACCATGGTCGGCGCCGATGTGTGGATCAAGTTCGAGAACCTCCAGTTCACCGGTTCGTTCAAGGACCGGGGTTCAGCCCATCATCTCCGCCTGTTGACCCCCGAGCAGGCCGAGCGGGGGGTGATCACCCTGTCGGCGGGGAATCACGCCCAGGGCGTGGCCCATCATGCGTCCCGACTCGGTATCGACGCCACGGTGGTCATGTCGACCACGGCCCCGTTCTCCAAGGTGGTGGCCACGGAGGCCCTCGGGGCCCGGGTGGTGCAGTACGGCCGCTCGTTCCATGAGGCAGCCATCAAGCTCGACGAGCTGACCGCCACCCAGCAGCTCCACTACGTGCCCCCGTACGACGATCCCGCCATCATGGCCGGCCAGGGCACGGTGGCGCTGGAGATGCTGGCCGACGTTCCCGACCTGGACGTGCTCCTCGTGCCGGTCGGCGGTGGTGGCCTCCTGGCCGGGGTGGTCACCGCGGCGAAGGCGCTGAAGCCGTCGATCGAGGTGATCGGGGTTCAGATCGACCGGTTCGATCCGGTGGCCGCGGCCCGCGACGGTCGGCCGGAACCCGCCGCCGACGTCGACACCCTGGCCGACGGCATCGCGGTCAAGAACCCCGGTCGGCTGACGGTGCCGATCATCAACACCCTGGCCGACGACGTGGTGGTGGTGAGCGAGGAGGCCACCGAACGGGCCATCGGGTTGCTGCTGGAGATCGAGAAGACGGTGGCCGAGGGGGCCGGTGCCGTGGCCCTGGCCGCGGCGATGGAGGGGGCCGGCCGGTTCGCCGGTCGCCGGCTCGGCCTGGTCCTCTCCGGCGGCAACATCGATTCCCGGGTGCTCGCCTCGGTCCTGATGCGGGGCCTGGCCCGGAGTGGGCGGGTGGCGGCCATGCGGATCCTCCTCCAGGACCTCCCCGGCGAGCTGGCCCGGGTCGTCGACGCCATCGCCGGGGCCGGAGCCAACATCATCGAGATCGACCATCGGCGCTTGTTCGACCCGATCTCGGCCCGGAGCACCAACGTCGACGTCGTGGTGGAGATCCGCAATCCGGCCCACGGCCAGCTCGTGATGGAACGGATCCGGGCCATCGGCCTCGACGTGCTGAGCCTGTCGGAACGGTCCTGAACCCGTCGCACCGCTCACCCCGGCCCGCTCCGGTTCCGGGTGGCGGGAGCCGATCGGGAGCCGGGAGATCTGGACGGTGCGGGTCGCCGTGAGCCAGGCTCCGGAGCATGCCCGACCCCGACCCCGAGCCCGACATCGAGACCGGTGCCGTCCACCCGCTGGACGATCTGCAAGCCATGGCCATGCAGGCGGTACCGGTGGACGATGGTCTCGAACACGTCGAGCTGTACACGCCGAAGGGGCTGCTGACCCTGTTGTGGCACGGGTCGCGGGAGGCCGAGGCGTTCGTGGTCTGTGTGGGTGGGGCCATGGGTGGCCTCCTCGGGCCGGACGGTGGGGTCTACCACCGGTTGGGCCGGTCCCTGGCCGAGCGGGGACTGGGGGTGATCCGGGTCAGCTACCGGTGTCCCAACGACCTCGACCTGTGCGTGACCGACACCCTGGCCGCCGTGGAGCTGGCCTTCCGGCACGGGGGCCGGCGGTTCGTCACCGTCGGCCATTCCTTCGGCGGAGCCGTTGCCGTGCGGGCCGCAGCCCACGCCGAACCGGCCCGAGCGCCCGGGGTGGTCACCCTGGCCACGCAGACGGCGGGGTGCGAACCCATCAGCGAGATGGGTGACCGGCGCTTCCTGTTCATCCACGGCACCGCCGACCAGATCCTGCCCCATCAGGCCAGCGAGCTGGTGCGGTATCTGGCCGGGACCGGTGAGCTGGTCCTGCTCGACGGCGCCGACCACCTCCTGGCCCCGGCCGGTGCCGAGGTGACCGAACGGCTCGTGGCCTGGTTGCCCGAGACCTTGGCGGTGCCCGACGACCCGGCCCCGACATCTGACTGACCGCCACCGTTATCGTCGACCCCGACGCACGGTCCATCTCCCCCGGATCTGACCCTTGACCGACCCGTCGAGAAGAGGCGACCATCCCATGACGACCGACCAGCTCATGACAACCGAGCCCCACACCCGGGTGGTTCGATCACCCGGTCGTTGCCGGGCTCGCCTGCTGCTCCTGGTGGCCGGGGTGGTATTGCTGCTGACCGGTTGCGTGACCCTGACCGGGGAGGTCGACCTGGATGAGCAGGGGACCAGCTCGGGGGAGCTGGTCTACGAGATCGACCAGGACGTCGCGGCGGCCAGCGGTATCACCTCCGCCGACGATCTCACCGAACAGATCGAAGCCGAGCAGACCGATGAGGCAACGACGATCGAGGTGGAGACGACCGACAGCACCTACCGGATCATGTTGACCTCGTCGGCCTTCCCGCCCGACGACGTGCCCTGGTCGGTCAGCACGGCCGGCTCGATCCAGACCATCAGCCTGACCGTGGCCGAACCGTCGACCTCAGGCCGGATCGATGTCACCATCAACACCGCCGGCTACATCACCGAGACCGACGGCCAGTACCTGGAGCGGGTCGACGACGACACCTTGCGGATCAACGGGCCGCTCACCGAGGCCTGGTCGGTGGAGGCCACGGTCGACACCAGCCGAAGCGTCGGGGGCGTCCCCACCGGGATCCTGTGGGCGGTCGGGCTCCTGCTCGTGATCGGTTTGGGTGCGGTCGCCGCGGTCCTGCTCACCCGAGGCAGGTCGTCGGGCCGTGGCGGAGCGCCGGGTACCGGCCCGTCGTCCGGTCAGTGGGGTCAGCCGGGTCAGCCGGGTCCGGGCCAGGCCGGACGGGGTCAGGGGGGTCAGCCCGGGCAGCCGGGTCCGGGTTCGTGGGGTCAGCCCGCGCCGGGTCAGCCCGGTCCGTCCGGGCCGCCGGGTCACGTTGCGCCCGGGCCGTGGGGCGGGGCCGCCCCCGGGCAGCCGGGTCAGCCGGGTCAGCCGGGTCCGGGGTCGTGGGGTCAGCCCGCGCCGGGCCAACCGCCGGGTCAGCCCGCGCCGGGCCAACCGCCGGGTCAGCCCGGTCCAGGTTCGTGGGGTCAGACCGCGCCGGGCCAACCGCCGGGTCAGCCCGGTCCGGGTCCGTGGGGTCAGACCGCGCCGGGCCAGCCGCCGGGTCAGCCGGGTCCGGGTCAGTGGGGTCAGACCGCGCCGGGTCAGCCGCCGGGGCAGTCGGGTCCCGGTTCGTGGGGTCAACCTGCACCGGGGCAGCCGGACGGGGTGGACAACTGGCCCTCGCCGCCTCAGGACCCACCGTCCGGCCAGGGCTGAGCCCGGCACTGGCGTCGGTGACCATGGCGCGGCGATGCTGGCTGCGGTCGCCGACGACGTAGGGGGAAGCATCATGACCGCGGATTCCACCGGATCACCGGAACTCTGGACCACCGGGGTGGCCTCACCCCGCCGGGTGGCCGGCCACGCGGCCGCGGCGGAGGCGGCCGGCTGGGACGGTCTCGTGGTGGTCGATTCCCAGAATCTCTCCGGTGACTGCTACGTGGCGCTGACCATGGCCGCGCAGGCCACCGAGCGGCTGCGCCTGGGTACGGGCGTGACGAATCCGGTCACCCGCCACCCGGCGGTCACCGCGGCCGCCATCGGCAGCGTGCACGCGGTGTCGGACGGTCGTGCCGTGCTGGGGATCGGCCGGGGTGATTCGGCGCTCGCCCATCTGGGTCGGGCCCCGGCCTCGCCGGCGGCGCTCGAGCACTATGTGGCCGTCCTCCAGCGATACCTGGCCGGTGACGAGGTTCCCTTCGACGAGCTGGGGTTCGCCGAGCGAGTGGCCCCACCGGTCGACACCCTGGCCCTGGCCCACGCCCCGGACGCCAGCCGGGTGGCCTGGCTGCCCGGCCGCCGGGCCAAGGTCCCGGTGGAGGTGGCGGCCACCGGACCCAAGGTGCTGGCCGCCGCGGCCCGGACCGCCGACCGGGTCCTGCTGGCGCTCGGCGCCGACCCCGAACGGGTGGCGTGGGGGATCGACGCCGTCCGCTCTGCCCGCGCCGCGGCCGGCCTCGACCCCGACGGGATCGCCATCGGCTCCTACGTGAACGTGGTGGCCCACCCCGACCTGGCCGAGGCCCGAGCCCTGGCCCGGGGCGGCCTGTCGACCTTCGCCCGCTTCTCCGTCATGCACGGGAAGGTGGCCTCCCCGGCCGGGGACGAGGTCACCAAGGTGCTCGAACAGGTCCACCACGACTACGACATGACCGAGCACACCCGCACCGGTTCAGCCCAGGCCGACCTCCTCACCGACGGGTTCGTCGACTCGATGGCCATCGTCGGGTCCCCCGAGCATTGCGTCGACCGTCTGTCCGCCCTGATCGACCTCGGGGTCAGCAAGCTGCTGTTCGTGGGTCCCTCGGCCGGGTCCGACCCGGCCGAAGCCGAACGGTCACGGCGCCTGGTCGAGCACGAGGTCCTCCCCGCCCTCCGCTGAGCGGCGACCCGGGCGAACGTGCCGGAGCGGGCCCGGTCAGGGGACGGATTCGAACCTCACCTGGTAGAGCACCGGCCACCGCTTCCCGGTCAGGTAGAAGGTGCCATCGGGCCCGGCCGCGATCCCGTTGAGGACGTCGTTGGTTCCCGTCAGCCCCGGGGGCACCAGGGCGGAGGCATCGATCGTGGCCGCCACCATGCCGGTGTCGGCGTCGATGGCCAGGATCGTGTCGGTGGTCCACACGTTGGCCAACACCTGATCACCGACACATTCCAGCTCATTGAGGTCGGAGACGGCCGTGCCGTCGAGGGTGACCTCGACCCGGGAACGCTCCGCCATGGTGGTCGGGTCCCGGCGGGTCAGGGTGGCCGAGCCGTCGCTCATGATCAGTTCGGGCGCCCCGTCGGCCCCGGTGGTGGCGCACAGACCCCACCCCTCGCCCTGGTAGGCGTCCGCCCGATAGTCGGGCGTCCCGTCGGGATCGGCGGCCAGGGCGCTCAACGGGGTGACCACCAGGGTCTGATCCTGCCAGGTGAGCTGGATCACCCGCTCGTCGACGACGGTGAGACCTTCGGCGAACAGCCGGTCGTCGAGGTCGATCCGGCCCAGCGGTTCACCGGTGGCGATGTCGACCCGGCGCACGGACGACTTTCCCCGCAGCCCGGTGCTCTCCAGCAGGGCCCCGTCATACCATTCCAACCCCTGGGTGAAGGCTTCGGGGTCGTGCGGGTACTCGGCGACCACCCGCGGCTCGTAGGCGCCGGCCAGGCGGGAGCCGTCCGGTTCGGCGACCGAGCTCGCCGGCGGCCCGATCTGCCCGGCGGTCGGCTCGTCGGCCGCCGGGTCGGTGACGGTCGCGCACCCGGCCAGGATCAGGGCGGCCGTCAGCGCTGTCGTCGCCCAGACCGGCGCTGCGGATCCGGTGGGGCCCGGGAGGGGCATAAACGGCTACGGTATCGGCGCCCATGGAGGCGGCGGTCACCCCGGTCGGTCCACCCCTCGTCGCCGGGGCAGTAGCGTGACCGGTCGAGGCACCCGGGACGACGGTGCCGCACGATCGTGCGGCCTCCGGGACCGGAATGGGGGATCGATGTCGACTGATCAGGCCGTACTGGCCGCTGCCACCGACCAGCTGGCCGACCTGGTGGATCTTCGGCGCCGGCTGCATCGCCGGCCCGAGGTCGGGTTGTACCTGCCGCACACCCAGCAAGCGGTGCTCGACGCCCTGGAAGCGGCCGATCTCCCGGTGGAGATCGCGGCCGGTTCCGGTGAGGTGTCATGGGTGACGGCCACCCTCACCGGCACCGCGGCACGGCCCGACGGTGACGAGCCGGTCCTGCTGCTGCGGGGGGACATGGATGCCCTGCCGATGCCGGAGGACACTGGTCTCGACTACGCCTCGACGGTGGACGGGGCCATGCACGCCTGCGGGCACGACGCCCATGTGGCCATGCTGGTGGGCGCGGCCCGGGTCCTGGCCGATCGCCGAGACGAGCTCGCCGGCACGGTCAAGTTCCTGTTCCAGCCCGGTGAGGAGGGCCACCACGGGGCCCGCTACTGCATCAAGGAGGGGGTGCTCGACGCACCGGCCGTCACCGCCGCCTTCGCCCTCCACATCACCCCCAACCTCCCGTCGGGGGTGGTGGCCGGCCGACCGGGTCCCCTGCTGGCGTCGGCCGACGAGTTCGACGTCACCGTGGTCGGGCGGGGCGGTCACGCCTCCTCGCCCCATCTGGCCGCCGATCCCATCCCGGCCGCCGCGGAGATCGTCCTCGCCCTCCAGTCGCTCATCACCCGTGAGATCGACGCGTTCGATCCCGCGGTACTCACAGTGGCGTCGATGCGGGCCGGTACCGCCACCAACGTGATCGCCGAGACGGCCCGGCTCGAGGGCACCATCCGGGCCGTGTCCGACCGGACCCGGGACGCAGTGCATGCCGGCCTGGTCCGGGTGGCGAACCATGTGGCCGAGGCGCACGGATGTCACGCCGACGTCGACCTCGCCATCGGCTACCCGGTCACGGTCAACAACGGGGCCGAAGCGGCCCGGGCCGCGGCGGTGGTGCGCTCCCTGCTCGGTCAGCGGGCCTACCTCGAACTCCGTCAGCCGATGATGGGGGCGGAGGACTGGAGTTACGTGTTGGAACGCGTGCCCGGCTCGATGGCGTTCCTCGGGGTGTGCCCCCCGGGTCAGGCGCCGGCCACGGCGGCGTCGGTCCATTCCAACCGGATGACCCTCGACGAGGACGCCATGGCCATCGGCACCGCGGTGCACGCCGCCGTCGCCCTCAATCGGCTCCAGCCCGAGGGATGAACCGGAACCGAAGCGGTGGGGGTCAGCCCAGTAGGCGGGTTTTGGCGGCCTTGGAGCGTTCGAGGATGTGAGCGGGGATCTGGCTGGCGATACCGCCACCCCCGTCGTCGCCCGCCGCGGCCTCGACCGCCGGGGTGTCGGCCTGCTGGTCGGCCCGTTCGGCGGCTTCGGCCCGGGCCGTTTCACGGGCCTGCCATTCGTCGAGCTGGCGAGGCCGTACCAGCTCGTCCTGGGAGATCTGGCCCCGGAGTCGGCCGTCGTTGAACCGCACCCAGTAGCGGCGCCAGGCGCCGAGGCCGTTGGCCAGCCTGACCTTGCCCTGCGCGCCCGGTTCGAGATCCTCCACCGGGACGGTGGTCATCACCTTTTCTCCCGGGCGGAACGGGGTGTCGAGATCGATCGTGCTCCTGGCCATCGGCGCAACGATATCCGGACTGGCACCGTGGCTGCCGCCCCACGATCGGTGCGGCAACGGTGAGCCCGCGTTTCGCCCCGGATCTTCGGTCCGGCGGCCGAGGTTGGGTACGGTCACGGGAGCCATGAGCACCCCGACCCTGACCTCCATCCGTCCGTTCCCCACCTGGCTGCGGGCCGTCCTGGTGCTGGGCCTGATCTATCTGTTCCTGGTCGGGGTCTCGTCGCTGGAGGGCGGCATCGAGGTCATGGGCAGCGACACCCAGGCCCGCCTGTTCGGCCCGGTCAGCAACCCGCTCGCCGGGCTGTTCGTGGGCCTGCTGGGCACGACCCTGGTCCAGTCGTCGTCGGCCAGCACCTCCCTCATCGTCGGTCTCGTCGCCTCCGGGGCCTTGTCGGTCGACGACGCCGTCCCCATGATCATGGGCGCCAATCTGGGTACGACGGTGACGAACACACTCGTGTCCCTCGGCCACGTCCGGCAGTCCAACGAGTTCCAGCGGGCGTTCGCCACCGCCACGGTCCACGACTTCTTCAACCTGTTCGCGGTGGCGATCCTGCTGCCGTTGGAACTGATCACCGGCTGGTTGTCGTCCGCCGCCACCTGGATGAGCACCCAGCTCGTCGGCTCCGGGGGCGCAACCTGGGAGAGCCCGATCAAGCGGTGGGTGAAGGGACCGGTGGGCTGGATCGAAGGGCTGGTCAGCCGGATCAGCGACAACGACAACCTGGTCGGGGCGTTGATGGTGGCCGCGGGCTTCGTCATCGTCATCGTCTCGCTGGTACTGATCACCCGGAACATGAAGCAGCTGATCGCCCGGCAGGTCGAACGGTCGATGAACGCCATTCTCAGCCGGGGCGGGGGGCTGATCGGGATGCTCGTCGGGGTGGCGATCACGGTGGCCGTCCAGTCGTCCAGCATCACCACGTCGATCCTGATCCCGATGTCGGCCGCCGGGGTGATCACCCTCCGCAACGCCTACCCGGTCGCGCTGGGCGCCAACGTGGGCACCACCATCACCGCCCTGCTCGCCGCCCTGGCGGCCAGTGAACCCTCCGCCCTCACCATTGCGCTGGTGCACACCCTGTTCAACGTCTCGGGCATCGTGTTGCTGTACGGCATCCCGTTCCTCCGGCCGTTGCCGCTGCGGGCGGCCGAGCTGTTGGCCGAGGTGGCCGTTCGACAGCGGATGCTCGCGGTGGGGTATGTCCTGATGACCTTCGTCGTCGTGCCACTCGTCGGGGTGGCCATCCTGCGTTAAGGGGAATCCATGTCCTGGTTCCGAAAAACCGAGACCGGTCTCGACCGGATCGCCCAACAGACCGTGGCGATGCTGGGCGACGCCCGTCACTCGTTCGACCTGGCGTCCACCGCGGTGCTGTCGGGGGCCGATCCGGCCACGATCGGTCACGACATCGAGGCCACCGACGCCCGGATCAACGAGACCGAGCTCCAGCTCCGCTCCGAACTCGTGGTCCACGTGGCGGTGCGGGGCAATGCCGACATCGGTGCGGTGCTGGGCTACATGCTGCTCATCAAGAAGGTGGAGCGCATCGGCGACCAGGCCAAGAACATCTTCGACCTGGCCTCGGAGGGAGTCTCGCTGGCCGGGGCGGAAGACCTCGACGAGTTCCTGGCCCGGCGGGACGAGATCTCCCGGATGTATGTGGAAGCTGCCGAGCTGCTCGCCAACGAGGACGAGGAACGAGCCCGAGCATTCCTGGCTCGCACCGCGGTCATCAACGAGGAATGCGCAGTCCTGATCGCTGACCTCATGCGCTCGGAACGACCGGGCTCCTGGGCGGTTCCCCGGGCCATGCTGTACCGGTACTGGAAGCGGATCGTGGCCAACCTGGCCGGTATCACCACCGCCGCCATCGAGCCGTTCCAGACCATGGATTACCTGGAGCACGGCGCGGTGGACATCGACGATTGAGGCCGCCCGTCGTCGGGACGAGTCGGTCGCCGGGGTTCAGGGTTGGGGACGGATGATCACGGGGTGTGACGAGGATCGGTGCAGAATCCTGAACGCGTCGCCCTCGCGTGCTGGTCCCTCTCAGCTCAGATAGGACGGGCCATAGGCCCGCCAGGGATCACTCGAACGGAGTGTGGAGGCGTTGCGTTCGAGGAAGCCTTGTTGCCTTGCTATCCCTGATCTGCCCTTGTCACGATGCCGTCGTCGTCAACGAGAATGACCAGGCGGGCAGGGTCCGACTTGCCGTCTACCCCATCATTGGGGCCAGCGACCGAGACGTCAGTGAACCCTTGGGCCTCAGCCCACGCGACAGCATCGGCCGCCGGCCTGCCTTCAAGTCCGCTGAGGTCCAGCGGAGGATCGTAGAAGGCAGTCGGGGGGGTTGGAACATCGTCAGGTAAGGGCCGGGTCACCTCGGTCGCGGTGTCTTCGGGGCCGGATTGTGCTGTATTGACTTCAGCTGACGAGTCGTTCTGATTATTGTCGCTCCCACATGCCCCAGCGGATAGCAGCGCCACGAGGGCTACAGAGCGGATCAGCATCGCGCGGGTGATCATCCCGAGTCGCTCCCTTGACATGGTCGGTCGTTAGCTGAACCCGACGGGGGCCGTCAGATTGAATGCGGCTGGCAGATACCCAACGTGGCTGTATTCGATGTTGGTCCGGCATGCCTGTCCGTTGACAGTGGGGAGCGTTCCGCCTCGCTGGCCCTTATACACGCCTGAGTACCAGCAGGCTCTCCAGATCGTGCCCCCACTGTCGCCAGGACATCCGTTGGCTGTCGCCTCACGAATCCCGTAGAACCAGCTTCCGGAGCGTGAGAATTGCAAGTCTCGATTGATGAGAGTGCCGCACTCGATCACGTTCTGGTTCCATGCAGGATCGGGAGCCCGTTGAGACGTCGTGTACCCGGAATGGCAGACCCAGTCCCCTTCCATGTCTCCGCCACTCGTGTCTGTCGCCCATGTCGGTGTCCATTGCCACCAGCCGAGGTTGTGCCAGATGTAGTTGTGTGCATCTGAGTTGGTGGCGGACCGTGGGGAGTCAGATTGGTAGGTCGAGTCCAGCGGCCATACCGCTACATCAGTTTCGGCGCCGTACCGGATTCTCGCTTGGCCGCTAGCGATTGTCGTCCATGGCTGCCTGAGGTCATTGTCCGAGGTGACAACCGTCCACCAGATCCCACCCCAGGTGTTCGGCGTGGAACTCCAGTCGGCCTGCGGTACGCAGTGCCCAGCAGTGACCGCATATCGGACCTGGACCGTCCCAAACGGCGTCCACACGTTCGCATACCAAGGAGCTGCGGACGTACAGTCGCCACCACCCGCTCGATATCTTAGCCCTCCTAACTGCACGGTCTGAAGGTCTTCTCGGCCGATTCCGTCCTCACCGTAGTCATCCTCGGTCGCTGATCTGATGACGACGTGCTGCAAGTTCGGAACATCGCTGAGCAGCTCTCGAACTTCGGGTCGGCCTCGTGGTCCGGTAGACAACAGTTCCGGCGAACCGATCCCATATCGTGCGCCTCGACCGATCCAGGGCGAGCAGGAGCGCACTGAGACCGAGGATCAGGAGGATGCCGAACTGGGCCATGGATTCGACGAATACCGCCCGGTCCGAATCGTCGAACAGGCCGAGGGTGATGCCGTCGTACGCGGCCATCATCAGGGCGATGAAACCGAGGCGGCGGGCGATCCTGGGCAGTCGTTCCAACCGGGCCGCCTCGAGCCCGACCTGCAAACCCAGTAACCGCTTGCCGATCGTCGCCGACCAGCCCACGAGGCAGACCGCCTCGTACAACAGCCCCATGCCGTAGACGCTGTAGGTCCGGCCCAAGATCTGCGGTGCCTCGACCCCCGGGCCTGGCCCGATCGAGTGCGAGTCGTCGATCGGGCCCATGTCGCCGGTGGCGACCAAGCCCAAGGCGGCGAACGCGGCCACACCGAGCAGCACGACCATGATGTCGATCACCGGTGGCGCGCCGGGCCTGCGAGCCAGGATGGTCCGCTCGGGTGCGGTGGCCGTCGCGTGCTCCGTGCGCGTTGGCCGGGCCCCCGGGCGATCGGACATGCCGGAGGCCACGAACCGGAAGAACTCCTCGACCGTGATCAGCAGGTCGCCGTCGTAGTCGGCGGCCGGTGATCTGAGGGCGTCCGCGGCCAGGCTGATCAGGCCGACGTCGGCACCGGAGGGATTCCTTGTCGCGCTGATGACGGTGTGGCCGGCCATCGGGTCGGACACGACCGGAAGGGTTGTGCGACCGACCTGCCCGGCGGCGGC
This sequence comes from Acidimicrobiales bacterium, assembly GCA_047971245.1. Lineage (GTDB taxonomy): Bacteria > Actinomycetota > Acidimicrobiia > Acidimicrobiales > SZUA-35 > CADEDH01. The sequence continues at coordinate 43,339 of JBKDZN010000057.1, forward strand.
CGGCTCCCGAATCTGGAGGGCGACGTCCAGCAGCAGGAGACAGTTGCTGCTGCGGCATTGCCGGAGGAGTTTGTCGACGGTACTCAGGTGGATCGCGGTGGACTCCAGCCGCGCCGGATCGGTCTGCGTCGTCTCCAGGTACGGCTCTCGGTGGCCGTCGAAGACCACGCCCCCGGCGATGACCAGGAGTAGGACGTCGCTCCGCTGCCGGTTCAGGAGCAGGTGACCCAGCTGGGCCGAGACGGCGCGGGCCTCGTCGAGCGGTTTCCACGCCACCTCGAAGCCCCCGATGTCATCCTCGCCGAGCAACCCAGCGAGCTGCTCCGGCGAGCCGTCCCGCTGGGCCCAGCCGCCGGTCAGGAGCAGGCAGTCACGGCTGCCCGGATGGGCCACCCGATTCGCTTGACCCATCCCGACTCCTCCGCTCCACCCCGGTCGTTCGCCGGATGTCGACACCGTCGCGCCTGGCTCGCAACGAACCGGCAACATGAGCACCGGATGGGTTCCGTCGATGCCTGTCTGGTCGGACCGCGGGCGCCTGAGGCCCGGATGGGTGATCGAGCCCGCCCCACGACCACCCCGGACCTTGGGCCGGGTACGGCCGCTCCGGGGCGCCGACACCCCGGTACGCCGCGGTTCCGTGGGCGGTGGTCGTCATAGTATGGTCGCGAGTCACCGCCGCGGGCCGCCTGCTCGCTCCCGGAAGGACACGGAGGAATGGGTGGCGGAGTATGAGCATCACGTCGACCCGATCGGGGCCAGACCTCAGCTGAAGGATCTCGCGTTCGAACGGTTGCGGGAGTTCATCGTCACCGGCCGGCTCGCCCCGGGCGAGACCATCCGCGAAGCGGCCTGGTCGGCTCATTTGGGGGTGAGCAAGACACCCATCCGGGAGGCGTTCGTCCGCTTGGAGCAGGAGGGCTTCGTACGGCTCGAGCCCTACCGCGGTGCCATCGTGAGCGGGTATGACGCCAACGACATCGATGAGATCTTCGAGGTCCGCGAGATCCTTGAGGGAGCCATGGCCCGCCGGGTGGCCCAGACCAAACCCGCTGGGATCATCGACCGGCTCCAAGCCAATCTGAGCTGTGGCGAGGCCGCGTTGTCCGCCGGCGACCATGAGGAGGCCGGCGTGGCCATGCACCGCTTCGACACCATCCTTTTCAGTGATATCGGCAACGCCCGCCTCGAAGCCGTGATCGACCAGATCCGCAGCCATGTCCAACGCATCGGGTGTCTTGCCGCGCCCGAGAAGATCGATCGGATCGAAGACGCTCTGCTTCACCAGCGGGGAATCATCGAGGCCATCGCCAACGGTCGGCCGGCCGCGGCGGAACGGTTGATGCGGCAACACGTTCGCGCCGTGAAGTCGAATGCCGTGACCGGTATGCGGGCCTCGGGAACCCTGGACTGAGCCGCAGGCCGTCGTCCAGTCCTGTCCCCGGCTCCGGGCCCCGGTCGCGGTGAGCATCAGGAACTCCTGACCGGCTGCTAACGGCCGTGAAACCCGCCCGACATCTTCCCCGGCCATCCTCGGCCGGGTGGTCATACATGAGATCTCAGATTCGATCCTGGATGGGCGGCCATGGATCTGATCCGCCTGGTCGGTGTGCGGGTGCTGCTGGTGGTGCCGATCATGGTCGGGGTCGCCACCCTCACCTTCTTCATCACCCGGGTGTTGGCCGGCGATCCGACTGGTCTGTACGTGCCGGTCAACGCCACCGACGAGTTCCGGGACCAGGTCCGGGCCGATCTCGGCCTGGACCAGCCTCTGGCGGTCCAGTACCGGGACTTCGTCTCGGGATTCACCCGGGGTGATCTGGGGACTTCCGCCACCACCCGTCGGCCGGTCCTCGACGACCTCCTCGACCGGTTACCGGCCACCGCCGAGCTCGCCCTCGCGTCCCTGGTCATCGCCGTGGTGATCGGGATCCCGGTCGGGGTGATCGCCGCGGTGAAGCAGGATTCGGCCGTCGACTTCGCCCTCCGGGGTGTGACGTTGGTCGGCATGGCCCTGCCATCGTTCTGGCTCGGCTTGGTCCTGCTGCTCGTCTTCTTCGTGAACCTCGGCTGGTTGCCCGGCCCGGTCGGCCGCCTCCCCATCGGCGCCGCCCCGCCTCCCCAGGTCACCGGGCTGTTCACCGTCGACGCCCTCCTGGCCGGGCAGTTCGGCACCTGGTGGCAGGCAACCCGCCATCTGATCCTGCCGGCGGTCACGCTCGGTCTCGTCGGTCTGGCTCCGATCGCCCGGGTGGCACGCAACGAGATGGTCGATGCCCTGGCCTCGCCCTACATCCGCACCGCTCACGCCACCGGGATCCGTCCCTGGCGCATCTACCTGGTCTACGCCCTGCGGAACGCCCTGCTCCCGGTGGTCACCATGATCGGCGGCGTGGTCGGCTTCCTGTTCTCCGGCGCCATCCTGGTGGAGAGCATCTTCGGCTGGCCCGGTCTCGGCCAGTACGCCCTGGCGGCGATCTCCCGTTCCGACTTCGACGCACTCCAGGGGTTCGTCCTGTGGAGCGCGGGCCTGTTCGTGCTCACCTACCTGGTCGTCGACGTCCTGTACCTCGTCATCGATCCCCGGACCCGGTGACGGTCCACCTCCCGACGCGCGGTCGGGACCTTCCCGTGAAGGAGTCGTCATGAGCGTCGCCGCCGACGCCCCCACCCGACCCGCCGTCAACACCCCCGCCCGGTCGAGCCGGTCGGCGGCCTGGCGGTCGCCGAGCATGACCGTGGGCCTCGCCGTGGTCGCCGTCTACGTTCTCGTGGCCGTGGCCAGCCTGATCTGGACCCCGTTCGACCCCGATCGGCTGGGGGCGGGGACCCCGTTCTCCCCGCCGGACGGTACCCACTGGTTCGGTACCGACCGGTTGGGTTCCGACGTGTTCTCCCGGACCATGGTGGCCACCCGGATCGATCTCGTCATCACCCTTGCCTCAGTGGCGATCGCCCTGGTGGTCGGCACCGTGCTCGGTGTGGTTGCCGGTACCCGAGGGGGCTGGATCGACGGTGTCGTCATGCGGGCCACCGACGTTCTGCAGTCGTTCCCCACCCTGCTGCTGGCCATGTTGACCGTCGTGGCTCTCGGGGCCGGCGTCGCCAACGTGATCATCGTCCTGGCGTTCGTCGGCCTTCCCTACTACGTGCGCTTGGCCCGGGCCGAGATCCTGGCCAAGCGGTCCAGCCAGTTCGCCGACGCCGCCCGACTGGCCGGCAACTCCTCCTGGGCCGTGTCGTTCCGCCATTTGCTGCCCAACTCGCTCGGCCCCCTGCTGGCGTACACGTCGGTCAACACCTCCTGGGTCGTGCTGGTGACCGCCAGTCTCGGGTACCTCGGGGTGGGCATCGAACCGGGCCGCTCGGAGTGGGGGGCCATGATCAGCCGGGGCCAGGGGCAGATCACCACCGGCGAATGGTGGATATCCCTCTTCCCGGGCCTGGCCGTACTGGGGCTCTCGGCCGCCTTCTATCTCCTCGGGGACGGCCTGCGGGACCTCAACGATCCGAGAGGACGTCGCTGATGTCGACCGGTCGTTCAACTGCGGTCCCGTCGGGTTCCGTCGGGCCGTCCACCGCCACCGATCCGGAGGCGCCTTCCACGGAGACCGACGACGTGATCGCTCGGTTCGACGACGTGCAGGGCCATTTCGCGACCCGCTCGGGTGATCTTCACGCCTTGCGGGGTGTGACCTTTCCCATCAGGAGAGGGGCGATCACCGGTCTGGTCGGTGAGACGGGCTCCGGGAAGTCGGTGGTCGCCCGACTGCTACTCGGCATGAGCGATGACAACTTCCAGCTCGATGGCGGACGGGTCCTGGTGGACGGGACCGACGTCTTGCAGCTGCCGAACCGGGAGCGGCGGGCCCTGCGGGGTCGGACGGTGTCGATGGTCTTCCAGGACGCGAAGTCGGCCCTCAACCCCGTCTTCTCGGTGGGGGAGCAGCTGTCCCGACCGCTGCGTGAGCGGAACCGGGCCGGCCGGCGTGACGCATGGGCGGCCGCGGTCGATCTCCTGGAACGGGTGCGGATACCCGAGCCGGAACGGCGGGCTCACCAGTACGCCCATCAGTTCTCGGGTGGCATGGCGCAGCGGGCCATGATCGCCCTGGGGCTGGTGCAGACGCCGGACCTGGTCGTGCTCGACGAGCCGACCACCGGGTTGGACGTCACGATCCAGGCCGAGGTGCTCGACCTGATCCGGGAGCTGGGGGCCACGAACCAGACCACGGCCCTGCTGATCACCCATGACCTCGGGGTGGTGGCCGAGACCTGTGACCATGTGGCGGTCATGTACGCCGGCCGGTGCGTCGAGTACGGATCGGTCCAGGAGATCTTCGACGATCCCGCCCACCCCTACACCCGCGAGCTGCTGCGGGCGTGCCGGAGCGTCGAACTGGACGAGGGCGAGCTGATCAGCATCCCCGGGGTCGTTCCGGATCTTCGGCGACCGCCGGTCGGTTGCGCCTTCGCCGAGCGTTGCCCCGACCGGTTGGAGGTCTGCGACCGCGAACCGCCGACGATCGGGATCGGCGGGGACAGGACCGTCATCTGCCATCGTTCTGCCGACCGGGGAGGCCCGCGTTGACCGAGGCCACCGCCATGGATGACCGGACCGCCCCGGATTCCGAGACCGAGACCGGACCATTGCTGTCGGTACGGGGGCTCCGCAAGGTGTTCGACGTCGGGTCCCTGTTCCGGAGGCGGTCGTTGGTGGCTGTCGACGGGGTCGATCTCGACATCGAGCCGGGGGCCTCGCTCGGCCTGGTCGGTGAGTCCGGTTCGGGTAAGTCGACGCTGGTTCGCTGTGTCATGAACCTGGAGGGGCCGACGGAGGGGACGATCCGGTTCGACGGTCGTGACGTGGGCCGCCTCAGCGAGCGTGAACGGCTGGAGCTCTACCGCGATATCCAGATGGTGTTCCAGGATCCCCTGGAGTCGTTGAACCCCCGCCGTACGGTCGAGCAGACCATCGCCGAACCGTTGCGCCGCCACTCCGGGGTCGACCATCGTGCCGCCCGCGACCGGGTGCGGGAGCTTCTCGACCTCGTCGGTCTGGCCGACGCCCACCTCGATCGGTACCCCCACGAACTGTCGGGCGGCCAGCGGCAGCGGGTCGGTATCGCCCGGGCGCTGGCCCCCGAACCCCGGTTGCTCGTGCTCGACGAACCGACGGCATCGCTCGACGTGTCGGTCCGGGGTCAGATCCTCAATCTGCTGCTCGACCTGCAGCAGCGACTGGGTCTCGCCTATCTCTTCGTCAGCCACGATCTGGCCACGGTCCGTCGGGTCACCGACCGGGTCCTGGTCCTCTACCTCGGCCGGGTGCTGGAGTCCGGGCCGTCTCCCGCCGTGTTACGCGAACCGCTCCACCCCTATACCCAGGCCTTGCTCTCGGCGGCTCCGGTGCCCGAGTACGGACCTCGGCGTGAGCGGGTCCGGCTGGAGGGGGAGATCCCGTCGCCGCTGTCCCTCCCACCCGGCTGCCGCCTCGTGGGTCGTTGCCCGCTCGAGGTGCCGGAATGCGCCACCTCGCATCCCGACCTCGGCGGCGCCGACGGCGCTGGTGCGGTCGATGGCGGTCATCAGGTGGCCTGCCATGTGATCCGGCGACCGTCGTTGGCCCAGCTCCAATCGCCGGTGCGCCCGGTCCCGGTGGACTCCGAGCCCGATCCCGACGAGGCGTCGAGCGGACCAGGTTCGACTAAATGAGATCTCATATCTGATATGTCAGATTTGGACCAGAAGGTGGCAACCGGATCCCCACGGAGCGGAAACCGGGACGACACCGGCACCGCCGACACTCAGGGACGACGAGCACACCCACGCGAAGGAGACCTTGTGCCCAAGATCTGGAGATTGGTGGCCCTCTTCGCCACACTGGCCCTCGTCGGGGCGGCGTGCGGCGGCGGCACCGATTCGACCGCGGACGCCGGTGACACCACCGGTGGGACCGGCAACGCGGTTCCCGCCGACGACGGGACCCTCGTGTTCGCGGCGACCGGCGACATCAACAGCATGGACCCGTCGATCACCGCGGTCGAATGGAATCGGGTCCTCGATGTGAACGTCTACGAGACGCTGGTCAACTACGACCTCCAGCCCACCGACGACGGATCTCTGGTGGGTATCGGCCTCGCCGTGGCCCCGGGTCTCGCCTCCGAATGGGAGATCGAGGGTGACAGCGTCACCTTCACCCTCCGCGACGGAGTGACCTTCTATCCGAGCGGCAACCCGATGACGGCCGAGGACGTCCGCTACAGCATCATCCGGACGGTCCGCCTCCCCGGTTCGACCGGCACGTTCAACGCCAACCTGGCCGGCATCTTCGAGCCCGAACAGCAGGTCGAGGTGGTCGACGACCAGACGGTCCGTATCAACTTCACCGACGCCGAAGGGAATCCCCGGCGCACGGCCATGTCGCTGCCGTCGTTGCGGTTCCCCCAGTTCAGCATTCTGGACTCGGTCACCTTCGAGGAACACGCCACCGAGCACGACCCTTGGGCGGCGACGTGGGCCGAAGGCAACGTCGCCGGCACCGGCCACTACTACGTCGAGAACTACTCGCCAGGGTCCGAGATCGCCCTACGGGTCGTCCCCGACTACTGGGGTGAGGCCCCAGGGTACGAGCAGGTGATCATGCGGGTGGTCGGCGGGGCCGACATCACTTCGTTGATGCTCGGCGACGAGGTCGACATGGCCAGTTCCGGCCTCGGCAGCCGGGAGCTCGACACCTTGGAGGAGGCCGGTTTCCAGGTCATCAACCAGCCGATCCCCGACATCATCAAGGCAGAGCTGGTGACGACCTCGCAACCGCTCGACGACCAGACCGTCCGGCAGGCCGTTGCCGAGGCCATCCCCTACGACCAGGTCATCGAGATCGCCCTCGGCGGGCGGGGCGAGCGGGCCTACTCGATTGTCAACCCCGCCGCCCCCGCCTACCAGCCGGCCTGGGAGATCTACGGCGACCCGGCCCGGGCATCCGCCCTGATCGAGCAGGCCGGAGCGGCCGGAGCGACCGTGCCGATCTACTTCAACAGCGACATCTCCTCGATGGAGGACATCGCCCTGCTCATCAGCGATTCGCTCCAGGGGATCGGCCTGGACGTCGAGGTCAACGGCCTACCCACCGTGCAGTTCACCGACGAGCGGACCAAGCTGACCCGGGGGGAGCCGTCCCAGATGTCCGGCCTGGTGCTCACGTCGGGGGTGATCTGGCTCGATGACGCCGACCCGAACGTCGACCTGTGGTTGAAGAGCGATGGCTTCTCCAACTCCACCGGCTGGGCCGATCCCGAGGTCGATCAGCTCCACGCCGAGTTCCGTTTCAGCTCCGACCCGGAGGCCCGGGCTGCGGCCTACGGCACCGTCCAGGCGCTCGGGGCGGAAGGGGCCGCCTACGCACCGATCGCGGTGGCCGGCGTGACGGTGGCCCTCCGGCCCGGCATCCAGGGGGCTTCGTTCACCTCCGACCCCCACCCCCGCTTCTGGACCATGAGCCCGTCCGAATGAGCGACCGAACCACTCGCCCCCGGCCCCGCCACCCTGAGGAGATGACGACATGACCCGCACCCTGGTGATCGGTGATCCGGTCATCGTGCTCGGCCCCGGCCCCCAGCCCGTTGTTGCCGACGGAGCCCTCGTCGTCGACGACCGTGTCGTCGTCGAGGTCGGTCCTCGGGAGCAGCTCGAGGCCAACGGTCCCTACGACGCCGTGATCGGTTCGGCCGACCACCTGGTCATGCCGGGGTTCGTCAACGGCCACTTCCACGGCGGTAGCTACGCCCACGCCGGCATGGCCCAGTACATCTTCGAACGGGCGAACGTGTCGGTTCACGGCAACCGGGGCGCCGTCGATGAGGAGTTCCTGCACGCCGCCTATGTCCTGAGCTATCTCGATTGCCTCAAGGGTGGGCAGACCGCGGTGGTCGACTTCAGCTACGGCCGGCCCGAGATGGACCAGTTCGGCAACGAACCGATCCTGCGAGCCTACGCCGATGTCGGTATCCGGGCCGCCCTCGGGTTCGTCACCCGGGATCGCAATAAATACGTGCACGCCCCTGACGACCACTTCCTGTCGATGCTGCCCCCAGGTCTGCGGGCCGAGGTGGCCGCATCCCCCATGGGGTACGCCTGGCCGACCGGTGACGTGGTGGCCGCCTACCGAAAGCTGACTCCCCGATGGGACGGCTACGACGGACGGATCCGATGCCTCCTGGCCCCCGACTGGACGCCGGCCAACAGTGACGAGTGCTACCTGCTCATGCGGCAACTGGCCGACGAGTACGACACCGGGATCATGACGCATGTCCTGGAGACCAAGTCGGAGATGATCTTCAACCTGAAGCATCACGGCAAGACCGCGATGCGGCGGTTGGCCGATCTGGGTGTGCTCGGACCGGATGTCTCGGTCGACCACTTCGTGTGGGCGACCGACGAGGACATCGCCATCCTGGCCGACACCGGAGCGGTCGCGGTCAACAACCCAGGATCGAACCTTCGCCTGTCGGCTGGGGTGTGCCGCACCCGCGACATCCTGGATCGGGGCGGCATGTTCTGCTTCGGGACCGACTCCATCGGCTTCTCCCCGGACGAGGACTTCTTCGAGGAGCTGCGGCTGGCTCTCTACCTGCAACGCCTGCCGGGCCGGCTCGACGTCGGTCGCCTCGACACCCTGCACGTACTCGACACCGCGGCCAAAGCCGGGGCGCGGGCGCTGCGGATGGAGGACAGGGTCGGGTCGCTGCGGCCCGGTAAGGAGGCCGACCTGCTCGTCCTCCGCAAGGACACCTTCATGCGGCCCACGGCCAAGTTCAGTGCCATGCCGATCCTGGATGTGCTCGTCGACCGGGCGGAGGCCGACAACATCGAGACCGTCATGGTGGCGGGCACGGTGGTGGTCCAGGACGGTCGTTCGACCGTCGTCGACGAGGACGCGCTGTGGGCCACGCTGGAGGCCGGTATCGACGACGGCGCCTACCGCGCCCCCGACGAGACCTGGGCCCGCTGGGGTGAGCTCGGCGGCGAGGTCGAGCCGTACGTCTTCGACTTCTTCCAGCCGTGGGCCGACCTTCCGGTGCGGCAGGCCTACACGTACAACGCCGCCGAGGCCCCGGACGTCAGCCGTCTCGGCTGATACCCGACCGACGCGTACGGCCCCCTGTCGGGGTCCCACCCGCCCCGTCGGGGACGACCAATCAACGGAGGAACCATGACCAAAGAGATCGAGCTCGGGGTCTTCATCCCGGTCGGCAACGGTGGCTGGATCATCTCCACCACGAGCCCCCAGCTGCCGGCCAGCTACGAGTACAACCGTGAGGTCACCGTCCTGGCCGAGAACCTGGGGTTCGATTTCGCCCTGTCGATGGCCAAATGGCGAGGATTCGGTGGACCCTCCCACCACTGGGATGTGACCCTCGAGTCGTTCACCACCATGACCGGGTTGGCCGAGGCGACGTCCCGGATCAAGCTGTGGTGCACCATCCACACCATGGTGTGGCACCCGGCCGTGGTGGCCAAGATGATTGCCACCTTCGACCAGGTGTCGCAGGGGAGGGCGGGTGTGAACCTGGTCGCCGGTTCGAACCCGGTCGACCAGGGGCAGATGGGTTTGTGGCGTGATCTCGACCACGAGGGCCGCTACGGCCTCGCCCAGGAGTGGGTCACGGTGGCCAAGCGGCTGTGGACCGAGGACCGGGTGACCCACCACGGCCGCTTCTTCGACCTCGAGGACTGTATGTCCAACCCCAAGCCGGCCGCCCTCCCGCCGATCCTGTGCGCCGCCACTTCCGACCGCGGATTCCGCTTCACCATCGAACACTGCGACGTCTGTTTCATGGGGTCGACCGGACCGGACGAGATGATCTCGGTGGCCCGGCGGGCCCGGGTCGTGTCGGCGGAACTCGGCAAGCCGACCCGGACCTTCGGGCTGTTCTCGATCATTCCGGGCGAGACCGACGCCGATGCCCGCCGGCGGGTCGAGCTCTACAACGAGGGGGTGGATGTCACCGCCCTGGCCAACCGGTCGCGCGAGTACGGGCAGGACGTACCCCAGAACACGACGGCCAAACGGATGATCGACGGGGGCAAGTCCGGCCTGGCCGTGCCCCGCTCGGCGCTGGTCGGCTCGCCGGCCACCATTGCGGAGGGTCTGGCCCGGGTGGTGCACGAGGGCGACCTCGACGGGGTGGTGGTCATCGTCCCTGATTTCATCGACGACCTGCGGGTGGTGGGGCAGGAAGTGACCCGCGAACTGGGCGCGCGCGACGTCGCCACCGCAGCCGCGCTGCAGCAGGCGTGACGGTGATCGCCGTCAACCCGGCCGGAGTTCATGCCGTTCCCGCCTATTCCCACGCGCTCGTGGGCACCGGTACGCCGGTGTTCCTCACCGGCCAGATCGCCCTGGACGCCGAGGGCCGGCTCGTCGGCGTGGGCGACCCGGCGGCTCAGGCCGCTCAGGTGTGGCGCAACATCCGTTCGATCGTGACGGCCCTCGGGGCCGACCTGACCGACATCGTGAAGCTCACCACCTTCGCCGTCGACCGGGCCCACCTGCCGGCCATCGGCGCCGAACGGGCCCGGCACTTCGAACCGGGCCGGTTCCCGGCCAGCACCTTCCTGCTGGTCGCCGGATTGGCGCATCCGGACTATCTGGTCGAGATCGAGGTGATCGTCATGCTGGACGATTCGGCGCCGGCAGCACGGTCATGAGGAGGGCACGGTCATGAGACAGGAGAGAGAGGAACGGTCATGAATCACACCACGATCACCGTCGACGGGGCCTTCCGGAGCGACGCGTTCGCCCACGGGGTGGTCGCCCGCGGGGCGCTCCTGGCCGTGGCCGGGCAGCTCGCCCTGAACGAGGACGGTTCGACCTACGCCCCCGGTGACCTCGACGCTCAGATCGCCAAGGTGTGGCGGCAGGTGGAGGCGGTGGTCCGCACCGCCGGTGGCGACATGGGCGACGTCGTGAAGATCACCAGCTTCGTGACCGACCCGGACCATATCGGTCCGGTGGTGGCGTCCCGGGCCGAGGTGTTCCCCGGCGGCCAGGCCCCGGCCAGCACGCTCGTGGTGGTGGCCGCCCTGGCCCGACCCGAGTTCCTGGTCGAGATCGAGGCGTTGGCGGTGATCCCGTGATGGTGGGGCTGACCACTGGATCGGCCGGCGAGAGTCCGCTGGTCCCCGAGGCCCGACGGTTCCTGGCCGACCTCGACCGGGCGGGGTGGAAGCCCCGCCATCTCGTCGGTGTCGGCGCGGCGCGCGACCAGCTGGCCTTGGCCCGGCCCCGCGTGGGCGCCCCCATTGATTGGGTCGACGACCTGATCGTGCCCGGCCGACCGGCGGTTCCGGCCCGGCTGTACCGGGTGGCCGACGAGGTCGGCGTGGTGGTGTTCCTGCACGGCGGCGGTTGGGTGCTCGGCGACCTCGACCTGTCGGACGCGATGTGCCGCGATCTGGCCCTCGGGTGTGGGGCCGCGGTGCTGTCGGTCGACTACCGCCTGGCGCCCGAGCATCCGTTTCCTGCCGCCCTCGACGACGTCATGACCGTACTGCGATGGTTGGAGGCCTCGCCGGGACTCGGCGGCCCGCGGGTGCTCGCTGGGGTCAGCGCCGGCGGCAACCTGGCGGCGGCCGCTGCTCTGATGGCCCGGGACGGGCCGGGAACGGAGCTCGCCGGTCAGCTGCTCGTGTGCCCGGTGCTCGACCACGACCTCGACCGGCCGTCGTACCTGCGGTACGCCGAGGGTCACTATTTGTGGCGGGAGGACATGGCTTGGTTCTGGGACCGTTACACCACGCCGGAGGAGCGGCTGGATCCGCTGGCCTCTCCGCTGCGGGCTGCCGATCACGGCGGTCTTCCCCCCACCGCGGTCGTCACTGCCGAGTGCGATCCGTTGCGGGACGAGGGCCGGGCGTACGCCGACCGGCTGGTCGCGGCCGGGGTGCCCACGTCGTACCGGTGCTATCCGGGCGAGCTCCACGGCTTCTTCGGGAACCCGGCGATGCCGTCGGGGCGGGCGGCGCTCGACCAGGCCGCCGGCGAGGTCCGAGCCTGGCTCCGACCAGCGCCGGCCGGCTCCGGAGGTCCACGATGACGGGGGGAACGGTTCACGTGGTGATCGGGAACCCCAAGCCCGGGGGGCGGACCACCCGGGTGGCGATGGCCGTGGCCGAGATCCTTGCCGACATGGCGGGGGGTCTGGAACCGGAGACCGTCGAGTTGGGTGAGCACACGGCGACGATGTTCGACTGGGGCGACGCCGTACTCGGGCAGCTGGTGTCCGACATCGTCGAGGGTGATGCGCTCGTCGTGGCTTCCCCCACCTACAAGGCCAGCTTCACCGGCTTGCTCAAGGCCTTCCTCGATCGGTTCCCCGCGGGCTCCCTCCGGGGGGTGGTCACGGTGCCGGTGATGCTCGGCGGTTCGGAGCGCCACAGCCTCGCCGTCGACACCCAGCTCCGACCGGTTCTGGTCGAACTCGGGGCCACGATGCCCACGGAGGGGGTGTACCTGGTCGACGATCGGGTCGACGACCTCGAGGCCGAGCTCGACCCGTGGCGCGCCGCCCATGAGGCGGTGTTGGCCCCGTTGCTGGGTGGAGACGGGTCGACGGGTCCCGCATGATCCCGGACCCGACCGTGCCCAGCCGATACGGGCGACCTCCACCCATACGGGGGACGCCGGTTGCCGACTCCGGTCAGCACCGGCATATGGTCACCGCCATGTCAGACGCCCACCTCGACCCGTTGATGCATGTCGTCCAGCCCGATCATCCCGATGCCATCGCCGAGTCGCGGGCCGGGGCCGGACGCGCCATCCGCGACATCGGGCACGCCCTGGTCGGCCATCACGCCCCCATCGAGTTGCTCGAGGAGGTCACCGCCACCCTCGACGCCCTCAGCGCCCGCCTCGACGCCGGCACCGAGCGCTCCCGAGCCGAGGTGCGCCAGGACGGCGAGTTCGGCGACCCACCACCCGACGGCTCGGTGATGACCACCTACGACGAGCGCCCGGTGTCGGGCCGGGCCAGCCCGTGGGGCCTCGACCTCGGGGTGCGGCGCGTCGGCGACGAGGCGATGGCCACCGTGGTGCTGCGGGCCGCCCACGAAGGCGCTCCGGGCCGCAGCCATGGCGGCATCGTGGCCGCCCTGTTCGATGACGTGTTCGGCTTCGTCCTTACCATCCTGGGCCAATCCGCCTTCACCGGTGAGCTGTTCATCCGCTACGAGGCCGGTGTGCCCATCGGCGTGCCGCTCACCTGCCGGGTGCGGCTCGACCAGGCCGACGGCCGCAAGCTCCACCTGAGCGGCGAACTCACCGAAGACGCCACCGGCGACGTGCTCACTCGGGCCCGAGCCACCCTCATCACCATCGACCAGAGCGTGTTCGACCGCGAGGCCGGTTGACGGCGACCAGCCCCTACGGCACCGGCGTGATCGCGTCGGCGGCCGGCGGGGCGGGCGGGGTGACGAGGGACCGAAGGGCCGCGGCGTGGGTGGCCAGTGCGGCGGAGCCCTTGTCGGTCACCGAGAACCAGGTGGTGCGGGAGCGGCCGCGGCCGGTTCGGCGTGACTCGGCGTAGCCGGCGTCGGTGAGCGCCTTGAGCTGTTTGGAGAGATCCGAATCGCTCAGGCCCAGGTGGTCCCGCAGGAACGAGAACTCGACCCGTCGCGACACGTCGAGCACCCCGAGTGCGGCCAACCGCTTGGGTGGGGTGAGGACCGGATCCAGTTCGTCCAGGCTCATACTGCGGCCCACAGGGTACGCCGGGCCCGCATCATCGCGGATCGCACCGCTAGCAGGATCCCGGTGACGATCGCCCAGCCGGCGAACAGCAGGGCGTAGGCGGCGGCACCGTCGAGATCGAGCAGTGATTGCGCCACGGTCCAGACGAACACGACGCCCACGATCAACGCCAGCGCCCCGAGCACCGGCCAGAACGTCGGTGCGTTGAAACCGCTCCTCGGCACCATCTTCCTGGTCAGGATCTGGTGGACCACCAGGAGGACCGCGATCACGAGAACGGCCGCCCGGACCGGGCCGTTGTCGGCCGCCACCCCGCTGGAGGAGGTGGCGGCGATGCCGGCCAGCAGGGCGGCCGCAGCCGGGGCATACCACCACGGCCCGAAGTCCAACGCCGGATCCCTTTGGCGGCGGTCCTGGCCCGCTCCAACTGGTCGAGATCGTGTGCGGGATCAGATGGTGTGCTTTCCATATCGGAAACTCTAACTTCTAGATTCCAATCTGGCAACTGGAACTGGTGCGCCCCCACGAGCCGAAGGCGGTTGATCCCGGACCCGATGCTGCCTACCGTGCGACTCGTGCCGCCCCCCGACCGTTCCGGTGCCCGTTTCGCCGGTGGCCCCCCGGTGCGGATCGACGGTGAACGCCTGTGGGCGGCGCTGGGTGCACTCGGTTCGATCGGTTCGTACCCCGACCCGGCGACCGGTCTGATGGGGGTCAACCGGTTGGCGCTGACGGACGCCGACGGAGCGGCCCGCCGCCGGGTGATGGCCTGGATGGCCGCCGCCGGGCTGGCCGTAACCGTCGACGAGATCGGCAATATCTTCGGTCGCCGTGAGGGGAGCGAGCCGGCCCTGGCTCCGGTCATGACCGGTTCTCACATCGATTCGGTGGCCACGGCGGGCCGGTTCGACGGCTGTCTCGGTGTGCTCGGCGCGCTCGAGGTGATCCGGGCGATGGGGGACCGCCCGATCCGGCGGCCGGTTGTGGTTGCGGTGTGGACCGAGGAGGAAGGGGTCCGGTTCGGTACCGACATGCTCGGCTCGGCGGTCGCGGCCGGTCGGATCGACGTGGCCGACGCCCACGCCCTGGTCGACCGGGACGGCACGCGGCTGGTCGACGAACTGGTGCGTCTCGGGTTCGACGGCAGCCGTCCCGCCGCCATCGCCGAGCCGCCGGCGGCGTACGTCGAACTGCACATCGAGCAGGGACCGGTGTTGGAACGGGCCGGGCGTCCCCTCGGGGTCGTGACCGGGGTGCAGGCGATCTCCTGGCAAGAGGTGACCGTCCATGGTCGCGCCGCTCACGCCGGCACGACCCCGACCGAGATTCGTGTCGACGCCGCCGTTGCTGCCGCCGAACTCGTCGTCCACCTGCGCCGGCTGGTCGACTCGGGCCGCTACGGGCAGCTCCGGGCCACGGTCGGCGCCCTCCGGCTGCATCCGGGGTTGACGAACGTCGTGGCCGAACGGGCCGATCTGACGGTCGACCTGCGCAATCCGGACGACGACGCCATGGCGGCGGCCGAAGCCGAGGTCGCCGACCACCTGCGTCGAGCGGCTGAGCGTCACGCCGGGTTGCGGATCGAGGCCCGCACGACGGCGCGGACCTCGGCGGTCGGGTTCGATGCCGACATGCAGAACCGCATCGAGGCCGCGATCGGTCGGTTGGGTGTCCCGCCGGTGCGTCTGGTGTCGGGGGCGGGCCATGACGCACAGGAGATCGCGGCCATCGCCCCGACCGCGATGATCTTCGTCCGCGGCCAGTACGACGGGGTCAGCCACAACCCCCGGGAGTTCTCGACCCCGGAGGACTGTGTGGCCGGAGTGACCGTGCTGGCCGACGTCCTGCTCGAGCTGGCCGACCGGTGAACCGCGTCCCCCCGATGCCCGGGGACGACCCGGTGCCGGGCACGGGCCGCCCCCGGGTCACGACGAACCCCCCGGCCTGGTTCGTGGCGACCCGTGACCCGACCTGGCGGAGCCGGGAGCCCGACCGGGCCGCCGTCGAGTTCCACCGGGGTCTTCCCGGTTACGCCCCGACACCGATCGTCGATCTGCCCGCCGTGGCCGATGCACTGGGTATCGGTCGGGTCGTGGCCAAGGACGAGTCGACGCGCCTCGGCCTGCCCGCGTTCAAGGCGCTCGGCGCGTCCTGGGCGGTGCACCGGGCCGTGCCGCGGCGGGGACCGTCCGGGCCGTTGACCTTCGTGGCCGCCACCGACGGCAACCATGGGCGGGCCGTGGCCCGGTTCGCCCGCCGGGCCGGCCATCAGGCCGCGGTGTTCGTGCCCGATGGGGTACCAGCGGCCGCGGTCGAGGCCATCGGGGGTGAGGGCGCCCCGGTCCGCGCCGTCGACGGTGACTATGACGCGGCCGTTGCCGCCGCCGCTGCGTACGCGGCGGCGATCGGTGGCGTGCTCATCCAGGACACCGCCTGGGACGGTTACACCGAGGTTCCCCGCACCATCGTCGACGGCTACGGCACCCTGGTCGACGAGCTCGACGAACAGCTCGGCGGTGCGCCGGACCTCGTCGTCGTACCGACCGGCGTCGGGTCGCTCCTCCAGGCCGCCATCCGCCACTATCGCCGGGGCCCGGCACCGGCGTCGACGATGATTGCGTCGGTGGAACCGGTGAACGCGGCGTGTGTCCTCCACAGCCTCCGAGCCGGGAAACCCGTCACCGTGCCGACCGGGCCCACGTCGATGGCCGGTCTGAACTGTGGCACGGTGTCGGCGCTCGCCTGGCCGGACATCGCGGCGGGTCTCGACGCCGCGATCACCGTCACCGACGAGGCCGGTCGGGCGGCCGCCGCTCGCCTCGCCGCCTCGGGTGTTCCCGCCGGCCCGTGCGGAGCCGCCCCCTTGGCCGCGTTGGACGCGATCGGCGCCCACGCCGAATTGGGCGCCGGGCTGGGCCTCGGCGACGGGAGCACGGCCGTCCTGCTCGTCACCGAGGGAGCCGACGCCAACCCGTGGCCGGCCATCGCCGGGTAGACCGTGTTCGCGGTCGCCGACGACGCCGACCATGTTCGCGGTCGGGGTGGCCTCGAACGTTGCTCGGGCCTGATCATCGGCCGACCACCAGGTTGAGCGCCTGACGGGCCGCGGCAATGGTGACGGTCTGGCCCCAGCCGATCCGCAGGGCATCGCTCTCGATGCCGTCCCCGAAGCAGACGAGCTCATCGCTCTCGGCCTGCACGCGCAGGGTCGCGCCGGCGACGATGAGACCCTCGGTCAGCTCGGTGCCGGTGGTGAGGCTCGGCCAAGCCTCGCGGGCAAACCAGCACAGTTCGGGGCTGTCGGGCGCCGGCAGGGCGAGCCTACTGGCCCGTTCCTGCCAGGCGGAGCGGAGCCAGCCGGTGGCCCCGGTCCCCGTTCCGGCAAGCAGGCCGGACGAGGAGTGGTGCTCCTGGCCCCCGTCGGGGCTCTCCAGCCGGTACCGGGCCGACTGGTGGCTCCGGTGCCCGAGGTAGATCTCGTTGAGGGCCCGGAGCCGTTGCCCGTCGTCGGTGGTGGCCCCGACCATGGTGCGGTGCTCGATCGAGGCCCTACCGGCCGCCGCGGCGCGCAGCAGATCTGCCGCGGCCTCGGGGGCATGGGGTACGAGCACGCCGGGATTGTGGGCCGGCTCGGGATTGATCCCGATCACCGGTTGCCCGTCGAGGTACTTGGCGGTGTTGGCCACCACCCCGTCCTGGCCGACGACCAGGACCAGATCGTCGGGAGCGAAGCGGAAGTGGTAGAGGTCGCCGCGCTCCACCTCGGCCCGACGCCAACGGGGTGGGATCGCCGCCCCGGCCAGCTCCCGGGCCCGGCCTATCCGGGCGTGGGGATCGGCTAGCTCCTCGATGGTGCGACCGCGGCTCTGCAGGAAGAACTCGGCTTGTTGCCGGGTGCTGTGGCGGACCAGCAGCTCGTCGTATTCGCTGCGCCGGTACACCTGGACGACACGTGGCTGCAGGGTCATGACGGCTCGACCGCCGTCTTCGGTCCCCGGCCCCCTCCGGTCAGGCTGGTGGCGAGCGAGGTGAGCAGGTCGGGGGTCACGACGATCTGCTCGACGGCGGGCAGGTGCCGGGCCAGCTCCTGGGCCGCCAGGGCCAGCATGACGGACGGGTCGACCCCCTGGTAGGAGGTGTAGCGGGCGGTTTCGGTGGCGGCTTTGGCCTCGCCCAGCAGGCGGGTGGCCTCGGCCTCGGTCTCGGCCCGGAGCCGGCGGAGACCGGCGTCTGCTTCGGCGGTGATCGCGGTGGCCGCCGCCTCCTCGGCGGCCCGCCGACGGTCGTTCTGGCCCCGTTGGCCGACGAGGTCCTCCTCCCGGCGGGCCAGCTCGATCTGGTTCTGCAGCTCGTTTTCGGCGATCGACCGTTCCCGCTCGACTGCGACGGCCCGGCGCTCGTAGGTGGCCCGATCGGCCTCCTGCTGCACCTGTTCCCGGGTCTGGGTCTGCATCGCCCGTTCCACCTCGGGGTCGGTGCGGATGGCCACGACCCGCACGTCGGACACCTCGATGCCCCGCTCGGTCAGTCGGGCGTCGGCGGCGAGTGCCCTGGTGATCATGTCGCGGACCGGGGCCAGGCCGTCGGCCAACGCCTCCCGCATGGTCATGCCGGCCAGCTGTTCCACCGCCGGCTGCTGGGCCAGCTCGGTGAGCAGGTCGCCCAGGGTCTCCAGGGGCACGTTGTTCCACGCCCCGGTGTTCGGGTTCACCCCGAAATCGATCCGGGTGGTGGCCAGGGCCGGATCGACGATCCGGTAGCTCACCGTCGCCTGGACAGTGACGTCCTGGAAGTCGGCGGTGCGGGCGTGGAACAGCAGGGCCTGCTCCCGATCGTCGAGGGGGACCTGGCTGAGGGCTGCGGTCTGTGGCCGGAACCAGAACGCCGTTCCCACCCCTTCGTGGGCGACGTCACCGTTGCGGAGGTGGCGCACGTACATGTTCGGGTCCGACCGGAGATGCCGGGCGAAGGGAACCAGCGGGTGGCGTGTGATGTCGGCCATGACCGTCTCCTTATCGTCGTTCTGACGACAACAGTACGACTCGGTGGACTAATCGTCAAGATGATGATTATGATCGGGCCATCACCGCCGACACCGACACCGACACCGGGCACCGCACCTCGAATCGTGATGCGCCCGGTCCGCCCACCTACGCCGTGGCCGTCGACCTGGTCGTGCTCACGGTGCGGCGTGGCACCCTGTCCGTCCTGCTGGTCGAGCGCGGCGTTTCCCCGTTCAAGGGGCGTCCGGCGCTCCCGGGGGGATTCGTCCTCCCGGCGGAGGAGTTGGCCGAGGCGGCGCGGCGGGAATTGGCCGAGGAGACCGGGATCGCCGACGAGCGGGTGCACATCGAGCAGCTCGCCACCTACGGGCGGCCAGGGCGTGACCCGCGGGGGCGGGTGGTCAGTGTCGCCTACCTCGCCCTGGTGCCGGACCTTCCCGAACCCTCGGCCGGCTCGGACGCGTCCGGTGCCTCATGGCAGCCGGTCAACGGGCTGCTCGGCCACCCTCGGAGCCTGGCCTTCGATCATCACGAGATCCTGGCCGACGCGGTGGAACGGGCCCGGTCCAAGCTCGAGTACTCCCCGATCGGCGCGGCGTTCTGCCCGGCGGAGTTCACCATCAACGAGCTGCGCCAGGTGTACGAGGTGGTCTGGGACTGCGAACTCGACCCCCGCAACTTCCACCGCAAGATCACCAGCACGGCCGACTTCGTGGAACCCACCGGCCGCCGCACCACCCGCCAGGGCGGCCGACCGGCCGCCCTCTACCGGCTCGGGACGGCCCGGTTGCTCCACCCACCCATGCTCCGACCGGGCCACCCGGACTGACCGCCGGTGGGCCTCGCCGGTTCGCCGGGAGCGCGGCGGGTGACCCCACGTCGTTCTGACCGTGGATGCTCCGGGAACCTGGAGGTTCCACGGTCAGAAGTCGTCAGGCCGCGGGACGGGCGGCGCCGGGAGCGGAGGCCCGGGCCAGCAGGGCCCGGTACGGTCCGTCGAGCGAGGCCAGGACCTCGGGCCGACCGCGTTCCACCACCCGTCCCCCGTCGACGACGATCACCTCGTCGGCGCCGGCGACCGTGGACAGGCGGTGGGCGATCGTCACCGTGGTCCGGCCGGCGGCCAATCGGTCGAGGGCGTCCTGGAGGGCGGCTTCGGTGGCGTTGTCGAGGGCGGAGGTGGCCTCGTCGAGGACCAGGATCGGGGGGTCCCGCAGGATGGTCCGGGCGACGGCCAGCCGCTGTTGTTCACCCCCGGAGAAGCGGTGGCCGCGCGATCCGACCATGGTGTCCAGTCCGTCGGGCAGGCCCGCGATCACGTCGGCCACCTGGGCGGCGGCCAGGGCCTCCCACAGCTGGTCATCGGTGGCGTCGGGGCGGGCCAGCCGCAGGTTGTCGCGGACCGAGGTGTGGAGCAGGTACGTCTCCTGGCTGACCACACCGACCAGTTCCGACAACTGTTCCGGGTCGATTGACCGGAGGTCGACCCCGTCGATCGTGACGGTGCCTTCGGTGGGGTCGAACAGTCGCACGGCGAGGCCGGCCAGGGTTGATTTGCCGGAGCCGGTGTGGCCGACGATGGCCAGCGAACCGCCTGGGGGTACGACCGCGGACACGTCGGTGACCGCGTCGACGGCGGCACCCGGGTACCGGAAGCTGACCCGGTCGAATCGGAGCTCGCCCCGGGGGGCGACCAGCCGGACCGGCTCGTCGGGGGCGGGCACATCGGGGACAAGGTCGAGGTATTCGAAGATCCGGCTGAACAGGGCCATCGAGCTGATGACCTGGGCGCCGATGTTGAGCAGGCCCATGAGGGGGCGGAAGACCGCGCTCTGGAGGGCGATGAAGGCGATCAGGGTGCCGATCGTCATCCCGTTGCTGGTAACCGGGAGACCGGCGGCCAGGTAGATGAGGGCGGGGATGGTGGCGAAAATGATCTGCATCGTTCCCATCCGCCACTGCCCGGCCAGTTGGGACTGGAGTTCGAGGTCGATCAGGCGGGAGGAGGTGGCGGTGAAACGCTGGGCGTTGCGCCCGTCGGCGCCGAGCGTCTTCGACAGCCGGACCCCACTGGCCGACAGGCTCTCCTCGATCTGGGTGTTGAGGTCGGCCAGGGCGGCCTGTTGGGCGCTGGTGATCCGCCGCCGGGTGAGGGCCACCCGACGGGTCAGCAGCACCGCCGGGGGGAGGACGACCAGGGTGATCAGTGACAGCCGCCAGCTGAGCGCCACCATGGCGATGGCGGTGGCCACCGTGGTGGTCAGGTTGGAGGCGATGGAGGTGGCCGTGGAGGTGACGACCCCGTTGAGGCCGCCGATGTCGTTGATGATCCGGGACTGGATCTCGCCCTGACGGTTGCCGATGAAAAAGCCGAGCGACTGGCGTTGCAGGTGGGTGAAGACGCGGGTGCGGAGGCGGTGCATGACCCGCTGACCTATGTTGGCCGACAGCCAGGTCTGCACCACGCCGAGGGCCACGCCCGCGGCGGCGATCGCCACCATTCCCCCGACCGACCAGGCCAGGAGCGGGACGTCTTGATCGGGGATGGCGACGTCGACCACCTGGCGGACCAGGAACGGTTGACCCAGTCCGATCAGCGACGAGACCACGATCAGGGCGGTGACGACGGCAATGGTGGCACCGTGCCCGTCGAACAGCGACACGATCCGCCGTAGCGACACCGGGGCGGCCGCCAGTTGTGACCGGTCTTCAGGGTTGATGCGTCGGGCGACGGCTCCGGGCGGTGGCGGCATGCGGGCTCCCTTCGTGCTGGGTGAACCACTCGAACAACCATGGTCAGGTCTTTCGAATATGGTGAGGCTACCTCATTATGTAGTTGGCTCACAACCTTCCGGGTTCGGGCTAGAGTGGCCCCATGCGAGCATCCGGGAGGCGGCCATCCGGCCCGCTGGACAGCAGCGCCGACGTCCACGGTGACGAACCGGCGTTGGGGGATCTGGTGTTCCGGGTCACCCGCCGCTTGCGGCACTCGTCGTTCGAGGTCACCGCGCCTTTCGGGCTCAATCCTCATCAGGTCCGGGCCATGCGGGTGATCCAGGGTGGCGGTGACGACGGGATCCGTCCGACCGTCATGGCCCGACGCCTCATGATCACGCCCCGGTCCGCCACCGAGGTGATCGACGCTCTGGTGGCCAAGGGACTGGCCGAGCGGGGCCCCGATCCGGCCGACCGGCGGGCCGTGCGGGTCACGCTCTCGCCGGACGGGCGTGAACTGGTCCGGTCGGCCGAGGCGGCCCGGACGAAGGCGCACACCGAGGTGTTCAGCTGTCTGACCGAGACCGAACAGGCGACGCTCCGCACCCTGCTCACCAGGGTCGACTCACCGGCCCCGGGGGCCGAACTCGCGTAACCTCATCGGAGGCGGTTCTCTGCTCACAGCCTGCTGGTCAGGTCCGTCGCGCCGTCCCGGTGCTGCAGTGCGCGTCCGGCGACAGTATCGGGTGCATCGGACCACGATCATGCGGGCATTGGAGCGGGAGGGCGTGCGTGCTCGGGTGAAGGCTGGGGTTGTATTGCGCCCTCGTGGTCGGTCGTGAGGTCGTCGACGGGGATACCTGCTCCAGCTGGAGCGACCAGATCTTCATGTTCGGATGATTCTGGGCCAGGCTCGTCAGATCTGTCTTGTCGGCTGTTGTGATGAGTGCGCCACCGAGCCTGACGGCCGTTGCGACAACCATCGCGTCGACGGCTGAACCACGCCCTGCGGTGGCGCGGAGCTGGCCAGCAAGGCGAGCGATTGGAAGCGTTAGCGGAACGACTTCGAGGAGATTGACGAGTCGGTCGATCGAGGCGTCGGGGCCGGTGCCGCGGTAGGTTTCTGCGAGGACGGGCAACGGGACCGCGATGGTCGCGTTGTCTTGACGGGATCGAGAAGTGATAGCCGCGGCGCGTAGGCGAGTAGCGCCCCGGTCGGTTGGGTTGGCGAGGGCGCTGACGGCTTCGGCGTCGAGGATCAGGAGGCGCGCCATGCCGCATCGGCTTCGGTCACGAGCTCGGTTGGGACCGGACCGACCTCGTCGGCGATTTCGGCGAGCACGCGATCAAGTCCGCTTGCGGCAAGCTTCTTACGCAGCGCGTCGGCAACCCAGGCGTCAACCCCCGAGCCTGCCTCCGACTGGAGGCGTTCGATCAGATCCTCGGGAGGATCAAAGGTTACCTTTGCCACAAGGCCAGCCTGCTGCTTGAGCGCTCGCCCCATCTTGTAGCGGATCCGAGCTGGGAGCCGAGGATGTTCCGGCGGAGCCGGAACTCCAAGCAACCCGCAGGGTTGCCGTGCCCCCGGTGGGATTCGAACCCACGACCATTGGATTAAAAGTCCACTGCGCTAACCAGGCTGCGCCACGGAGGCTCCCACAGGCTAGTGGGGTCGTCGACGGTCACCGCTCTGGTTTCGGGGGCTCCCCCGTTTGTGGGTCGGGTGGATCATCCCGGGTCCCGCCAGGGGTGATGGCGCCGGTGATCTGTCAGAATGTGAACACATGGCTGGTTCGCCCCTCCGCCCCGGGCGCCGGTGGCGGCGCCGGACGATGCCGCTGCTCGCCGTTTTCCTCGTTGTCTCGGCGGGCTGTTCCGACGTCCCCGAACCGGCCGCCTTCGAGGTGGCCGACGTGCCGGCGGCCTCGAGGGCGGGAGAACCGGTGGCGCCCTCGTCGGGAGAGACACCGGATGTGCCCATCGAGTCGTCGTTCGTGCCCCGCGCCCCGGACGGCTACGTGCCCGGGGTGGCCTTCGTGTCCGGGGACTCCCTGATGCTGGTGGAGGGCAGCGAAGCCGTGCCGGTGGAGAGCGCCGGCGTGGGCGTGGTGAGAGCCTTCGACGACCTATTGGGTGGTCTGGTCGTGGAGCACGTGCTGCCCGAGGGCGGTGTGGTCTGGCACCCGTCGGAGGGCGCCGAGCCGGTGATGGTGGCGCCCGCGCCCGCCCAACTGCTCGACGTGTCCTTCACCAACGGGGAGCCGGTGGCCCGGATCCTCACCGAAGGGAACCGGATCGAGTGGGTCGGTCTGGTCGAACTCGACCGGGCCACCGTGCTGGAGCTCGACCCGGCCCAGCAGGTGGTGCAGATGTCCTCCGCGGGGGCGCTCAACGCCGTCGCCCTGGCCGACGAGGGTTGCGGCGCCCTCGAGTTCGTCACCGACGGTGGGGAGGCGGTAACGCCGATCATGGATCCAACCGTCGAGTGCGCCATGCCCCGTTTCCCCGCTCTCGGTGGGGTGGCGCTCAGCCCGAACGGGCGGGCCGCGGTCTACACCGAGGTCGAGGTCCGCGACGACGGCGTGGAGATCTCGACCGATCTGGTTGCGGTGGACCTGCGCAGCGGGGTGGTCTTCGCCCGTCGTCGTGTCGGTGGGAGTGGGGTGCGGGTCTCATCATTGGCGTTCGACGGTCGTCGGGTCGCCCTGGCCCGCCACCAGCCCGATGGTTCCGAGGTCGTCCTGGTGGATCTGGCCATCGGCACCACCACCAACGAGCAGGTCGTGTACCGCGTGGCCGACGTGAACTCGGTCCGACAGGTCACGTTCATCCGGCGGCCGCTCGGCTGACGCCGGGCTGGTCAGTCCCCTGGGGCTGACCAGCCCAAACGTCGGTCAGGTGGTGAACGCCGCAGGCCCGGGTGTGAACCGGTGTCCGGCTCGTACCCGGGCGTTCGGGTTACGCCACGGTCCGGTAGGCCTCGGCTCGCTGGGCGCGTACGAGGTTCCGACGCTTCCACGCTTTCGTCTTCCAGACCTTGAACCGGCGGCGGGCCACCGGCGTCGGGGTCCGCTCCGACGGATCGGCCTTGCGGGAGGTGTGGACCGGACGGGGGAGCGCGAGATTCTCGGGCTCGTCAAGGGTGGCCAGCTCCACGTGGGCGGCTCGGCGCACTCTCCGGTGTTCCACCTGCCGGGCGTATCGGGTCGGCTTGTGGACCGACGCCACTCCGGGCTTCCGCAGACGATTCGAACGCGTGCGTTGCGACATCGCACTCCCTTCCTCGGGAGGCCCGACCCTGTTCGGTGCCGGACCTTAGGGTGGATGGTGTGCTCACTGATAGTGGCGCAGATCTGTCCCGTTGACCAGAGATATCTGAAATCGCGATAAATCGGTGCGCCAGGCAGATTGACCGGGCGGAAACGGTCGGATGGCCCGGTACTGGTCGGCGACCGCCGGTGCCACCGACCGGTGATTCCACCGGCGGCTACCGTGGCCGGCCGTGGAACAGGACCGTGCCATGGAACAGGACCGTGCCGTGGAACAGGACCGCGCCGTGGAACAGGACCGCGCCGTGGAACAGGACCGCGCCGTGGGGGAAGACCGTTCCGTGGGGTACGACCGGGCGTCCCGACCCGCTGGGGATGACCCGGCTACGGCCGCGGCGCTTCCGGCGGCGCGGCCCGGGTCGGTGCCCGATGACGAGCCCCGCCGCCTGGCCGGTCCGGTGTCGATGGCCCAGCTCGACGGTCTGGCCGCCGAACTCGACGGCATCGACGCGGCCTTGGCCCGCATGGACGCCGCCCGCACCGGTGATCGGCCGGCCGCCGGTGGGTGAGCGGCCCCGGCGGGGTGGTCACACCCGGTCCGGCGTGCCCCCGGTGCCCAGATCGGACGGGATCAGCTCCACCCGCTCACCGGCGATGAGGCTCGCACCGTCGGTGTCGAACACCCGCCCGTGAAGGTTGGGGGTGCGGCCCCGCCGGACATCCAGGTGG
Source organism: Acidimicrobiales bacterium (assembly GCA_047971245.1). Classification (GTDB taxonomy): domain Bacteria; phylum Actinomycetota; class Acidimicrobiia; order Acidimicrobiales; family SZUA-35; genus CADEDH01. The sequence goes on from JBKDZN010000057.1 coordinate 68,808, forward strand.
TTCTCGAGCGCCCCGATCACGCCGCCGTGGCTCACCACCAACACCGTCGCCCCAGGTAGTTCGGCGGCCAGCTCGCCCAGGGCCCCGACGGCCCGGCGCAGCACCGTCTCGTCGGGCTCCCAGTCGTCGGGCCGTCGGCCGGAATCGATCCAGCCCGGCCGCGACGCCTCGATCTCCTCGGTGGTCAGGCCCGACCAGGCCCCGGCGTGACGTTCGCGCAGGTCGTCCACCACGATGACCGGACCGACGCCGATCGCGTCGGCGATCGTGGTCGCCGTCTCCAGGGCTCGGACCTGCGGCGAGGCGGCAATGGCTTCGACCGCCCCGATCCGTGCCGCGGCCGCGGCCGCCTGGCGACGACCGTGGGCGGACAGTGGCGGATCGGCCTGCCCCTGCCACCGGCCCTGAGCGTTCCACGTCGACTGGCCGTGGCGGACCAGGAGGAGGCGGGTGTGACCAGCGGGGATGGGCCCGTCCGGTGCCGATGGTTGCTGCATGCGGCCTGAGGCTACCGCCCCCCGGCCGGCCCGCCGGACGAAGCGTTGTTGCCGTCGTGTCGGCTCCCGATAGCTGGCACACTACGACTCGTGGTGATGCTTCGCCTGTTCGCCCATGCTCGTGAGGCAGCCGGCACGGCCCGGGTCCAACTCCCCGGCGTGACCGTCGGAGAGGTGCTCGACGAGGCCTGTCACCGGTACGGCTCCGGGTTCGCCACCGTGCTCGATGGCTCCAAGGTGTGGTTGAACGGCCAACCGGCCGAACGCTCGGCCCCGGTAACCGATGACGACGAAGTGGCCGTACTGCCCCCGGTGTCGGGCGGATGAGCAGGAACCGATCGGGTCGGCACCCCGACCCCGGCTGGAATCGGCCGGCCGATCCGTACCCCGACTACGGGGCCGACCCCGATGGGGCCGCCGGGCTCCCGGAGCGTCCCCGCTCGCCGGAGGGCCCGGTCACGCCCGGCCCGGACCATCGGCTCGACCCACCGGTCGCTCAACCGACCGACACCGGCCCGGCCCCCCAGGCGTTCGCCGACCCGGTCCCACCGGATCGGGGTTACGCCGCGCCGGTCGAGGATCCTCACCTCGCCCAGGGGTTCCATCACCAGATGGCGGAACCCGCTGGGGCCGACAGCTACGCCGAACCCGCCCCCACCGACGGGGGCGCCGGTCGACCGGCCGTGGCCGCGGCGCCGCCGCGCCAGCCAATCGACCCGCGGAACCTGACCCGCCGGCAACGGCGGCGGCTCAGGCTGCAACGCCAGGCCCAGGCCCGCGAGGCCCGGTGGCGCAACAGCCGCTACGCCGTTCCCTACCCGATCGACGGCCCTCGCATCACGCTCGGGGTGCTCTGGTTCGCCCTGATCATGCTGGCCGCCCTGGTGTCGCCCCTGGCCGTGGCGGCCCTGGTGTCGATCGTGGCCGCTCTGGCCGGGCTGCAGACGGCGCACGCCTGGATCCCCCGGGAGCCGACGGTCCGGTGGACCTCCATGGCGGCCGCCGGCGCCGGTGCCTTCGCCGGCCTGCTCGGTCCGGCCGGCGCGGTGGCCGGAGCGGTCCTCACCATCGTGCTGGGCCTGCTGCTGGTCATCGCGGCCCCCATGCGGGGATGGTCCGCCGGCGCGGTAGTCGGTGTGGTGGCCCGGGCGGCCATCTTCCCGGCCCTGGCCGGCTCGTCGATGATCGTGCTCGACCAGATCAACCCGGTCGCACTGATCTCGCTGGTCGCCCTGGTCAGCGCGTACGAGACCGGTGACTACCTGATCGGCACCGGGTCGTCGAACGGGGTGGAGGGTCCGCTGGCCGGGTTCTTCTCCCTCGCCGCGGTGGGGTTCACCCTGTGGGTGATCAGCCCGGCGTTGTTCGGACGCCAGGGGGTGATCCTCTTCGCCGTGCTGGCCGCCGTGTGCTGCGTGTTGGGCCAGGTCCTGGCCTCGGCTCTGCTGCCGCGCGGCGCAGCCTGGGCCCCGGCCCTCCGCCGACTCGACTCCTACCTGCTGGCCGCCCCGATCTGGATGGTGCTGTTGTCGGGGACCGCGGTGCGGACCCACCTGTGAGCCCCCCACCGGTAGCATGACGAGTCGTGCACGCCGATCTGCAACGTCTTCTCGACCGTGACCTCACCCCGGACCCGGCCGCCGTCCCGCTTCCCGATCTGCGCCGGATCCGTAACGCCTGCAGTGACGCCGAAGGCGACGTCTCCCTGACCCGGCGGGTGGTGCAGGGGCGGCTCGACATTGTCGGCCACGAACTCCGGCGCCGCTCCGGTTCCGACGACGAAGCGGCTCCCGCCCCCGGCGTGCTCTACGACATTCCCGAACTGCTGGCCGAGGCCGGTGACCGCACGGCACCCCCCGGTCGCCGACGGGTGGGGATCGGCGCCCCGGGAGCGATCGCCGGGACCCTGCTCGCCGAGGTCGACCGGATCGCGTCACCCGAGACCCTCGGATCGCTCGACCGGTTGGACACCGACGCCCTGCGCCTGTTGGTGGACCGGCTCCGGGACTACGAGACCGGCCTGTCCGAAACCCGCCGCCGGTTGCACGATCGGATCGACGTGATCCAGGTCGAGATCGCCCGCCGTTACCGGGACGGCGAAGCGTCGGTCGACTCGTTGCTCGGCTGATCGGCGTGGGTGGCGGGGCCATGCGGCGGGTGGCCATGCTGTCGCTCCACACCTCTCCGCTGGCCCAGCCGGGGACCGGCGACTCGGGGGGCATGAACGTCTACGTCCGGGAGCTCTCCTCGGCGCTGGCCGAGGCGGGGATCGAGACCCGGGTCTACGTGCGCCGCTGGAGCGACGATCTCGACCCGGTGGTCGAGGTGGAGCCCGGGTTCCGGGTGGTGCACGTGCCGGCCGGCCCGACCGGGCTGGCCAAGGAGGACCTCCCCGCCCAGGTCGACGCGTTCACCGCCGGTGTCCGGGCCGACCTCGACCGGTTCGAGCCCGACGTGATCCACGCCAACTACTGGTTGTCGGGTGTGGCCGGCCGGCAGCTCAAGGACCAGCTCGGACTACCCCTGGTGTCCACCTTCCACACCCTGGCCCGGGTCAAGGCCGAGGTGGGGGAACCCGAACCCGACATCCGGGTCCGAGCCGAGGCGGCGATCATGGCCGGCTCCGACGTGGTGGTGGCCAACTGCACGGCCGAGGCCGACGAACTGGTGAACCACTACGGGGTGCCCCGGGACCGGATCGAGATCGTCCCGCCCGGCGTCGACCACGCCCTGTTCTCACCCGGCAGCCAGGCCGGTGCCCGCTGGGCCCTGCAGACCGACGACCGGCCCCTGCTGCTGTTCGTGGGCCGGATCCAGCCCCTCAAGGGCGTCGACGTGGCGGTGGAGGCCCTCGCCGCCCTCCGTCACCGTGACGCCCGCCTGTGGATCGTGGGCGGCGCCAGCGGCACCGGGGGCGGCCGGGAGGTGGAGCGGGTCGAGAAACTGATCGCCCGCCACGGCCTCGGCGGCCGGGTCCACTTCGTCGCCCCCCGACCCCACCACCTCCTCGGTTCCTACTACCGGGCTGCGGACGTCTGTCTGGTGCCCAGCCGGTCCGAGTCGTTCGGTCTGGTCGCCCTGGAGGCGGCCGCCTGCGGGGTCCCCACCGTGGCGTCGGCCGTGGGCGGTCTCACCACGCTCGTCGACCACGGCCACACGGGTTACCTGGTCGACGGCCGTGACCCCGTCGACTACGCGGCCTGGGTCGACACCATCCTGGGTGATCCGGTGCTGGCCCGGCGACTGTCGATCTCCGCGGCGGCCCGGGGCCGCACCTACACCTGGAGTGCGGCCGCGGCCCGGCTCCGCCGGATCTACCGCGACCTCACCGCACCGACGATCCCCACCCCGACCGCGGCCCCCAGCCCGGCGATGGTCCCCACCCTCCGCCCCGGTGCCGCCCCCGCCCCGGTCGGAGATCCCGACGCCCCCGACCACCTCCCCGAACGGAGCCTGCCGTGACCGTGCCCGCCGAACCCCCCGCGCTCGACGCCCTCGCCGCCGTGATCGACCTGTGGCTCGCCGGTGAGCTGGCCGGCAACCCGGCCGTGGCCACGGTGGAGGCCGGGGTCGACGGGCCCCACTCCTGGTACGTGCGGATGAACGGTGAGGCCAAGGACGCCTACACCGTCCGGTTCCACCTGCGGCAACGGACCCTCCGCTACGAGACCTACTTCATGCCGTCGCCCGTGGAGCAGCGGGAGGAGCTCTTCGAGCACCTGCTGCGGCGGAACACCGGTATGTACGGCGGCAGCTTCGTCGTCGGGGAGGAGGACGCGGTGTTCATCGCCGGACGCCTGGCCCTCGCCCTCATCACCCCCGACGAGCTCGACCGGGTCCTCGGTTCCTACTACCGGGCTGCGGACGTCTGTCTGGTGCCCAGCCGGT
>JBKDZN010000058.1:0-3759 GCA_047971245.1 Acidimicrobiales bacterium
GTGCCCTCATCGACACCCAACGCCAGACCGTTCTCGACCAGGCCTACGAAGCCCACCCCGAACGGTTCCCCCACGGACGACCCCGACCCCCCAAACAACCATCGATCGTGTGGATCAACCCGCCCGAACGACACACCAACTAACCAACAACACTACAAACCACAAAACCGGCCAAACACTATTGACACTCACCGTTACCTCGGCGTGCTGGCCGCCGGTGGAGTGGCCGTCGTATGCTCGGTTTCGGAGGGGCGGGCGGAGGCGGAGCGGCGCCTCCGGTTGGTCATGTGCCAGCGAGTGGTGTGTGAGGCTGGGGGCTTGTGGCCTCTGCGTCATCCTCGTGAGTTGATGTGTATGGGACCATACTCGTTGGTGTTGTTTAGCATGTATGATTGTGTGTGGCAAGCACCTCTTTCTGGTTCATGTTGGTGGGCGCGTTGAACCCGGGTGAAACCTGCCCGCTCACCTGGGAGGTGACGGCACAGAGCCCTGGCGGTTCTCAGCCCTTGGTGGTGGCCTCGACTGTCGGGGTGGTGGCGTCGATCGCTGGTCTCGGGTCGGCCGGGCTGGGTTCGACCAGGCGGGTTCGGGTGAGGGACTCGACGCTCATGTAGCGCTTGGTGATGGCCCACTCGTCGGTCTGCTCGGCGAGGAGGGCCCCGACGAGGCGGATCACGGCGGCCCGGTTGGGGAAGATGCCGACCACGTCGGTCCGCCGGCGGATCTCTTTGTTCAGGCGTTCCTGGGGGTTGTTCGACCGGATCTTTGGCCCAGTGCTCGACCGGGAACGCGGTGAACGCCAGGATGTCATCCGCGGCGTCGAGGACCTTGGTGGCGATGTCGTTGAACCCGGCCTGAGTGAGCTTGTCGACAACGTCGCCGAGCTGGTCCCAGGTGGCGTCCCGGTCGGGTTGCTCGAAGATGGAGCGGACCAGGGTGGCGATCATCGGCCAGTTCGCCTTCGGGGCCTTCGTGGCGAGGTTCGCCATGAAGTGGGTTCGGCACCTCTGCCACGACGCCCCTGACAACACCTGAGCGATCGCGGCCTTGATGCCCCCGTGAGCATCGGAGATGACCATCTCGACCCCGGTGAGACCCCGGGCCACCAGGTCCCGGAGGAACCCGGTCCACGCTTCGGTCGACTCGGTGGTGACGATATCGAACCCGATGATCTCCCGGCGGCCCTCGCCGTTCACCGCGGTGGCGACCACCGCGGACACGTTCACCACCCGGCCCCCTCGCGGACCCGTTGAGTCAACGCGTCGATCCACAGGTACCGGTAGACGCCCTCCAAGGGGCGTTCGCGGAACTCGGCCACCCTGGCATCGAGCTCGGTGGCCATGCGGGACACCTCCGACGCCGAGATCCCATCGATCCCCATGGCCTTGACCCCAGCTGAGGATGACCTGGGCGCGGACGGGTGTTGCGTCGAGGCGTTTGGTTCAGCTGGCGAGCTGTGCACGTGACGGGTCGGAGAGCCGGTAGGCGGGTTCGTGTCCATGGGGCACGCCGTTGAGACCGACGATCAGGGGATGCCCGTCCTCAGTCCAACGGAGACCGTTCCACCACTGCCATACTCACTAGGTCGGACGGGTCGGGGGCCAACCGACCTGCAGCCGTGCGGTCGCTCGTCGGCTGAGTAGGTGAGGACGCCGGCCGGACAGCATGTCGGCCGGAGCGAAGCCGGACGCGTCGGGCCGCGAGGGTGGCGGCAACGGTGTGGGTGGCGCCGTGCACCTACCTGCGGCGACGGTGGGCGGCGAGGATCTCCGCCGTCGCAACCGCCTCGGGTTCGGTGCTCGAGACGACCCGACCGACGGAGGCCACCCCACGGTTGGGCCAGCATGGCTTCGGCTCGGCGCCGACCGTCGTCACTGGGCCCGACCGGTTGACCGGGGCGGCGTGGTCGACGGTGACTGATGTACCGAGCAGGCTCATGGCGTCCCTCCAGGGTTCCGGTCGAGCCAGCCTTGCAGGGTTGCGCTCGTCCAGGTGGCCACCCCCGTACCGAACAGGTCGTGGTCGTGGGTCCACACCGCACCGTCGATGGCCAGCGCACAGGCGACCAGTGGCCAATCGTCCGGATCGCGGGTCGACCGGGCCCGCGCCTCAACCTCATAGCCGGCGTAGATCGCCTCGTCGATCACCACGACATTGGCCGCGATGGCTCGAAGCAGGCTCTCGGTGAGGCCATGCGCGCCATGGACGCTCAAGCCGTGGCGGCGGGCGAACCCGGATACCCGCCGAGGGATCTCGACCCTCGCTTCTTCCATCTGCTGCTCAGGTATGAACAGTTCGAGGCGTTCATCCGCTATCCGATCTCGGCCCGACGTCCGTAGGAGATCGCCGACGAGGACATTGGTGTCGACAACCAGGCGCATCAGGTCGAGGGCCGGGTCAGTTCCTCAGCGAGTTGGTCCTCGTCGACGTCAGTCTGGGCCATGACGGAATCAACGACCTCAGCCAGCCGCCCCAGCGCGGCGCGTCCGCTCGTCCGGTCGATGGCTTCGATGGGGACGAAGAAGCCGATCGGCTTGCCGTGGCGGGCGATCACGAGGGTCTCGCCGGAACTCATCATCGACGTCGCCTTGTCTTTGAACTCCCGCACACCGACATGCTTCATCGGAACCTTCTTCGATCGTGTGGCTATCAGTGTAGCCACACACTGTGCCGTGCTGAGGTATCGGTTTGCCGGGGCCCTCGTCAAGGGACGCGGCTCGGGCCTCGCCTCGACCACCGACCGATCCATCCCGTCCCTGGCGCGAACGTAGGCGCGGGATGTGACCAGTGGGGCCGAGCACCCGTTGGAGTGTCGGCTCCACCAATGATCCTCGGGTCGGTCACAAATGCGGGTTCGAGGTGTCGCGCCGGTGGCGGCCGGCGTGGCCGACCACGATGGTGCGGATCTCCCGATCGAGGTACAGGACCACGGACTCGGCCTCCCAACCGCCAGTGACAATCGTGGGCCGAAGATCTGACACGACACCCCGATCTCCAGGGACGAGGCCCCATGGCGAGCCCGGTCTCGCGCCGTGGAGATGGCACCGCAACGTCATGGTCCCGCGCTCGCTGTCGAAGTCGATCGGCGTTTTAGGTGCGCATCACGAGCCCGGCGTCGTCCACACGGATCTGGACCTTGTCGCCGACCCTGCACGACGCGCCGACCAGGTCAGGGCCGGTCATCTCGATCCGTCGGAAGAAGGGGACCGAGGTCGGTGACGCCATCCGTCGTTGCCTCCTGGAACAGGATGCGGGATGCGGTGTCGGCAATCGCCTTCGTGAGACGGTTCACGGCGGCCTTCTCCAGGGCCGTTCGGGGGAGTCGTCGTTCAGCTGCGGGATCGGCCGTTGAAGCCGTGGAGGACGAGGTCGACGAGGCGATCGACGTCGATCGGTTCCACTCCGGCCTTCGTGCGCAGGATGGTGTTGGCGAAGAGGCTGCCGAGGAACACGCTGGCGAGCTGTTCTGGTGCCACTCCGGGGACCGTGTCGTCGTCGAAGAGCGGGGTGAGCGCCGCTGTCAGCTGGGTGATCGCGTCGTCGCCTTGACCGTCTTGCTGCTCGAGGTTCGCCATCGCCCGAGCGGTTCGTTCCAGTCGCGGTGTGATGGCGTGGGCCGCAGCGGCGAGCCGCTGGATCAGCGTCGGCAAGTCGCGCGCTGCCTCCAGCTGTGGCACGAGGTCGTCCAGGCCGAGGAGGGCGGTGCGTGTCGCGGCGACGAGTGAGGATTTGTCCGGGAAGTAGCGGAACAGTGTCGCC
>JBKDZN010000059.1:0-20677 GCA_047971245.1 Acidimicrobiales bacterium
TCGGTGCCCTCCGTGACCGGCGGCGGCACGACATTGCTGACCCGGTGGAACTGGCTCGGATCGAGACCGATGTGGAAGTCGGCCCCCAGCGGTCCGGCCACATCCTCGGCGAAGAAGCGGCCGAGCGACCGCCCGGTCACCCGCCGGATGACCTCCCCGACCAGATGTCCCTGGTTCAGGGCGTGGTAGCCCGAGGCCGTGCCGGGCTCCCACCACGGGGCCTGGGCGGCGAGGCGGGCGGCCGCCGCCTCCGCGTCGTACAGGTCCTCGACCACGACGGGCTGGTTCCAGCCCGACACCCCGGAGGTGTGGCTGAGCAGGTGGCGGACCTCCACCTCCCCCTTGCCCTCGGCGGCGAACTCGGGCCAGTAGTCGGCCACCTTGGCGTACACGTCGAGCTCGCCCCGGGCCACCAGTACCAGCGCCGACAGGTTGGTCATGGTCTTGGTCGACGACCAGACATTGGTGATGGTGTCGGCCTCCCACGGCACGGTGCGGGCCTCGTCGGCCCAGCCGCCCCACGCGTCGACCACCAGTTCGCCGTCCACGGTGAGGGCGATCGACGCCCCCAGATCGACGCCCCCGTCGAGCTGGGCGGCGAGCAGGTCGGCCAGGGGCTTGAAGGTCGGGTCGCAGCGGCCCGACAGGGCTCCGGAATCGGTCATGCGGCCGAGCCTATGTGCCCGGTCGTCCCCCGTCAGGTTGGGGTGCGGGGCCCGACACTCGACGCCGGCCCCGGGCACTCCGGCCTACTCGAGGCCGAGCAGGGCCAGGACCCCACCGGAGGCGACCACGCCGAGGAGGGCGACGCCGATGGCGATGAAGGTGCGGTCCTGCTCCTGCCACCAGCGGAACACCAGCCACGCCACCCGGCTGATCGGGGCGGCCATCACCAAGCCCACCACGGTCATCGCCACCGCGTGCCGGGCCGGTTCGGGCAGCACGGTGCCCACCACGGCCAGGGCCAGGATGACCTGCGACAACCGTCGGAGGGCGGGTCGTTGCCACCGGCCCCGGATCGTGCTGATCCGGCCGGGAGGAATCGGCGTCCGGCCCGCCGACGCCGGAGGGCCGGCGCCACCCGTCGGGTTCACGCCCGGACCACCAGGATCACCGCGGTGGTCAGGAGCAGGGCCGCCAACGCCGTTCGGACCCGTTGGGGGTGGAGGGCGGCCTGGAGGCGGGCGCCGGCCAGGCCGCCGAGGAGGGAGCCGGCGATCACGAACAGGGATGCGTCGGGGTCGAGCCGACCCTGCACGGCGTACACGACGAGGGCGGCCGACGAGGTGATCCCCACCGTGTAGGTGGTGGTGGCCGAGGCCACCTTGGTGGGGACGGTGAGGATCTCGCTCATGGCCGGTGTCTTGATGAACCCGCCCGAGACCCCGGCGGTGCCGGCCACCATCCCGGCGACGGCCATGGCCACCATCCCGTTCCGCAACCGCCGGACCCGGTAGGGAACGATCTCGTCACCGAGTGGGTAGGCGCCGCCCAACCCGCCGACCCGTTCCCCGATGTCGGCGGGCACACATTCGGGATCGGGGAGGTTGCGCAGGCCCTTGCGTCCCACCCCGGCCAGGGCGGCCGTAGCTGCCGCGGCGGCCAGGATGTAGGTGAGGAGCTTGTCGCTGGCCAGGCCGGACAGGTTGGCCCCGACGACGGCGCCGGTGGCGGCCACCAGTTCCACCGTGGTGCCGATCCGGTGATTGACCAACCGTTCCTCCAGCTGGCGGGGCGCCGCCGCGATCGACGACGACGCCACCGTCAGCAGACCCAGCGGGGCCGCCTCGCCCGGGCTGAGGCCCAGCAGGACCAGCGCCGGCACGAGCAATAGCGCGCCTCCGAGCCCGCCGAGGGTGCAGAGCGCGGCCGCGCACAAGGCAAACAGACCGTACGGCAGCGTCTCCATCGGATGCGAGCCTAGCTCGCGGCTCCCATCCGGTCGCCTTCCTCCCCGCCGATCATCCGACCGGGGAATCGGATCCGGTTACGACCGCAGGGTGGTCCCGGCGAACGGTCCGGCGTGCTCCCCGTGGTCCATGAACACCTGACCGTTGACGAGGGTGTAGTCATAGCCCTCGGAGCCCTGGACGTAGCGGCCGGCCCCGTTGGGCAGGTCGTTGACGTAGTGGGGCTGGGGCAGGCGCAGACCGTCGAGGTCGATGACGTTGAGGTCCGCGTAGGCGCCGGGGGTCACCCGGCCCCGGTCGGTGATCCCGAACAGGTCCGCGGTGTCGGAGGTGAGGCGACGCACCGCCTCGGCCAGGCTCCACCGCTGCTGGTCACGCACCCACTGGGTCAGGACGTAGGTGGGCTGGCTGGAGTCCATGATCTGGCCGACATGGGCGCCCGCGTCGGCCAGGCCGAGGGTGAAGAGGGGATCGTCGAGCATCTCGTGGATGGCCCCGAAGTTCTGGTTCAGGATGGGGTAGTTGAGGTTGACCGTGCCCCCGGTCTCCAGGTTGAGCTGCACATAGGCTTCGGCGGGGCTCACCCCCCGGGCGGCCGCCACCGCCTCCAGGGAGTCCTCCGGCCGGCAGTCGTAGCGGGCCTCCCCGGCCGGCATCACGTAGACCAGGTCGTAGGGGGCCCGGGTCTCGATGTCGGCTCCGGTCAGGCGGGCCCGACCGGCCTCGTCACGCATCACGGCCAGCTTGGCCTCGAGGTCGAGGGGGCGGAGCTCCTGCCAGGCCGGGTTCCCGTCGAACGGGGTGCGATTGGCCAGGGTGTAGATGACACCGATACCCCGGGCGGTGGTTTGGGGACGCACCATCGCCCCGGCGGCGTTCTCCTCCTTCGCCATCTCGACCACCCGCTGGTAGAGATCGGGCTTCCGGTCGGACTGGACCAAGCCGAAGCTGACCGGCCGCCCGGTGCGTCGCGACAGCTCCCCCATCCAGGCCATCTCGGCCCGTGTCTGGGGCAGCTCACCATGGTCGCGTTCGCCGAGCCGGGCCGCCGCCTCGAAGATGCCCTTGCCGTGACGGCCGAGCACGTCGCCGAAGGCCAGGAGCTCCTCGGGAGCGGCGAAGGTACCCGGTACCGGGCGCCCGTCGGGCACCACATGGAGCAGGGTGCGGGATGTGGAGAAGCCGAGCGCCCCGGCCGTCATGGCCTCGTCCACCAGCTCGCTCATCGCCGCGATGTCGTCGGCCGAGGCCGGGCCCTCGTCCATGGCCCGCTCCCCCATGGCGGCCAGACGCACGGCGCAGTGGCCGACCATCCCGCCCACATTGATCCCCTTGGGGATCCGATCGATCCAGTCGAGGTATTCGCCGTAGCTGCGCCAGTCCCAGGGGAGGCCTTCGAGGATGGCCCGGCGGGGGATGTCCTCCACGCTCTCCATCATCTCGGCCAGGAACTCGGCACCGCCGTCGGCCACCGGGGCGAAGGTGACGCCACAGTTCCCGAGCACGGCGCTCGTCACCCCGTGCCAGCAGCTCGAGGTGGGCATCGGGTCCCAGGCGAGTTGGGCGTCGAGGTGGGTGTGGATGTCGACGAAGCCGGGGGTGACGACCCGGCCCTCGGCGTCGATCTCGCGGTGCCCGGCACCGTCGAGGTTCGGTCCGACGGCACTGATCCGGTCGCCGGTGACGGCCACGTCGGCCACGGTCGGCTCGGTGCCGGTGCCGTCCACCACGAGGCCGTTGCGGATGATGATGTCGGCGCGGTTGCTGTCTGTGGTCATGAACTCGTCCCTGTCGTGCGGTGCCCCCGGGGTGCGGGCCGGCCCCAGTCTCCCAGCCGGGGTCGACCGGGCCCAAAATCCCGGGGCCACTGAACCCCGTCGGTGGTGTCAGACGCGGGGCCGCAGGACGGTCGTGGTCGACGGGTAGGGCAGGGCCGGGGTCAGGCCCCTGAGGTGGGTAGCGTCCAGTTCGGGGTGCCGATCGATGGCGGCCCGGTAGCGGGCCCGGTCGGTGTTGTCGAACACGATGATCCCGTCGGGGGCCAGGTGGTCGACGGCCCGGTCGAGGCAGGCCTCACGGGCCCGGCCGTCCACACAGATCAGGTCGTAGCGGTCGTCGGTCCGGTCGATGGCGGCCACATAGTCGCCGAAGTCGAGGCCACCATGTCCCGGCTTGGCGCTGGCCACGACCGGGGTGCTGGCCGCCTCCGGCGGCACCGCGATGACCTCGGCGTTGGCCGGGATGAGCTCGTTCACGGTGGCGGCGAACCCGGCGTGGTGCTCGACGGCGGTGACCCGCCCGGTCCGGGCGGCCAGCCACACCGTCGACGCCCCCGAACCCCACTCGAACGCGGTGGCGTCGACCCGCCCGGCCAGCCAGTCGTCGACCGTCTCGATGGCCCGGTACGACCACCAGGGGACCCCGAGGCCGACCATGGCCTCCACATCGTGGATGGCCAGCAACGACCGCATCCAATGGGCGGGGCGGCGTTCGATGTTGCGGTCGAGCAGGGCCACCACCCCCACCCGGTCGAGGCCACGGTTGACCGCCCGTACGGCTCGCACGTATCCGACGGTTGCTGCCTCAGACGCCATTACAGAGAAGCTAGCGAAGCGACGCCGCCAGGCCCCGTACCCTTGACCCGACGATGACCGCGACCGGCCGGGGCGAACGTACCCCTCATCCCCTGATCCGTTGGGCGCCCGTCGCCACGATGGTCATCGGCGTCCCGTCCCTCCTCCTGGCCTTCGCCGCCGCGGTACGTGACCTCGACGGGCTCCGGCTCCCCCCGGCCGGCCGGTGGGCGGCCGCCGGGGTGGCGATCACCGTGTTCCTGGTGTTCGTGTCGGCCGGCTACGCGGCCCTGTTCTCCGGTCCCCGACAACGGCGGGTCGCCCACCAGTCGTTCTTCCGGTCCCAGCTGATGAAGTACAACCCGGTCGGGGCCCTCACCCAGGCCACGTCCCAGGTGGCGCTCACATCCCAGGCCACTGGTGGCTCGGCCGCGGCCTTGGCCACCGTCCTGTCGAAGATGACCACCGGGGCGGGCGGCCTGCTATGGGGGCCGGTGGTGGCGGTGGCCGGCGCCGACCTGCCGATCGTCGTCCGGTTCGGCTGCCTGGTCCTTCCCATCGGTGCGCTGGTCTGCCACCCGGCCATCGTCCGTTGGGTGGTGGGTCGCCTACCCCGGGTCCGGGTGGCGGACTCGGCCGTTCCCACCACCGGCCAGGTGGTCCGCTCGGTCCTGCTCAGTTTCGTGGGGATCGGGTTCGCCGGGCTCGGGTTCGTGCTGTGCAACCCGCCCGGTTCGTCCATCAGCGACGACGTCGGCACCGTGGCCGGATTCGCCCTCACCTGGACCCTCGGTTACCTGGCAATCCCCTTTCCGGGGGGTGTCGGCGTACGTGAGGTGATCGCTACGGTCCTCGTGGCGGGTTCCACCGCCGAGGTCGTGGTGGTTGCCGTGATCTTCCGGATCACCCAGATCGTGGTGGAACTCGCGCTCACCGCCGCCTCGTACGCCGTACCCGATCGGGCCCCACCTTCGTCATGAACTCCTCTCCCCCACCCGCCGATCCCACGGTCGCGCCGGCCCGACCCCTCCCCGCCGACCAGGGCAGTCAGGATCCCCTCTCGGGATCGGGCCGGATCGAGTGGCTGGAGGCACTGGTGGTCGCCGCCGGGACGATCGTGGCCGCCACCGGGCTGTGGTCCCTCGTCCTGGCCCAGATCGGCCGGTGGAACCCGACAACGGTGGCCGGGGGAAGCCTGGTGGCCGGTGCGGTGATCGGCCGGCGGCTGTACGAACGCCGGGCCACGATGGCCCCGAGCCCCCGGGCCCTGCTGGTGTCGACCCTGATCATCTCGATCGGGCTGCTGGCCGTCGTCCTGCCCGGCAACCGGGTCAGCTTCGCCGGGACCGACCCCGGGGTGTACGTACAGATCACCCGGGAACTGGTGGAGACCGGCGATCTCGGCCTCGCCGACCCGGTGGCCGAACTCGACCTGGCCGGCACCGCGGCCTCGTCGGTGTTCCCCGGTCTGCACCCGTCGCCCGTCCGTGAGGGGCGCCTCGACTTCATGTTCTACCACCTGTACCCGGCGCTGGCGGCTCCCGCCTACGCCCTGGGCCGGACCCTGGGCCTCAGCCTGATCAGCCCGATGCTGGGTGTGCTGGGGGCCGCGGCGTCGACCCTGGTCATGTACCGGTTGCGGGGATTGGCGGCCGCGATCATCGCCGGCGGTTTCCTGGCCTCCAGCTTCATCTGGACGTTCTACGCCGACTGGAACGGGTCGGAGCTGCCCACCGCCGTGTTCGGCCTGCTCGCCCTCCTGGCCGCCCTGATCGCCTGGGACACCGACGCCGCCGACGCCGCGGTCGCCGCCGGGTTCCTGGCCGGGGTGGCGGCCAACAGCCGGGCCGACGGGCTCCTGCTCATCCTGGTGGCGGCGGGCGTCGCCTCGTCGATCATCGTGGCCGGGAGAGCCCGGCTGGCGGTCGCCGGTTTCGCCGGCCTGGCCCCGGCGGCCGCGGTGTGGGCGGTGCAGACCTACAACACGAGCGTGGAGTACGCCACCAACCACTTCGTACCCGGACCGGGGACGATCATGGGCCTGATCGCCGCCATGGTGGTGGGGGCGACCGCGGCCCGACGATGGCTGGCTGCGTGGTCGGGCTGGGACCGGGTGTTCCGGTGGCTGTTCCCGATCGGGGCGGGGGTGTACGTCGCCGTCCTGGTCGGCTTCTGGGTCCGCTCACAGGTGAGCGAGCCGGGTTCCACCGCCTTCGAGGACTACCCGAGCTGGTACCCGTTCGCGGCCGAACGCCTGGTGTGGTTCCTGGGCCCGGTCGCCCTGGTGCTGTTCCTCCTGGGGTTCGCCGAGCTGGGCCGATCCCGATCGTGGCGGGCGTTGGCGATGATCGCCCCCGGCCTGATCGTGCTCCCCCTGTACCTGTGGGAACAGCGGGTGACGGCCCACATGATCTGGGCCATGCGGCGGTTCCTGCCCCTGGTCTGGCCGACGGCGGCCCTGATGGTGGGGCTCGGCGTCGCCTTCGCCGCCCGCTGGGCGGCCCCCCGCCTCACCGCAGGGTTCCGATCGGTCGCGGTCGCGGTGGTCCTGGCCGCGGTGGTCATCCCCCAGCTGATGT
Source organism: Acidimicrobiales bacterium (assembly GCA_047971245.1). Lineage (GTDB taxonomy): Bacteria > Actinomycetota > Acidimicrobiia > Acidimicrobiales > SZUA-35 > CADEDH01. The sequence continues at coordinate 7,063 of JBKDZN010000059.1, forward strand.
GGACCGTGCCGTTGCGGGGCCTGCGGGAGTGGAGCGGCGGGTTCGCCCTGCCGGACGAGCTGGCCGCCGACTACGGGGACGCCGTCTACGTGTGGGTGGCCGGAGCGAGTCGGAACGCGTTCGCCGTTCCCCTGATCGTGGAGCGGCGGGGTGGGGTGGTCACCGTCGGCGCGTCGGTGACCACGACGGAGCTCGATCTGATCGGCACCCGGGTGGCCCCCGTCCCGGTCGTCGTCCTGGCCGACACCCCGGAGCAGCTCATCGAACTCGGGGTGCCCGACCCTACCGTCTACCGGGTGGGGACCGAGCGGCTGGAGTACACCTGGGACCGGATACCCACCGAGATCGAGCACCTCGACCTCGCGGTGGCCGCCGGCCTGCTCGGCTGAGCCCGACCGGAACCGGTGCTCAATCGAGCCGGTGGCCGTGGCCGTAGTAGTGGCTGGGCTCCAGATCGGCGTCGAGTTCGAGACGGCGGACCCGTTCCAGGGTCCGTTGGGCCACCGCCCGTTGGCCGGCGACGAGGTCGGCCACCACGGCCAGGGCGCCCAGCTGGATGGCCGAGAGAATCCCGATGGCCCCCAGAATGAGGGACTGGAGATGGCCCGACGTGTCACCGGTCCGGAACCAGTCGATCAGGAACGGGGCGAAGGCCAGGAGGCCCCCGGCCAGGAGGAGCATCGAGAGCCAGCCGAAGAACTTGAGGGGCTCGTAGGCGGCGAACACCCGTCCGATCGTGACCGCGTTGCGGCGGACGTAGCTCGACATGGAACCGAAGAGCCGTGATTCCCGCACCTTCGGATTGGTGGCGATCGGTACCGCCACGATGGCGGCGTTGTGCCGACCGGCCTGGATCAGGGACTCGATGGTGTAGGTGTACTGGTTGATCACGGTCAGGCCGAGGGCCGCCTCCCGGCTGTAGGCACGGAATCCGCTGGTGGCATCGGGGATGTCGGTGCCGGACGCCTTGCGGACCGTCCAGCTGCCCAGGAGCTGGAGCCGGATCTTCAGCGGGGAGAACTCCTGGTGGTTCCGCACGTCACGGCAACCGACCACGATGTCGGCCGCCCCGGCCACGATCGGCTCGACCAGGGACGGGATGTCGGCCGCCGCATACTGGTTGTCGGCGTCGGTGTTGACCACGACATCGGCACCCAGCTTCAGGCAGGCGTCCAGTCCGGCCTGGAAGGCGTTGGCCAGACCCCGATTGCGGGGCAGGCGGACCACATGATCGACCCCGTGGGCCCGGGCCACCTCGGCGGTGCGGTCGGTGGATCCGTCGTCGACGACGAGCCACTCGACGTCGTCGAATCCGGGCACCGATCGGGGCAGATCAGCCAGGGTGTCCGGCAGCTGATCCTCCTCGTTGAGGCAGGGAATCTGGATGATCAGCTTGTGCATGGTCGCGCCCCCTATGGCCTCGGACCCAACACTCTAGGTGCAATTCCGATGATCCCGAACCGGATCAGACCACTGAGGCCCCGAGCGCGGAACCGATCAGCCAGGTGAGCAGGCAGGCGGCGGTGGCCAGGCCCACCTGGCGGATCACGGTCCGGGCCACCGAACGCTCGGTGTAGCGGGCCAGGACGGCGCCCACCACGACCGCGGCGACCAGGCCGATCACCACCGAGGCGACAATGGCGGCGGTGCCCGATCCGATCAGCCACGGGATCAGGGGCAGGGCGGCACCCACGGAGAAGGCGACGAACGAGGCCCCGGCGGCGGTCACCGCGTTGCCCACCTCGGACGGGTCGACCCCGAGCTCTTCCCGGGCATGGACGTCGAGGGCCACGTCGATGTCGGCCATCACAGCGGTGGCCATCTCGCGCGCCTGGCGGGCGTCGATCCCCCGGGCCCGGTAGATGGCGGCCAGCTCGGCCACCTCCACCTGCGGCCGTTCCTCCAGGGAGGCCCGTTCGATGACCAGCTCCCGTTCGATCAGCTCCGCCTGGGCCTTGACCGACACGTACTCGCCGGCCGCCATCGACGCCGCCCCGGCCAACAACCCCGACACCCCGGCCAGCATGACCGTTGAGGCGTCGACCGAGGCTGCGGCCACGCCGAGGATGAGCGCCACGTTCGAGACCAGGCCGTCGCTGATGCCGAACACGGCGGCCCGGGCCGCGCCGCCCTGGACGTCGCGGTGCTCATGGACCATGTGCTCGGCTGCCGCCATCGCCCGATGGTACCGGGGCCCGGCCCGGCGGGGCTCGTGGGCGGGGCGGCGTGCCCGCGGCCCCGAGCCCGGCTCACCGGGCCCGGGGGCACGTACCCCGTGGTTCGGACGAGCGGCGGCCGCCAGTGCGTGCGGGGTTTACTCGGCCTCGGAACCGAAGATCGACTTGACCTCCAGGAACTCCCGCATGCCGTGGGCGCCGAACTCGCGGCCGTTGCCGGACTGCTTGTAACCCCCGAAGGGGGCCTTGTTGTCGAGTGGGGCGCCGTTGAGATGCACCATCCCGGTGCGGAGCCGGCGGGCCACGCCGCGGGCCCGGTCCACATCAGGGGAGGACACGTAACCGGACAAGCCGTAGTCGGTGTCGTTGGCGATGGCGACGGCCTCGTCGGTGTCGGTGTAGCCGATCAGGCAGATCACCGGACCGAAGATCTCTTCCCGGGCGATGGTCATCTCGTTGCTGACGTTGGCGAACACGGTCGGCTTGACGTAGTAGCCGTTGTCGAGCCCATCGGGACGGCCGGTACCCCCGGCGACGAGGGTGGCGCCCTCCTCGATCCCCTTCTGGATGAGGGCCTGGATCTTGAGGAACTGGGCCTCCGACACCACCGGCCCGATCGCGGTACCGTCCGCGGTCGGGTCACCCACGGTGATCCCTTCGGCGGTGGCCGCGGCCACGTTGGCCGCCTCCTCCATCTTGTCGGCCGGGATCAGCATCCGGGACCCGGCGTTGCACGACTGGCCGGAGTTCATGCACATGCCGAACAGGTCACGGGGGATGACCTGGCTGAGGTCGACGTCGTCGAGCAGGATGTTGGCCGACTTGCCCCCCAGTTCCTGGGCCACCCGCTTCACCGACGGGGCGGCGTTGCGGGCCACCTCGATACCGGCCCGGGTGGAACCTGTGAACGACATCATGTCCACCCCGGGATGGGAGGACAGGGGCACCCCGACGGAAAGCCCGTCGCCCTGAACGAGGTTGAACACCCCGGCGGGCACACCGGCCTCCTCCATGATCTCGGTGAAGATCACCGCGTTGATCGGGGCCACCTCCGAGGGCTTGAGCACCATGGTGCAGCCGGTGGCGATGGCCGGGGCCACCTTGGCCCCGATCTGGTTGAGCGGCCAGTTCCAGGGGGTGATGAAGCCGCACACCCCGATGGGCTCCGACACCACCAGGGTGGTGCCCGCCGTCTCCTCGAACTCGTAGGCCTTGAGGGCCTCGAGGGTGGCCAGGAAATGTCCCAGCCCGGACGGGGCCTGGGCCCGCTGGGCCAGCATGGTGGGGGCGCCCATCTCGGCGGTCACCGCCGCGGCCAGGTCGGGGATGCGTGACTTGTAGACCTCGATGATCCGCTCCATGAGGGCGATGCGGTCCTCGACACTGGTCCGGGAGAAGGAGTCGAAGGCGTCACGGGCCGCCGCGACCGCCCGGTCCACGTCCTCGCTGTTGCCGTTGGGGATGGTGGCGATGACCTGCTCGGTCGACGGGTTGACCACGTCGATGGTGAGAGCCGAGCCGGTCGTGCCCCATTCGCCGTTGATGTAGATCTGACCGATGTGGGGGTTGCTGAACGCGTCGGTGGACATGGCGATCTCCGTTGATGTCGTTTGGTGGCGGGTTGGTGGTGATACCAGCGTACCGATACCTGGACGTCCCCCGCCGGATTGGTCTCTGGCGGTGCGGGCCCGAACCCACGCCCGGTCGTCGACGCCCGCTCCCCCATCGCACCAGATTTGGGGCCCCGGGTCCACTCGGCCCGTCTCGGCCTCGTCCGCCGGTTCGGCGACCGACCCGCCCCCGGTTTCCGGACCGTGGTGCCGCCCGATGCCGGGCCCAATAGGGTTGGCCCGACGGCCACACCGGACCGGGAGGATTCGTGACGGGCCCAGGCAGGAGCAACGTCCGGCGGGACTCCCCGGCCGACGATTCGTCGACGCCGGATCCGGGCGCCGGCCCGCCCACCCGCCGGGGCCGGCGGGCTCCGGGCCGGATCCGGGAACTAATCCTCGACGCGGCCCGGTCGGTGTTCGCCGACAAGGGATACCCGCGGGCCACCACCCGGGAGATCGCCGCGGCCGCCGACGTGGCCGAGACCCTCCTGTTCCGCAACTTCGGCTCCAAGGCCAACCTGTTCGGCGAGGCCGTCCTGGTCCCGATGGCGGAGTTCTTGGAGCATTGGGTCGAGTGGGCCGGGGACGAATCGAATCTCGACGATTCGGTCGAGGGCCAGGAGCAGTTCACGAGAACCGTGTACCGGACGGCCCGGGCCAACCGTGGCCTGGTGCTCACCGCCCTGGCCACCAGCTACTTCGAACCCGAGGTGATGGCATCGCATCCCGCCGGCCAGCGGGTGCGGGCCGCACTGCGCGGCCTGACCAGCGAGGTGATGCCGGCCCGCCTCGACCGGCTCGGCGTCGACACCGCCGACATGAACGTCCCGGTGGCGGCCGGGTCCTCCATCGCCATGATCCTCGCCGCGGCGGTGTTCGACGACCATCTGATCGGGGCCGACTTCCCGGACGATGACGACGCCATCGTCCGGGAACTCACCCGACAGATCCTGTACGGGGGCTTCAACGTCCGACCGGCCTGAACGCTGAGCGGTGGCCGGTCGGCGGTCAGCCCGGTCAGGTCGAGAGTTCGAGCCCGGCCAGATCGCCCTGGTCACGCCAGGCGCCCAGCAGGGCGTTGAAGGCGTTGGCCCCGGGGGCATACGCCTCGCCGGCCAGGGTGCCGACCGCGGACCCGAACGTGCCTTCGCTGTTGTAGTAGCCGGGGGTGCACGACTCACTGAAGTCGTTGGCCGTCACCGCCCATTTCCGGATCTCGGCCACCCAGGCGGCCTCACCGGCCTCGGTGGGTTGCACCGTGCGGGCTCCGCGGTCCCTGACCTGCGAGATGATGTAGGCGATGTGCCGGGCCTGATCGTCGAACATCGAGGTCATGTTGACCGACAGGCCGTTCTGCCCGATACCGATGAAGAACCAGTTGGGGAAGCCCCGGCTCGAGTGGCCGTGCAGGGTCCGGATGCCCGTGGCCCAGTGGTCGAAGATCGACCGGCCGCCCTCGCCCAGGATGTCGAAGTCGATCCGGCGTTCGAGTCGGGTGCCGATCTCGAAACCGGTGGCGTAGATGATGCAGTCCACCTCGTACTCCGTCCCTCCGGCCACCAGTCCGGTCGGGGTGATGCGCTCCACCCCCTTGGTCGGGCTGGTGTCGACCAGGGTGACGTTGGATCGGTTGAAGGTGGGCAGGTAGTCGTCGTTGAAGGTCGGACGCTTGCAGAACTGCCGATACCACGGCTTGAGGGCCTCGGCGGTGGCGGGGTCGTCGACCGAGTCCTCGACCCGGGCTCGGATCTGTTCCATCTTCCGGGCGTCCGCGATCTCGGCCAGCAGGGCGGCCTCCGCTGCGCCCGACCCGTCGGCGTCGTCTCCCGTGGTCGTCTCCCGGAGGGGGGCCATGGTCTGCAGGTCGCGGAAGATCGCCGTCCAGCCGTCGTTCACCATGTCCTCCTCGAAGGGCTGACCGATAACGATGGCGTTGAAGTTCTCCCGGCGTTCCCGCTGCCATCCCGGCCGGAGGCCGGCCGCCCAGGCCGGATCGGTGGGCATGTTGCCCCGCTCGTCGACCGAGGACGGGGTGCGCTGGAACACATAGAGGTGCCGGGCCGCGGCGCCGAGATGCGGCACGCACTGGATGGCCGAGGCCCCGGTTCCGATGATGGCCACCCGCTTGTCGGCCAGCCGGTCGAGGTTCCCGCGGTGATCGCCACCGGTGTAATCGTAATCCCAGCGACTGGTGTGGAACGTGTGCCCCGCGAAGGTCTCGATGCCGGGGATGTCGGCCAGCTTGGGCCGGCTGGCCGGTCCGGTGGCCACGATGACGAACCGGGCCTGCATCCGGTCGTCCCGGTCGGTACGCACCAGCCACCGCTTCAGCTCCTCCGACCAGTCCAGGCTGCGGACCCGGGTCTGGAAGCAGGCCAGGTCGTAGAGGCCGAACTGTTCGCCGATGCGACGGGAATGCTCGAAGATCTCCGGGGCGTAGGAGTACTTCTCCTTGGGCAGGTACCCGGTCTCCTCCAGCAGCGGCAGGTAGCAGTACGACTCGATGTCGCACTGGGCGCCGGGATAACGGTTCCAGTACCAGGTGCCGCCGAAGTCAGCTCCGGCCTCGATGATCCGGACGTCGTCGATCCCGGCCTCCCGCAGCCGGGCCGCAGCGAGCATGCCGCTGAAGCCGCCGCCCACGACCACCACCTCGACCTCGCCGGTGAGTGGTTCCCGTCGGGCGACGGTGGGGGCGTGCGGATCGTCGGTGGCATAGTGCTCGAACCGGCCGGCGGTCTCCAGGTACTGCTGCTCGCCATCGGCTCTGAGCCGCTTGTCGCGCTCCTGGCGGTAGCGGGTCCGGATCCGGTCCAGGTCGATGCCGAGGTCCGCCTGAACCTCGGTGGTGGGTTTCGGCTGCGCGCGGTCGCTCATGGTCCGCTCCTCCAGGTGTCGGTCTCCCCCACGCCGGACCCTAGGTGACCATGCTCACGGTTAGCAAGTAGGTGCTTACCTTACAAAGAGTTTCCCGGCCGCTCGCCGCGGGTCCATACTGGCCTCACGTGTTCTGGCCCCGACCCGGATCGGGGCAACCCGAGGAGGAACCATGGCCAGTCCAGAGGCGGAAGCGACCTTCGAGCTGTTCCGGCAGCTCCAGCAGCAGATGGTGGGGGCCGACCCGACCCTCGAGGAGCAACGGGCCGGCGGGGAGCAGTTCGGCGCCATGACCGCTCCGCCCCCCGATGTGGCCTTCGATCCGGTCGACGTCGACGGGATCCCGGGTCAGTGGATCAACCCGGCCGGGGCCGCCGACGACCGGGTGATCCTCTACCTGCACGGGGGCGGCTACCGGATCTGTTCGGTGAACAGCCACCGGGCCATGATCGGCCACCTGGCCACCGCGGCCGGCTGCCGCAGCCTGGCCATCGACTACCGCCTGGCCCCCGAACATCCTCACCCGGCCCAGGTCGAGGACGCGGTGACCGCCTACCGGTGGCTGCTCGCCGCCGGGTTCGCCCCCGGACGGATCGCCCTGTCGGGTGATTCCGCCGGTGGCGGGTTGTGTGTGCTCACCCTGCTGGCCCTCAGGGCCGACGGGATCCCGATGCCGGCCGCGGCGGCCCTGATGTCACCCTGGGTCGACCTCGAGGCCGTCGGCGACACCTTCGAGTCCCGGGGCGACGTCGACCTGCTCATCGACGCCGCCTCGAGCAAGGCCGCCGCCGAGGACTTCCTCCAGGGCCGCGACCCGAGAGACCCCACCGCGGCACCGCTCCACGCCGAGCTGGCCGGCCTTCCACCGGTCCTGATCCAGGTCGGCGACCACGAGGTCCTGCTGGCCGACTCGGTGCGCCTGGCCGAGCGCCTACAGGCCGCCGGCGTACCCACCGAGCTGACCGTCTTCCCCGAGATGCAGCACGTGTTCCAGGTCTGCGCCGGCAACATGCCCGAGGCCGACGGCGCCGTGCAGGACATGGGGGCCTACATCCGGCGCCAGACCACCTGATCAGCGGCGGGGCGCCACGCCCGAACCGGCCACGCCGGCCGGCTCCCGCCCGGAGGATCGGCCGGCGGGACCGGCCGGGATCATCCGATCGGGGGATCAGGCGAAATGGTCGGCGATGGACCGGGCGATGATCGCCCCGTCCTCCATCGGACCGAAGTGCGACAGGGGGGCATGTTCCTCCAGGTCGACGCCGAAGGCCTTGGCCACCAGGGGTGCGAAGTCGGCCGGTCCCGCGTTGGCCGCGTCAGCGCTGCCACCGCGCACCACCCGCACCGGGACGGTCACGGTCGCCAACCGGCCGAAATCGATGGGGCCGGTCTCGGCGAACACCCGGGCCTCGTCCTTGCGGTCGCACGAGAGCCGGACCCCTCCGGGCACCGGCATGGTCCCGATGGTCAGGTATGCCCGGACGGCCACCGGGTCACACCGATCGAACGGCGGCTTCGATCCGAGCCGCTCGACGGCGTCATCCACCGAATCGAACTCCATCCGGCGCCGCTTCGTGGCCTCGACCAGCATCGACGGCCCGTCGCTGGCCGGGCGGTCGGCGGTGAACAGGACCGGCTCGAACAACCACAGGCCGGTGACCAGATCGGGCCGTTGCAGGATCGCCTCGGTTCCGGTCGCCCCGCCCAGCGAGTGGCCGGCGTAGGCCACCGGGCCGCCGAGATGGTCGATCACGGTGATGATGTCCACGGCGAAGTCCTCCCGGCTGATCGCGTAGTCGGGGTTGACCGGCCGGCACGCCCCGTGACCCCTCAGGTCGATCCCGTAGCAGGTGAACCGATCCCGCAGATGGGGCACCACTGCAGCCCACATGCCCGCGTTGAGACCGTTGCCGTGCCCCAGGACCAGGGGTGGACCGTCGCCCCCGAGGTGATGCACGGCCACCGGCTCCCCGTCGGGGCTGGTCAGGATCTCGGTGCGGGCAGAGAACGGTACGGCAGTCTGATCACTCACAACGGCCGTGAGAGTACCCACCGGCGTCGCCGATCAGCCTTTGGGGGCGTGGCCGGCACGGGCCCGCGGCGCCGCGGTCGACCGGGCCCGGGGCAGGGGGGTCAGGTGCAGGGAGGCGGGGGCAGGTAGGTTGTCGGTGACGCACCGGGTCGACCCCGGGGACGGAGCGGCGCAGCATCGGAGGCGGTCATGCCACAGGAAGTTCGGGGAGTCATCGCCAGGGCCAAGGGCGAACCGGTGACGGTGGAGACCATCGTCATTCCCGATCCCGGCCCCGGGGAGGCTGTGGTCGACATCCAGGCCTGCGGGGTCTGCCACACCGACCTCCACTACCGGGAGGGCGGCATCAACGACGACTTTCCGTTCCTGCTCGGCCACGAGGCGGCCGGGATCGTCGAGTCGGTGGGTGACGGGGTCACCGAGGTGGCCCCGGGCGACTACGTGATCCTCAACTGGCGGGCCGTGTGCGGCCAGTGCCGGGCCTGCCTCAAGGGCGAGCCCTGGTACTGCTTCGACACCCACAACGCGACCCAGAAGATGACCCTGACCGACGGTACCGAGCTGAGCCCGGCGCTCGGGATCGGTGCCTTCTGCGACAAGACCCTGGTGGCGGCGGGGCAGTGCACCAAGGTCGATCCGGCGGCCCCGCCCGAAGCCGCCGGTCTGCTGGGCTGTGGCGTCATGGCCGGGATCGGCGCCGCCATCAACACCGGCGGGGTGACCCGGGGTGATTCGGTGGCCGTCTTCGGTTGCGGCGGTGTCGGCAACGCCGCCCTGGAAGGGGCCCGGCTGGCCGGGGCCACCACCATCATCGCCGTCGACATCGACGACCGGAAGCTGGCGTGGGCCACCGGCTTCGGCGCCACCCACACCGTCAACTCGGCCACGACCGACGCGGTCGAAGCCATCCGGGCGCTCACCGGCGGCAACGGCGTCGACGTGGCCATCGAGGCCGTCGGCCTGCCCCAGACCTACGAGCAGGCGTTCTACGCCCGCGACCTGGCCGGGACGGTGGTCCTGGTCGGGGTGCCGAATCCGACCATGTCGGTCGAGCTGCCCCTGATCGAGGTGTTCGGCCGGGGCGGGGCCCTCAAATCGTGCTGGTACGGCGACTGCCTGCCCAGCCGCGACTTCCCCATGCTGATCGACCTCTACCTCCAGGGCCGCCTCAACCTCGACGGGTTCGTCTCCGAGAAGATCGGGATCGACCAGGTCGAGGAGGCGTTCCACAAGATGGAGAAGGGCGAAGTGCTGCGCTCGGTGGTGATGCTGTGAGCGGGGCCCGCGTCGATCATGTCGTGACCTCCGGGGTGTTCAGCCTCGACGGCCAGGACTTCGAGGTCGACAACAATGTCTGGATCATCGGCGACGACCGGGAGGTGATCGTGATCGACGCCGCTCACGACCACCGGCCGATCCTCGACGGCATCGGTGACCGGCGCCTCACCGCCGTGGTCTGCACCCACGGCCACAACGACCACATCAACGCCGCCGCCGCCCTGGCCGACGAGACCGGGGCCCCGATCCTGCTCCACCCCGACGACACCATGCTCTGGGAGGTCGTCTACCCGGACCGCCGGTTCGACGGCGCCCTCACCGACGGACAGACCGTCACGGTCGGGGGCCACGAGCTCTCGGTGATCCACACCCCGGGCCACTCCCCCGGCGGCTGCTGCCTGCACCTGCCCACCGACGGCGTCCTGTTCAGCGGCGACACCCTGTTCCAGGGCGGGCCCGGCGCCACCGGCCGTTCGTTCTCCAGCTACGAGGTCATCCTCGACTCCATCGAGCACCGCCTCTTCACCCTGCCCGGCACCACCGAGGTGCGCACCGGTCATGGTGCGTCCACCACCATCGGCGCCGAATCACCCCAGCTCGCCGACTGGAAAGCGGCCGAGGGCTGAGGCGATCCCGGCCCCGGCTCGCTCAGTCCTGGCCCGGCTCGGCGCCGGGTCGGATCAGGAACAGGCCCGACGCGGCCACGTACGGCCGTCCCCCGCCGTCGGCGGGCAGGATCCGGGCCCTGACCCGGACCGCCCGCGCCACCACCCGCTCGACCGAGGCCTCCCCCCGGTAGGGACCGCCGTCGAGGGCGACCGGGGTGTGGTACCGGAGATCGAGGGTGCCGGTCACCACCGGCAGGTTCCCGAGCGCGGCCGCCGCGGTGCGGGCCGAGACATGGTCGAGCAGGGTGGCGGCCAACCCACCGTGAAGCCAGCCGGGGTTCCCCCGATGCTCGGGTAGGGGCCGGAACCAGGCCGTCCCGTGCCCGTCCTCCACCGTCACCGGCGGATGCAGTGCCCCCAGCACCTCCGTCACGGGGTCGGCCTGTCCGTCACGCGTCATGGCGAATCAGTTTGACCACCGACCGGGCCATCCCCACCAGGAACAGGATGAGGGTGATCCAGATCACCTGGGTCAGCCAGCCGACCTCGAGCAGCTGCCGACCGATCAGGGCCAGCACCAGGTAGCGGCCCCCGCGGGACAGGAACGTGGCCGCCGCGTACCGGCCGGGCGGATAGTGCCGGATCACCGCCAGCAACCGGAACGGCTCGAACGGGATGACGGAGGCGCCGCCGATCACCAACCCCAGGAACATGTGATCGCTGGTGAACGAGGCCCACCGGTTCGTGTCGAAGAACCGCACCACCCGGCCGAAGGCGGGGTCCCCGACCAGGATCAGCAGCCATCGGCGCTCCACCAGCACCATCACGGTGTTGATCAGGCCGCCCACCAGACCGACCACCACCGGGGGGAGGACCCGGGACGCGTCGAGCACGAAGGTGTCGGCGGGTAGGGGGACGAACGTGGTGGCCCCGATCATCATCCCCACGAACCGCAACAACGGCTCGTGGAGGCGGACCCCGAGCAGCCAGGTGCCGGTGGCCACCACGGCCACGGCCACGGCGATGCCGACCAGTGGCTTGAGCCGGTCCCGCCGGGCCCGGGCATCATCACCGCAGTCGTTGTGCTCGTTGCCGGCCGCGGGCCGACCGGTCCCGGCGTTCATCGCCGGTCGGCGAGGGCCGGCACCCGGGGCGCCACCCAGCGCCCGTAAGCCCGCAGGACACCGGTCATGGCCACCGCCACGCCGGCGCCCAACCACCGGGCCGGGGCCGGGTGGCCGCCGCGGGCCGAACCGAGATTGTCCTCGAGGATCCGGGCGACGAAGTCGGCCACGAACACGGGATCGTCGACCACCAACCCGATCTCCTGGTTGCACCAGAAGCTGTGGCGGCCGTAGTTCGAGGAACCCACCAGCAGGCGATCGTCGGCGAGCAGGAACTTGGCGTGGGAGAACCGGTGGTATGCGGCCACCGTCACCCCGGCCCGTTCCAGCCGGTGCTGCAGATGCGGGGTGACGACCCGGAGGATCCGGAAGTTGTTGTCGTCGGAGATCACCACGGTCCGCTCGGGGGCCGGGCATTGCTCCAGCCCGGCCACCAGATGCCGGTCGATGGCGTAGGGCGAGGCCACCACCACCCGCCGGCGGGCGCCGGCCACCATCTCGTCGAAGGTGCGCTCCACGGCCCGGTTGCTGACCAGCCAGGCCGCGGTGACCCCGGGAACCGGTTCCCGGTCCGGTTCACCACCGGATCCGTCGAGGTCGTAGCGATGGCCCCGGAAACCGGCCCGGAAGTCGGCGCCCAGGGAGGCCACCAGCCGCGGCTCCTCGATCCGCACCATGAGATCGTGCCAACCGAAGTTGTGGTCCGACACGTTGACGCCGCCCAGGTAGGCCCGATCGTCGATCAGGAACACCTTCTTGTGGTTCCGGGCCAGGCTGAACTGGCGGAACCGGCCGTTGGGGTGGGTGTAGCGCACCTCGACCCCGGCCGCCTCGAGCCGGCGGTACATGGCCACGGTGGCCCGGTGCTCGTCGCGGACCGCCGGACGCCGGACCGGGGTGTCGCTCACGAACCGGTCGACGAAGCAGTCCAGCAACACCTGGACGCTCACCCCGCGCCCGGCCGCCGCGATCAGCGCTCGGGCCACCGCCTGGCCGGAGCGGTCACCGTCGAAGGTCATGAGCTGGATCGAGATCCGGCGCCGGGCGGTGGCCAGCCGGTGGTGGAGCTCGTCGACGAACTCCGCCGTGGTCAACACCGCCAACGGCTCGACCGTGGCCGCGGCCGGGGCAGCAGCCCCACCGGATCGGGTCCGGACCGTCGCTCCGATCACCCGGTGGCTCCGAACACAACGGCCAACGTTAGCCCGCGGTCCCCGCCGCCGTCCCGGCGGGGATCAGGGCCGGCCAAACCGGGGATCTGCTTCGTCGGTACCCCCCGATCGGCCGATCGGCCCCGGCGTGCCATCCTGGAGTCCCATGGCCCGAATCGGCGTGTACCCCGGCTCGTTCAATCCGCCCACCGTGGCTCATGTGGCCATCGCCCGCGCCGCCATGGAGCAACGCGACCTCGACCGGGTGGTGCTGGTCCACAGCGCCGAGGTGCTGGGCAAGGACGTCGTCGCCCGGCCCCTGTTCGCCCATCGCCACGCCGTGCTCGAGGCCACCGCGGCCGAACACCCATGGCTCGAGGCCGCCCTGACCGAGCACCGCCTCCTGGTCGAGATCGCCGCCGGGTACGACGTGGTGATCATGGGGGCCGACAAGTGGCACCAGATCCAGGAGCTCCACTGGTACGAGCCGCCCCGTACGGCCAGCCGTGATGCCGCCCTGGCCGCCCTACCCGAACCGGCCGTGGCGCCCCGCCATCCCCTGGTCGTCCCGGACGGGGTCCGCCTCACCCTCGACGACGGTCACGATCTCCACCGGGTGTCGTCCACCGCCGCTCGGGCCGGCCGCACCGAGCTGATGGCCCCGGCCGCCCGCCGGTTCGCGGCGGCCACCGGGGCCTGGATCGACCCGGAACGCTACGAGCACTGGCTGCGGGAGACCGGCCAGGTCCCGTCCC